>JANNCO010000391.1:0-50249 GCA_031386655.1 Polaromonas sp. | reverse complement strand
TTTTAACGATGGACATTCTGGACATTCTGGGCAAGCGGGTCGCGAACGTCAGCAAGCATTCAATGCGCAGGGCGAGGATAGTCATGCCAAAATTCAAATTGACCTGGAAGAGGCTTACCACGGCGGTGAACGGCGTGTCAGCCTAGGCGTTCCTGAGATGGATGCACAAGGGCGCGTTACCATTAAAAACCACGACATTGAATTCAAAATCCCCAAGGGTGTACGCGCTGGCCAGCACATACGCTTGGCTGGGCAGGGCAGGCCCGGTATGGGTGACGGTAAACCTGGCGATCTGTATTTGGAAGTCAGCTTTAAAGCCCATGCCCATTACCGTATGGACAAGCATGATGTGTATCTGGATTTGCCCATATCACCCTGGGAGGCTGCACTGGGTGCCGAAATACAAGTACCCACACCCAGCGGTGCTGTAGAGCTGAAAATACCTGCTGGCTCGGTCGAGGGCCGCAAGCTGCGCCTGAAAGGTCGCGGCTTGCCATCAACCGCGCCGGGTGATTTTTATTTCGTGCTGAAGATTGCAGCGCCGCCAGCCACTGACGAAGCAGGGCAAGCTTTTTACCGCAGCATGGCAGAACAGTTTAAAACCTTCGCACCGCGTGCCAACCTAGGAGCTGCAGTATGAGCACCTTTACATTTCAAACCAGCGAGATGAATGTTGAAGAACTATGTCGCATTTGTGCTGTTCAGACAGAGTACGTTGTGCAGCTTGTCCAAGAAGGTGTCATAGCACCTTCCACTGGCAACGCCCCTGGCGACTGGCGTTTCACCCATTTTCATGTGCGCCACGCCAAGATAGCTACGCGCCTGCAACGCGATCTGGGGGTTAACCTGGCAGGGGCAGCACTGGCGCTGCAACTGCTCGATGAACTGGAGACCCTGCGCGCTCACATGGCTGCAGGCAGTGTGAACGCAGGTCTAGACGCGCTATGATGACTGTGCATCCTTTTCAAGAATAAATTGATCTTCATGCGCCGTGATGATGCTTTTTTCTCGCTGTGAGTGCGATCCAGGCCCAGCTGAAAATAAGCACTGCATAATTCAGCGCCATAAACCACGGTGTGTTCCACGCAATGCCATCAAAACCGCGCTGCGTAATGGGGTACAGCACTGGCGATGGGTAGTAGTCAACCGAATGGGTGAACACATCAATCACAATGTGCGACCACCATCCCAGCAGTGGTATCCATAATATATGGTGCACCACCCATATCCACACTGTAATCATGCCTGCCACAATAGCGCTGTGCATTACGCAGTGCAAATGGTGAGACAACAACGCAACTATGGGTTGCATAGACGGCTCTTGGCCAGGCACCGCAATAGCATAGGCACCCACTGCGGACAACGTACCGTCTCCAAACATGGACCATGCCAAAACAGGCAGCAAATGAGGAACATCTGGCACAGTTGCCAGTATGACAGTGGCTGCTGCAATTGCGGGCTTGACTGGCCAGCGGCGGTGCGCAAAGCCTAGGCCTGTGCCAGCCCATAGAGCATGTGCAAAGATGTCCATAGTTTTAAGTGGGCTTGTTCAATCATGCTTGAGCACTGCACCGCGCAATCGCAATGCGTTGCTGATCACCGAGACTGAGCTCAAACTCATCGCCAGTGCAGCGATCATGGGCGACAGCAGCCAGCCTGTCAGCGAATACAGCACGCCAGATGCCAGCGGCACACCCAAGGCGTTGTAGATAAATGCAAACGTAAGGTTCTGCTTCATGTTAGCTACGGTGGCTACAGACAATGCGCGCGCCGTGGCGATACCGCGCAAGTCGCCTTTGACCAGCGTAACCTGCGCACTGTTCATGGCTACATCCGTGCCTGTGCCCATGGCGATACCAATATTGGCCTTGGCCAGCGCAGGTGCGTCGTTGATACCATCACCGGCCATAGCAACTATGCGCCCCTCTTTTTGCAATCGCTCAACCAATGCCAGTTTGTCTGCAGGTTTGACCTCGCCCAACACCTCTGAAATACCCAGCTTTTCGCCGACTGCACGTGCGGTGGTCAAGCCATCGCCAGTGGCCATGATTACGCGCAGGCCAGCCGCGTGCAGTGATACCAAGGCCTCCTTAGTAGTGTCTTTGATGGGGTCGGCCACTGCCAGCAAGCCGGCTAACTGCCCGTCGACTGCCAAGTACATTACGCTGGCACCTTGACCGCGCAATTGTTCAGCTTGGCTAGCCAACGCGGTGGCGTCAACGCTTAGCGACTGCATGAATGCCGTATTGCCTAGCGCCAACGATTGACCTGCCACTGTGCCACGTACGCCAATGCCTGATGCAGAATCAAATTGCTCAGGCTTGTCAAGCACCAACTTTTGCGCATGTGCCGCTGCTACGATGGCTGCTGCCAACGGGTGTTCACTGCCTTGGTCTAGGCTAGCGGCCAGGCGCAGCACCTCCGTGTCGTTGTAGCTTCCGACTGCCATGGCGCGTTCAAAAGCGGGTCGCCCTTCGGTAAGGGTGCCTGTTTTGTCCACAATCAGTGTGTCTATCTTGCGCAAATTTTCAATCGCTGCTGCATCACGAAAAAGAATACCCATCGTCGCTGCCCGCCCGGTGGCCACCATGATTGACATGGGTGTAGCCAACCCCAATGCACAGGGGCATGCAATGATCAGAACCGCTACTGCGTTGATCAAGCCGTAGACCCAGCTAGGCTCAGGCCCGAAAAAGCCCCAACCGAAAAAAGTAAGCAGTGCAATACTGACAACGGCGATAACGAAATAGCCTGCTACGCTGTCAGCCATGCGCTGCATGGGTGCGCGCGAACGCTGCGCCATGGTGACCATTTGCACAATTTGCGCCAGCACGGTGGTCGACCCAACATGTTCGCTGCGCATTGTTAAGGCACCGCTGGTGTTGAGCGTTGCGCCAATTAATTTGTCATTGGGACGCTTGGTTACCGGCATAGGCTCACCAGTCAGCATAGATTCGTCCACTGCACTTTGGCCCTCAGTTACCACACCATCGACGGGCACTTTCTCGCCGGGCCGCACACGCAGCAAATCGCCCACATGCACATTTACAAGCGGTATATCTTCTTCACCGCCATCAGTTTTAATGCGGCGTGCAGTTTTGGGCGCCAATCCCAGCAGTGACTTAATAGCGGCTGATGTCTGCGAGCGCGCCTTGAGTTCCAGCATCTGCCCTAGCAAGGTTAATGAGATGATGACAGCAGCCGCTTCAAAGTAAACAGCCACCCGGCCCATGGACATGAATTCTGCTGGAAAAATCTGCGGACTGGCAGTGGCCACCACACTGTATAAGAACGCTGCGCCAGTGCCTAAAGAAATCAGTGTCCACATATTGGGGCTTCGGTGAACAACGGATTGCGCCCCACGCACAAAAAACGGCCAGCCTGCCCACATCACAATGGGCAAGGTCAGCACCAGCTCGATCCAGCTTTGTGTGGCCATGTCAAACCACTGCAAACGGTGGCCCAGCATGGCCAGTACAGTCACCACTGCAGTAAGCGGTAGCGTCCACCAAAAGCGCCGTGTGAAGTCTGCTAGTTCAGGGTTCTCGTCATCATCCAAGCTCGGCTGCACAGGCTCCAGTGTCATTCCGCACTTTGGGCAACTGCCAGCATGATCTTGCCTGATCTCCGGATGCATAGGGCAGGTGTACAGCACATGGGCTGTATCTGCGACAGGTTCAAGCGCAGCTGCGTTTTGTATGCCAACGGATGGAGCTGTATCTGTTTTCATAGATCGACTTTCAATATTTTCCCATTTGAAAAACCGCAGCATTGCATTGAACGATTGCACGGCTTGAGACCGGTAATAGTGGCACTTTTGCATGCAATCTAGCCATTTAACTAACGTTTGTTTGATGGATGTCAACACACGGTGCGGTAGCGCGACCAGAGGCCAAACTTCATGTTCAGATGGGTGATCGAAAAAAAGCTGCATCGGAGATTTTTCATGCAAGACCGAAGAAGGATATTGAAATACACAGGCGCAGTTGCCATGACAGGTATAGCTGCTGGTACCGCCGCTTGGGCCTACTATCGGATCGAGCGCTCGCAACTTCGGGATACCACTGCGTTTCGCCCCTATCCCTTTGATCCGGTGACACCGGAGAATTTTGTGCACAAACTTTTTATCCCTAGTGACAATGGGCCGCTAGGGGTGCTGGATGTAACCGGGCCATTGAATATCAAGGTCATTGCGGCGAGTTTTGGGCTTTTACCAGAACTAAAATCACCGTTTTTGCTCTACCAGACAGAGCAGGCGGGTAAGTCCTACCAAAATCCTATTCTGCGTTTGGAATCTGGCGCCAACTTTTCAGCCAGTATGGACAACGCTCTCCTCGAGCCCACCATTATTCACTGGCATGGTCTGCATACACCTGCTGCGATGGATGGCCATCCAATTAACACCACGGCGCCTGGTGGAAGTTATAAATATGACTTTAAGATAAGCAATCGGGGTGGCACATACTGGTACCACACCCACGCGCATGAGCTGACAGCCAAGCAAGCTTACAACGGACTGGCCAGCTTCTTTTTGGTTGACGACGACGATCAGCGAAAATTAGCCAAGACGCTCGACTTGCGGCTGGGCGAAACTGATCTGCCGTTAGTTATTCAAGACAAGCAGTTTGATGCGCAAGGCCGACTGGTGTACAAGCCTAATGCCCACGAGTCTATGATGGGATGGTTGGGCGATATTGTGCTAACCAACCTGACACCTAACGCAGCGCATACCGTTTCACCGCGCACCTACCGTCTGCGCTTGCTCAACGGTTCTAACGCACGGATTTACAGGCTGGCGTTTGTCAACGGCGTCACTCCGTTGGAGTTTACTGTGATCGGTACGGATGGTGGCTTGATCGACAAGCCCGAAACTGTAAAAGAATCATTTTTTGCGCCGGGCGAACGGTTGGATGTGCTGATAGACGCAGGCCAAGTACCACCAGGACAAGATATTTTTCTTAAAAGCTTGGCGTTCGACCCAATGGAAAACGAGGGATCCACGCAAGGCATGGGGATGGGGATGGGAAATATGTCGTCCAAGGGCGGTATGGGTGAGATGATGGCCAGTATGGGGACGTCGCGCTTGCCGTTGGGCATGGAGTTCAACATACTGAAATTATCCGTAGCAAAAGGTGATCGCGTTCTTAGTAAGTTGCCAGCGGCTCTGTCTGAAGTCAAACCTATCCGTACAGTGAGTGCAACGCAGCGGAAAATTGAACTGTCGATGGAGCACATGCGTTTTTTGATCAACGGGCGCAGTTTCAAAATGAAAGAAATTGCTTTTGATGTCAAGCGCGGCAGTGTAGAGATTTGGAGTATCAACAACCCAGCGATGGGCATGCCGCATCCTATGCACATTCATGGCTTTTCATTCCAAGTGATTGAACGTGTAAGCAGTCCGCAGCAAGTATCGGCAATAGGAATTTTTGGCAAGGGTCGCGTGGTCAGTGATCTAGGTTGGAAAGACACCGTATTGGTGTGGCCTGGAGAAACTGTACGCATAGCTGTCGACTTTACGCACAACTTTCCAGACGATCAAACCTATTTATTGCATTGTCACAATCTCGAGCACGAAGACGCCGGCATGATGGTTAACTTTCGCGTGCTGACGTAAAACGGGTTAAGTCAATTTGGAGCTGCGATTGAATGGCATTATGGTCATATTGCGTTTTTTCAAAACTCTAGCGAATAGTTTTAAATGTCAACCAACCTAGGTGCAATGCTGTGGAAATTATCGTTCATGATTTAAGTAATTTGTTTCGTCAGTTGGGCATGGCGGGCAACGTCGAGACTATTGATGCATTTTTGGGCGATCATCGTCTTAAGCCTGGCACACGCCTGGCAGAAGCTGATTTTTGGAATGTTTCGCAAGCGCAATTTCTAGCGCGCGCCCTCACAGACGATTCAGACTGGTCACGGGCGGCCGACGAGCTGGCTGCCCGGCTCACCCCAAGCTTGTGAACGCGCTTTTTTAAGATTGCATCCATGTCAAGTGGTTGATGGTCTTAGAGTTGATACTTGTCAAGGTTAAGTTCTGCACAGACCCTTAATCTGACACTATGTATGCTGTTAAACCGCTTTCAATGTTGCCATCGACTTATGCTTCTTTGACATATGAAGCAAATGTGTCTGTGCATGCAACCCATGCTGGTTTGTGGGACGACCCACAAGAATGGGCTATGTTTAGTCGCGCTGCAGACGACTTACCTGCAGCCACTGGTGTATGGGAGTCGCAGGTTCTGATAGCAGGTATGCATTGCGTTGCGTGCTCGCTGAAGGTAGAGCAGGCCCTACTTGCCAGCGCAGGTGTGGTGGCCGCACACGTGAGCGCTGCCAGCGGGCGCGCCAGTGTGACGTGGTCATCAGCGATAACCCGGCCATCGCAATGGATCGCTGCTGCCCAAGTGCTGGGTTATGCATTGACCCCTGCTGGCGACGCGTTTGTACCAGACCATAGCCGACAGGAATCACGGCTGGCGCTGTGGCGCTGGTTGGTGGCAGGTTTTTGCATGATGCAGGTGATGATGTATGCAGTTCCCGGTTACTTTGCCGTACCGGGAGAGATTGCGCCCGATATTGTTATGTTGCTGCGCTGGGCATCATGGGTGCTAAGTTTGCCAGTAGTGCTTTTTTCGTGCGGGCCGTTTTTCAGTCATGCGCTCAGAGATTTGAAGCAACACAGTGTCAGCATGGATTTGCCAGTAGCACTGGGTATTGTGATGACCTTTGCTATCAGCACAGCGGCTACCTTTGAGCCTGGAGGCTGGTGGGGACGCGAGGTATATTTTGACTCGCTGACGATGTTTGTATTTTTCTTGTTGACGGGTCGCTGGTTGGAGCAACGCTTGCGTGACCGCACTGCGGGTGCTTTGGGTCACTTGATGCAACGTCTGCCTGATAGTGCAGAGCGGCAATTAGCCAGCGGGCTTTTTGAACGCGTGGCAGTAAGGCATCTCAGTGTTGGCGATGTAGCACGCGTGTTACCGGGTGAAGCCTTTCCAACCGATGGCATCATCATGGCGGGCGATACTGTTGTCGATGAGGCATTGCTTACAGGTGAATCCCGCCCAGTGCAACGAACAGTAGGCGCACAAGTGATGGCGGGCAGCTATAACTTATCGGCTGCTGTGCAAGTGCGCATTACCCGAATTGGCAAGGCAACACGTTACTCCCAGATAGTGGCTTTGATGCAGCAAGCATCAGTTGAGAAACCTCGGTTAGCGTTATTAGCAGACAAGATTGCCAAACCATTTTTATGGTTTGTATTGCTCGCAGCTGCGGGTGCGGCGATATTTTGGTGGCCTACAGATCCAGCCCGCGCCTTGATGGCCGCAGTAGCAGTGCTGGTGGTAACGTGTCCTTGCGCATTGTCACTGGCTACGCCTACTGCGATGCTAGCCTCTGCAGGATGGTTGGCCAATCAGGGGATTTTAGTGAGGCGCTTGCAAGCTATCGAATCGCTGGCAGGTATTGATACAGTTATCTTTGACAAGACGGGCACATTGACCCAAGCGCAGATAGGGTTGCTGGCAGTGCATGCGCGTAAGGGCGTCTCACAAACCCAAGCACTCCAACTTGCGGCAGCACTTGCGCAACATTCTCTGCACCCGGTTTCGCAAGCTCTTGTGGCAGCGCAATCAAAAGTCTCATTGTCAATACCCAATGTGACAAACGTCAAAGAGTTTGCAAATCAAGGCCTGGAAGGTACGTTCGCGGAACCTTTTTTATATGGTGGCATGGGTCCTGTACGTTTGGGTTCTGCCGCATTTTGTGGTGCGCAGTCCTCGGCTGACAGCACGATGCAGGTAGTGCTTGCCGATGCATCTGGCTGGCTAGCTCGGTTTAATCTGGATGAAGTGATTCGTCCAACTGCACAGGCTACTGTTGCCACACTGCTTGCAAACGGGCTTAACGTGCAGATGCTCTCGGGTGACCGCACTTTGGCTGCCCAACGTGTAGCTGGCAGCTTGGGTATTGAGCAAGCACTGGGAGATTGCACACCACAAACTAAATTAGCGTATCTGCAGTCATTGCAAGCGCAGGGACGCAAAGTCATGATGGTGGGTGATGGCCTTAACGATGGTCCGGTGCTGGCTTGTGCAGATGTGTCTGTGGCACTGGGCAACGCCGTGCCGTTGACGCAGGCCCAGTCGGACTTAGTGATCCCCAGTGAGCAGCTGCCATTGCTACCCGCCATATTGCACCAAGCCCACCGCACCATGCAGATAGTGCGCCAAAACTTGTGGTGGGCTGCAATTTACAACGCGGTGTGCGTTCCTTTGGCTGTTGCGGGGTGGCTTCCAGCTTGGCTGGCTGGCTTGGGCATGGCGATCAGCTCGTTGTTGGTATTGGCTAATGCCGCACGCTTGTCGCATAGCCCCATGCTAAAACCGAAAATCTGATGGACGTATTGTTCTTGCTCATTCCGCTATCGGTATTGCTCGCATTGGGAGTTGTAGCCGTATTGGCTTGGGCTGTTTGGTCGGGCCAGTTTGAGGACGTTGACAAAGAAGCACAACGTATTTTTCAAGAAGAAAAGTTGCAAAGCGTCCCTGCGACGGCCCGCAGTAACAAAGGTTGATCTTTATCAAGCCGTCCGACTAGATCTGTCCACATACTGCCTTACAACTATAGCCGTAAGGATCGTCAATGAGTGCTGTGTTACCCAATCCCTCCATGAGCGCGCCTTCGACAATGTGGAGAGCATCGCAAGCTACGGTTTACAACGACAAAATTGTGCGCCAGTTTTCGGTAATGGCTATTGTGTGGGGTGTGGTGAGCATGCTGGTGGGTGTGTTCATCGCTGCACAGATGGCCTGGCCTGAACTGAACTTTGGCATAGCGTGGTTGTCATTTGGACGCTTGCGGCCACTTCATACGAATGCCGCTATTTTTGCTTTTGGTGGCTGTGCGTTGTTCGCTACCAGCTACTACGTAGTGCAACGCACCTGCCAAGTACGCATCATCTCAGACAAGCTGGCTGCGTTTCATTTCTGGGGCTGGCAAGCTGTTATTTTAGCGGCCGCTATTTCATTGCCCATGGGTTTTACCCGTGGCAAGGAATACGCTGAATTGGAATGGCCGATCGCAATATTGATTGCGCTGACTTGGATAGCCTATGCGATTGTTTTTTTTGGCACTATTGGCTTGCGCAAAGTGCGCCATATCTATGTGGCCAACTGGTTCTATGGCGCTTTTATACTTGCTGTCGCGATGCTGCACATTGTGAACGCTGCCGTGGTGCCTGCAGGCTGGATGAAGTCTTATTCGGCATATGCTGGGGTTCAAGATGCTATGGTGCAGTGGTGGTATGGCCATAACGCAGTGGGGTTTCTGTTGACTGCCGGCTTTTTGGGTATTGTGTATTACTTCATTCCTAAACAAGCCGAGCGGCCTGTGTATTCGTACCGGTTATCGATTGTTCACTTTTGGGCTTTGATTTTTACCTATATGTGGGCAGGGCCACACCATCTGCATTACACCGCATTGCCCGACTGGACTCAATCGCTGGGTGTAGTGTTTTCGCTTATTCTTTTAGCCCCTAGCTGGGGCGGCATGATCAATGGTGTCATGACGCTCTCAGGGGCTTGGCACAAGTTGCGAGACGATCCGATTATTCGATTCATGATAGTGGCGCTGTCTTTCTACGGCATTGCTACTTTTGAAGGGCCCATGCTGTCAATTAAGACGGTTAATGCGCTATCCCACTATACCGACTGGAATATTGCCCATGTACATGGTGGCACGCTGGGTTGGGTAGGATTTATTTCCATGGGGGCATTGTATTTTTTGTTTCCTCGTCTGTTTGGGCAAACCAAAATGCACAGTATCAAAGCTATTGAACTGCATTTTTGGATAGCCACCATGGGCATCGTGCTGTATATCGCTGCCATGTGGATTGCTGGTGTGATGCAGGGGCTGATGTGGCGGGCTATCAACCCAGATGGATCGTTGACCTATACCTTTGTTGAAAGTGTCAAAGCAACTTACCCATTTTATGTGGTGCGTTTTTTTGGGGGCATTCTTTACTTGACGGGCATGCTGATCATGGCATGGAACGTGTTGATGACTGTGCGCGCAGGTAGGCCATCAGACGCCAGAATTCCAGCCACTGTGGCTTACGCTTAAAGGTTAAATGTATGGCTTTGTCCCATGAAAAGGTTGAAACCAACAACACATTAATGATTGTGTTGATTCTGCTTGTACTTGCAGTAGGAGGGTTGGTAGAAATTGTTCCTTTATTTTTTCAGAAATCTACTACCCAGCCTATCAAAGGAATTGTTCCAGATTCACCATTGAGAATCGTAGGGCGGGACATTTATGTGCGCGAAGGATGCTACAACTGCCATTCGCAGATGATCCGCCCTTTGGTGGCAGAGACGCTGCGTTATGGACACTATTCTGTAGCAGGTGAGTTCGTATATGACCATCCATTTCAATGGGGCAGCAAACGAACTGGGCCAGATCTGCACCGTGTGGGCGGTAAATACAGCGACGAATGGCAACGCCTTCATTTAGTCAGCCCCCGTGATCTAGTGCCCGAATCCATCATGCCTGCGTATCCATGGCTGGAAAAGACCCCTGCTGATGCAGAGTCGATTCAAAGGCATATGCGGGCTTTACGTGCAGTAGGCGTGCCTTATACCGATGCAGAAATCGCCACCGCACCGGCACAGCTCAAAGACAAGACAGAGCTGGACGCAATGGTGGCATATTTGCAGGGCTTGGGACTGGCCTTGAAGTAGGAGAAAATTTTATGGACATCAATCTTCTGCGTATCGTGGTGACCGTGGCTGCTTTTGCAGGCTTTATTGCCATAGGCATTTGGGCCTACTTACCCTCACAAAAAAACCAATTTGAGGATGCGGCTCAATTACCGTTTCTATCTGACTAGTGGAGCAACCCATGAGCGATTTCATCAACGGTTTTTGGTCTTGGTATGTGGCTGTTATCAGTTTGGTTTCTATTGCGGCGTGCGCAGTTTTACTGTGGTGGGCAGGTAGCGCTAAAGTGAGTGTTAATAAGGCACTGAACAATAACAATACTACAGGTCACGTGTGGGATGAAAATTTGAGCGAGCTCAATAACCCGCTGCCGCGCTGGTGGATGTGGTTATTCATATTGACGGTGATTTTTTCTTTTGTATATTTGATATTTTTCCCCGGCTTAGGCAGCTACAAAGGCACCTTGAACTGGTCATCTACTGACACTGAATATAAGCAGGATATAGATCAGCTGCGCAGGCAAGTTGCGCCGCTGTATGCTGCGTTTGCAGCGCAACCAATCGAAGTGCTGTCCAAAGACCCGCGCGCAATCGCGTTGGGTGAGCGAATGTTTATGAACAATTGCGCACAATGTCATGGCTCAGACGGCAAGGGAAGCAACTCTTATCCAAACCTGACCAACCCTAACGCAGCATGGTTAGGCGACCGCAGTGCAGTCCATATTGTCAACACAGTAACCAATGGACGCACGGGTATCATGCCTGCATTGGGTGCAGCTATAGGGGGAGACACCGAAGTCAAAGAGCTGGCGCAGTATGTTCTATCTCTATCTGGTAGTCCTCATAACGAGATTAAAGCTTACAGCGGCAAGAAACTCTTTGCTACCTGTGCGGCTTGCCATGGCGTAGACGGTAAGGGCAACAAAGCTTTAGGAGCACCTAACTTGGCAGACGATTATTGGCTGCATGGGTGGGGCGAAGCTGCTATTGTGAGCGCCATAAAAAATGGCAAAAACAACATCATGCCAGCCCAGTCGCCCAAGCTAACGACAGAGCAAATTCATGTGGTGGCAGCCTATGTATTGAGCTTGTCAGCTACTAGCTTGCCTTTGGCCGTTAGTGTGACCAGTGCTCCAACGCAGTTGATACCTGTACCCACCAAAACTCCCTGATAAAGAAGTTGTAAGGTGGCAAATCAATTAGACAATCAATCCGCATCGCAGCGGGTGATACCTATTTTGGCGCTAGCTGACGATTCGTCTGCAGTGGTATCTTTATACCAATCTGAGCGCAAAATTTACGCGCGTAGTGTGACCGGTTGGTTTAACTATTGGCGCTGGGCTATGGTGTGGGCCACACAATTGGTCTTTTATGGTTTGCCATGGCTATCAATAGGCGATCGCCCTGCGATGCTGTTTGACATAGCTGCGCGCAGATTTTATGTTTTTAATCTGGTGCTCTACCCGCAGGATTTGATTTATCTTACTGGCTTGCTGGTGATCAGCGCACTGGCACTTTTTTTGTTTACGGCCGTGGCAGGACGACTATGGTGTGGCTATACATGCCCACAAACCGTCTACACCGAAATATTTATGTGGGTAGAGCGAAAAATTGAGGGGGACAGAACGGCCCGCATGCGTTTAGACAGCGGTCAATTCGGTTTCGAAAAACTTTTGCGTAAAAGTTCTAAGCACGCCGCCTGGTTAGGTATTGGGCTGTGGACAGGGTTTACCTTTGTTGGCTACTTCACGCCGATTAAAGTCTTAGCTGGCGAAGTCGCAACGTTGTCTCTAGGGCCTTGGGAGACTTTCTGGATATTGTTTTATGGCTTTGCCACCTATGGAAATGCTGGCTGGATGCGCGAGCAGGTGTGCAAATATATGTGTCCTTATGCGCGCTTTCAAAGTGCCATGTTTGACCGTGACACGCTGATAGTGACCTACGATGAGGCTAGAGGCGAAGGGCGTGGCTCGCGCCCGCGCAGCGACACACCAGAGCAATACCATGCCAAAGGGTTAGGCGATTGCATTAACTGTACGCTGTGCGTGCAGGTCTGTCCAACAGGCATAGACATACGTGATGGCCTCCAGTATGAATGCATTAGCTGTTCAGCTTGCATTGATGTATGCGATGGTGTAATGGACAAAATGCACTACCCACGTGGGTTGATTCGCAACAGCACACAAAACGGTATCGATCAAAAGCTTTCAAGTACATCTATGTTCCGCAGAATCTTGCGGCCTAGGGTGTTGGTGTATTTTGCGGTATTAACAACGATAACCGTAGTCATGCTGTGGAGCATGGTGACACGAACGCCATTGCGATTGGATGTGGTGCGCGATCGAGGGGCCGTGGCTCCTGCAGTGGTGCAGGGGCAGATTGAAAACGTATACCGATTACAAATTATGAACGCAACGGAAGTGGATCAAAAATACGTGTTGAGCGTGCAGGGCATTGACGGAGTGCGTATCGTGTCAGGAGTCGATGTTTTTGTCGATGCTGCCAGCGCAAAGTGGTTTCCAGTGCGACTGCAAATTCCTCCTAATGCCGCTAGCCCAGGAGCACACCCCATCGCGTTCACGATAACAACTTATGGCCAGCAGACCCCACTTGTTACTGAAAAATCAATATTTTTGATTCCACGTTAAAAATGACGTGCATACCCGCAGGCAAGGATTTTTAAGCATGAAGCCCGTCAACACCTTCGACGCCAGCACAGTGTCTGGTGCAAATCCTCGACCTTGGTGGAAAGAGCCTTATGTATGGATGGTGATCAGCGGTCCATTGTCTGCTGTACTGGCCTGTATTGTTACAGCGTTCTACATCATGCGCGGACCAGATGCAGTGGTGTCAGAGGACCGCTACCCTGTGGGTGTTGAAATCAGCAATCAAGTGAACACTGCGCACCCACCTATGCAGCCAGCCCAAATCGGACGCAATCACAGTGCTACTGGAGGCAAGAACAATGAACAACCCTGAACTGCGAATCTCCAGCGCAGTCAAGCAGTGGGTACTTGTTGTTTGGCCCGCTTTTGTAAGCGCCTGCTTGCTGGAGGCGCTGGTTTTTTCCATAGTGGATCCAGGAGAGATCCATTGGCCAGGGTTTGCGATGCAACCTTCGCGCCAAAGCATCTACACGCTGGCGTTCTTCAGTTTTTGGATTATCAGTATGGTCTGCAGCGGGTTGGCTTTCTGGCTTGCGCGCCCAACCACTGCAGCTGGCAATGCGCGTGGTGTGTGATATGTGATGCAAACTACATTGGCTGCAACTGCTTTACTTATGGGGCTCGCAGGCGGTCCCCATTGCATAGCCATGTGCGGCGCTGCTTGTGCGGGTATTGGACGCACAAGCGGTGGTGCGAACACGCGGTCAATGTGGATTTTTCAGGCGGGCAGATTGCTGGGTTATTCTGCGTTAGGTGGCATGGCTGCCATGTCGATGCAGGGGTTGGGTTGGCTCAGCGTTCATTTGGCATTTGTGCGGCCAGTTTGGACACTTTTCCACTTGGCGGCTGCCCTTTTAGGGCTCATGCTGTTGTGGCAAGCGCGTCAACCTGTATGGCTTGAAAATTCTGCGCGTAAGGTGTGGCGTACAGTGCAGCACGCTACGGTCAATGTTTGGGGTGGAGCACCGTTGATTATCGGCATTCTATGGTCTTTGCTGCCCTGCGGTCTGTTGTACTCGGCTTTGTTAGTGGCGGCACTAACAGGCAATATGCTAGAGGGCATTGCTGTCATGGCGTTGTTTGCATTGGGAAGCAGTGTGTCCCTGATGGCTGGACCATGGCTATGGCTTAAATTGCGGTTGGGCCGCACCGTCAGCAGCCAATGGTCTGTTCGCCTGGCAGGTTTGGCTCTGTTTGCAGTCTCGGTGGGGGGACTATGGATGAGCATAGTGCACAACACAGCACCATGGTGCACTGCAAACTAGGCTCTGCCACCACAGGTGAGTAAGTGTCATCGTGTTTATCGTGCAATCAACACGGGCACCAAAGATTCAGCCACAACCTTGTTGGCAACACTGCCCAACATTAATCTTGCAATACCGCTGCGCCCGTGCGAACCCAGCACAATCAGATCTGCGCCTTCAGTTTGCGCGGTTTGTACAATACCTGTTGAGGTTGCTGCATTTTCTATAGCGCGCACCTCCAGCGGCACTGGGGTGCCATCATGCGTGCATAAAATTTCTACTTGTGCATGCGCTTGGGCGGCGTGCTGCTGTGCAGCCGTCATGTAGGCTTGGAACCCATAGGGGTTAGACTCGCCAATGCTCAAATAAGGGTAGGGATCCATAACATACACAGCCATTAATTTAGCGCCATGGTGGCGCGCTAAATCTACAGCCAATTTGGCGGCATGCTCAGATGCTGGTGAACCATCGGTAGCTAGCAAAATATGTTTAAACATAAATACCTCATATAGAAATTGAAAAAACTTATAGTTAATCATGCGGTGATTTGCTGCCTGGCCATTGATACATATCAATCCTGCAAGGCAATAAATGTTGATTTATCGCAAATATGGAAAGTAGTGCTTTACTAAACTCGGGTAAATGACTTCATCAAAGAATTTGCAAGCAAAAAAGCATGCAACTCATGTTTCTGCAATAAGTGCATTTGCGGACCCAAATGCAATACATACAAGCATTTACAACCTTGTCCTGCATGCGTTTATGAGCGAGGTACTGACGCTGTCCCGTATGAATAATATTATTGACGCTGTGTGCGAAGGTATTGGTAATTTTGACAATGAGAAAACTCGATCAACCAATGCTACGCTGCCCGTACTGCAACGTAGCGCATACCAAGGCTTGTACAGCGCAGCGTGTGAAGGACTTAACGCCACAGGTCTGGCGCATGCTGAATTTTTAAGAAATGGTAACTTTTCAGTTTCTTCCAATTTCAAGCATGCGCTGGCAGATGAAACATTGAAACTTAAGCGTCAACTAGATCAAATTACCTTGCTTGCAGATTGGCAAGCGGAATTTAAAGCTAAAAATGATCAAGACAAATGGTTGCAACAGCTGTCTACTCCGATTACAGCTAATGCAAACCAACACGACAAATCTATTTTGCCTTGGGTTGATCAGTTTTTTCAGATCTGTGAATTTGATTCAATCAAGAATTCAGAACATCTTGCTGCGCAATTTATGCTGCTGGGGCTGTTCACCAGCGGTGTCTTGGCAGGTATGCGATCTTGTCAAACTACGCTTTGAAGGAGTATTGAATCGGCATGCGTATTAGCCTTGATAACTTCAAAGGTTTTATGGGAATGGTGAGACGCTTTCAAATTTTTGAAACCATGCAGTTTCTTGGTGTATGCTGTATTTTTTTGTTTGAATGCACGTAAATTATCAGATTGCAATATTTTAATATCTCGTTGGTCCACCGATATAAGTCCTGCACCATCAAGTGCAGACAAAGAGCGGCTAACAGTTTCAAGCGTCAAGCCCAAATAGCTGCCAATTTCGCGCCGTGTCATACGCAGCCGAAACGCTTCTGCTGAATATTTCAACGCTGCGTGACGGTCAGACTCTGTTGCTAGAAAGCAGGCTACTCTGGCATCAGAACGAAGCGAACCCAAGGTGGTTAGATTGATGTTTTCCTGCACAATTTGACGACTGACAACACGGTAAATAAGATGTTCAAGTTCTTGACAAGCGTGCCCTAACGTCAGCAACTGTTTGAATGGAATCACAATCAAGTCACAATCTGAAAGTGCCACCACATCGCTGGCATGGCGGTCACTGCAAATTCCGTCGGCGCCAAGCAGGTCGCCCTTCATGGGAAAGTTCAGTACGCGCTCATTACCCTCGCTATCAAACAAGGCAGTTTTCAGATAACCCGCATTGACGACGTACAGCGCACAAAATGCTTCGCCAGCGGCAAAAACACGCTGCCCAGGTTTAAGTGCGCGATGTTGAAATAATGCGTCAAATGCTGTGTCTTGTACCTTGATGTCTAGCTGCAAGAGCTGGCACACCTGTGTAAGTGTTGACCACAGCTTGCTTCTTTCAGGACGATGGGCATGTGTGTTCACTGCACTGCTGGGTTGGTCTGTGCACACTACAGGTTTTTCTGGATTGATAGTCATTGTGATTCCCTCTTCCAATTTGATTGAACTTGTTCATTGCTAACCCGACATGGTGATGATTGCAGTACGCGCGCCAGCATGTCTGTGCGCTGTCGCGCATAGGCTCGTTATTAAATTTGGTACGTACGACGAACAGTACTTGCTGAAAATTCGAACTTTACTTTGTGCATCTTAGGCTTTTAAAGCCGTAGATACTGCTCAAGCAGCTATTAAATTAATAGTGTTTTGAAGAACAAGCAGTTGTCCTACACCTTGACCAGACGATAGGTAAGTCCGGGTAAGCAGTTAAGTGAAAGCAAGGTAACCATCAAGATTACTGACGCTTCATGGATACCTGCGTCCCCGCATGACCTGCCAACATAGCTTCGATTTGGTCAAGCGAGCCGATTACCGCTGTCTTGCCTGCGGTTAACGAAAACTCTATGGCTGCCTGTACTTTGGGTCCCATGGACCCTGCTGCAAATTGGTGCTGGGCCAGTGCTTGGGGCGTTATCTTGCCAATAGTATGTTGGCCTGGCAACCCCCAATCAAGGTAGACCCCTGGCACGTCGGTCACGATAACTAAGCAATCTGCATCAAGCTCACGCGCCAGCAAACCGCTGCACAGATCTTTGTCGATAACTGCCTCAACACCGTGCATACTATGTCCATCTGGATTACGTGCTACTGGTATGCCGCCGCCACCTGCAGCGATAACCACTGAGCCACGGGCTAGCAGCCACTTGATAGAATCAAGTCCCACTACCCTAAGTGGACGCGGAGACGCCACAACCCGCCGAAAAGCTTGGCCATCTGGTGCCATGCGCCAGTGTTTTGTCGACGCAATCTGCTCAGACTGCTGCTGCGTATACACAGGTCCAATAGGTTTGGTGGGGTTTTGAAATGCACTGTCTTTAGGGTCTACCTCCACGCGCGTCATGAGCGTGCTGACATGGCTAGTGGCTGGCAGCAAGTTTGCAAGCTCTTGCTCCAGCAGATAGCCGATCATGCCTTCTGTCTGCGCACCCAATACGTCTAAAGGGTAGGTTTCTACTGCTGTGTAAGCTGCAGATTGCAATGCCAATAAACCGATTTGAGGACCGTTGCCGTGCGTGATGATCAGTTGGTGGGCTGTTGCGATACGTGCCAGCTGGCTGGCGGCTATGCGGATATTGTCAAGCTGGTTATCTGCAGTCATAGGTTGACCACGGCGCAGCAGTGCATTGCCTCCCAGGGCGACAACTACTTTCATGCCAAGGTGGCTACCAGCACAGCCTTGATGGTGTGCATACGGTTTTCAGCTTGGGTAAACACAATGGACGCTTCCGACTCAAATACGTCATCTGTCACCTCAATTTCTTTGAGCCCGTATTTTTTGTGTATTTCCCTACCCACTTCGGTTTCAAGATTGTGAAAAGCGGGCAGGCAATGCATGAACTTGGTACGGGCTTTGCCAGTAGCTTGCATCAAAGCTGTATTGACCTGGTAGGGCAGCAATTGTGCAATACGCTCTTTCCACACGTTATCAGGCTCGCCCATCGATACCCAAACATCGGTGTAGATAAAGTCCGCATTGACTACCGCTTTCAATGGGTCGGTTTCTAGTGTGATGCGAGCGCCTGTAGTCAGGGCCAGTGCACGCATTTGCGCAACAAGCTCTGCGGGTGGTTGCAGTCCAACAGGCGCGCAAATACGCACATCCATGCCCATCTGCGTACCGCCTACCAGCAGTGAGCAGCCCATGTTAAAGCTGGCATCACCCAGGTAACAAAACGACAACTCATGCAGGGGCTTTTCGCCAAATTCCTCCATAGTCAACAGATCAGCCAATATCTGCGTAGGGTGTGCCTCATCGGTGAGACCATTCCAAACCGGGACATGTGAGAATTTCGCAATTTCTTCCACCACGGTTTGGTGAAATCCTCGGTACTCTATGCCATCATAAAGTCTGCCCAGCACTCTGGCAGTGTCCTTGAGCGATTCTTTGTGACCCATCTGTGAACCACCAGAATCCAGGTAAGTAACATGCCCGCCTTGGTCGTGCACAGCCACTTCAAAAGCACAGCGGGTTCGGGTGGATGCTTTTTCAAAAATTAGCGCAATATTCTTGCCTTTTAGCCGGGGATGCTCGTTGCCTGCGTATTTTGAGCGTTTGAGTTCAGCCGCCAGATTCAATAAAAATCGAATGTCGCGTGGCTCAAAATCTTTCAAATCAAGCAAGCTGCGGTTGCGTAAGTTAAAGCTCATGGTCGATTCTCATGCAAAAAAATATTCAGGTAATGAGGCTACAGCGGGTCGCGCTCTATAGGGCATGTCATGCAGTGGCTGCCACCCCTACCTCGGCCAAGCTCACCGCTGGGTATGGTGATAACCTCAACCCCAGCTTTGCGCAAAAGTGTATTGGTGTAGGTATTGCGGTTGTAAGCCACCACCACACCGGGAGCCAGCGCCAACAGGTTATTGCCGTCATCCCACTGTTCACGCTCTGCCTCGTAGGCATCGCCCCCCGTAGCCACAGTACGCAATTTGGCTAAGCCCATGGCATCCGCCAACACTTGCAGAAACGGTTTGTCTTCAGTGCGCACATCTAAACTGCCTTCTTTCATGCCTGGGCGCAAGCTGTGCACGCGGATACTGTCCACTACGTCTGGGAAAACGGTAACCAAGTCCACATCGCAAAAAGTAAGCACTGTGTCCATATGCATGGCGCCACGCGATTTTGGCAATTGCGCGGCCAGCACATGGGTGGCAGCACCGCAGGCAAACAAGCTCAATGCCAACTGGCTTACGCCTTGGGGTGATGAACGCTCGCCCATACCCACCAGTACGACACCATTGCCCAGCGGCATCACGTCTCCGCCTTCCAACGACGCCAATCCATGGTCGTGGTCGGGGTCGCCCCACCACTCTTTGGCTTCCCGGTCCGCTGATGTTGTGAAAGCGGGATGGAAACGGTAGATAGCGGCCATCAACAGAGTTTCTTGCTGGCGCGCTGGCCAGTACATGGGGCACAACACTACGCCATCGCCTATCCAGCAGCTGCTGTCACGTGTAAAAAGGCTATTGGGCAGCGGCGCAATCAAGAGGTCTGCCGCACTGGCGCAACTGGCGACTAAACCATCAGGCTCAAACGGCAGGTCCGCACGCGCTACGCCACCAATCAGCCGCTCTGCCAACAAAGCTGCAGGCATGGTTTCAAACCAGCGACGCAGCTGTGCGCCAGCGTCGCTGTCAATTAAATCGTGGCTAAGTTTATGGTCTAACAACCAAGTCAGTGCCATGGGATTGCTGACCGTGGTGGCAAGCAAATCGTGCAGCTCCAGCACCTCCACTCCGCGTTCGATCATGGCGCTGGTAAAAGCATCGTGGTCGTTTCTGGCTTGTGCTACCCACAGCACATCGTCAAACAACAACGCGTTGCAGTTGGCAGGCGTTAAACGTTTTTGTGCCAGTCCCGGCCTGCACACCAGCACTTTACGCAAGCGCCCTACTTCAGAATATAAACCTTTAGGCATGGTCATTACGCTTTCTCCACAGTAAGTGGTAGGGGTTGTTTCGTCACTATCCAAGTCTGGGCGTTTCACAGCGTCAGACGTCCTGTTGCCAGCATCGTGGCGGCTATGATGGCCAATACGCATACCAGTGCCAAGTAGCCCCATTCTTGGCCTGTAAATGGCTGTTCTGCACGCTGTTTTTTAGCGACAATGTAGACCCCGGCTCCCAAGGCGTAGAGCACAGCGCTAAGCAACAAATACTTCAAACCTGCCGCATACAAAAGCCAAACACAGTACACCGCTGCAATTGCCGCTACGGGCGTGTCGCCAGCGCGCTTGGCACTGGCAGAGCCTTCGCCCTTTGCGGCCAGTGACAAACCGTACACTGCACTAAACAGGTAAGGCAGCAAAATCATGGCCGTGGACAGCGATATCAAAGCCAGATACGACGCTTTGGAAAACAGGGTAATGATTAAAAACAGCTGCACCATTGCGTTGGTAAGCCATAAAGCATTGGCGGGCACATCGTTGTTATTTTTTTGGGCTAACCATGTTGGCATAACGCCGCCTTTGGCAGGTGTAAACAGCGATTCAGCAGCCAGCAGCGTCCAAGCCAAAAAGCCGCCACCCACTGAAACGATAAGACCGATATACACCGCAATAGCACCCCAACTGCCCACTACTTTTTCAAGCACAGCAGCCATAGAGGGGTTCTTCAATGCGGCTAGCTCAGGTTGAGTGTAGATACCTAGCGATAGCAGCGACACACTCATCAGCAGGATAAGGCAGATTAGAAAACCTGCTACGGTAGCACGACCCACATCCTCGCGTTTTTGTGCGCGTGCAGAATATACGCTGGCCCCCTCGATACCAATGAATACCCACACTGTCACCAGCATGGTACTTTTAACTTGGTCAAGCACAGAGCCCAGCTTGGCATCACCCCAAAATTCGAATCGAAAAGTTTTGACTTCAAACGCCATGGCAACCAAGGCAATAAACAGCAGCAAGGGCACTACTTTGGCGATAGTGATCACTGCGTTCAGTACCGTTGCACCCTGTATTCCGCGCAGCACCAACACATGAACAATCCACACCACCACTGAAGCGCCAATGATGGCCGCTTGGGTGTTGCCCTCACCAAAAGCGGGGAAGAAATACCCTAATGCTGCAAAAGCTGCCACGAGATAGCCTACATTGCCAATCCAGGCGCTAATCCAATAGCCCCAAGCTGAGTTAAAACCTACATATTCGCCAGACAAAGCACGCGCATAGGCATACACACCATTGTCCAGCTCGGGCTTGCGCAGTGCCAACATTTGGTACACACGTGCCAGCATCAGCATGCCCAGGCCAGTGATTGCCCAGCCAATCAAAATGGCGCCAGCACCAGCGCCAGCGGCCATGTTTTGCGGTATGCCAAAAATACCGCTGCCCAGGATGGATCCCACCACTAGAGCGATCAACAGGCCAAGGCTCAGCGTGCCGGATTTTTGTGTCACGTTACCTGCAGCAGGCTGATTGTTAATGGGGTGTGCAGTGCTCATGTGTGAAGCCTTATGGTTAATAAGATGGAGGAATCTTCAATTGCTTTCAGCGCATGCAATTCGTTACCTTGCAGGTGTACCAAGTCTCCTGTTTGAAGCAATAGAGCCTTGCCAAGTGCGTGAAATTCGACACTCCCCTCGATACACTGCACCGTGATCTCGCCGGGAACCCTGTGTTCGCGCATTTCCTTGCCAGCTAACAACACAATACGTATCACTTCGAGCTGTGCAGCTTTCAAAATGGTGTGTGTGATAGAGCTCTGTAAATCGACGCCCAGTGGCCGTACGCTGGTGACAGCGCCTGATGATGAGTGTTTAAGTGCCATGGCGCTAGTAGCTTGTTGGTTGTATGACTTGCTAGTTTTGAATAATCTAGAATATTGATAGAACTAAATTGCGTTGTCTGTGCGTTTGCGCACATTAAGGTCAATATGTTCAACATAATTGATCGGACTTTTAGTGTTTTATGCTTTTCAAGCCGTAGATACTGCTCAAACAGCTATGTTATTTATAGCAAAAATAAATGCTGAAACAATACATGCTGCATTGGGTAGTATTTGCAAAACATAACCTGGACATACTACAGTTCAATGCTGCGTTGATTGATGACACTTAAGCGGGGTGTTGTCTGAGTGATTTCAACTCGGTAGTCAATGACCATGGTTGAATACTAGGAGTTCAGTATGTTGACCCAATCACCGCGCAAGCCCCACGACACCCCAACCAACGAACCCGATGATTCTGACCCGTCTCATCTTCCGGTGGAACCAGACGAAGGCCCTGTTCCGGCCAATATTCCGGACGACCCAGAGGGTGACCGAATGGTGGATCCCGGCAACTGAATTCTGCGCGTTAAAACTGGTTTTGCAGATCTGCAGCAAGAAGCCGAATCATTAAACAAGGATATGTATGTTGAAAGGCAAAGTGATGATAGTGACCGGCGCCTCGGCTGGCATAGGGCGAGCGGTGGCGTTGGTTTGTGCGCGTGAAGGCGCAAAAATTGTCGTCTCTGACATCAATTCTGTAGCAGGCGAAGACACTGCAGCTTTGGTGTGTGCGCAAGGCGGTGAGGCTATTTTTGTAGCCGCAGATGTGGGGAAACCTGAGGACAGTAAAGTGTTGGTGGAGCGCGCCGTAGCGGAGTATGGGCGCTTGGACATTGCTTGCAACAACGCTGGTATTGGTGGCCCGAGTGCCGCTACCGCAGACTACCCATTAGACGGGTGGGCCAATGTGATTAACATCAACCTTTCGGGGGTGTTTTTTGGCATGCAGCGGCAGCTAAATGCCATGCTGAAGACCGGCGGCGGTACCATAGTTAACATTGCATCTGTTTTAGGCGCTGTGGCCCTGGCTAAATCACCCGCTTATACTGCAGCTAAACATGGCGTTGTGGGTCTTACCCAGGCTGCTGCAATCGAATATGGCGCGCGAAACATTCGCATAAACGCCGTGGGGCCAGGGTTTATACGCACCGCCATGACCAGTGGGTTGGAAAAAGACGCCACTGCCAATACGATGCTGGTAGGCGCGCACCCTATTGGCAGGCTTGGGCGGGCTGAAGAGGTAGCCGAGCTCGTAGCTTGGCTTGCCTCAGACCGGGCATCATTTGTAACCGGGGCTTATTACCCTGTAGATGGCGGTTATCTAGCGCGCTAACAGTATCGAAACTTAGTTTATATGCCCTGCGTTCGTAGGCTTTTTCCTACAGAAAAACGTGACAATACAACGCAACATATTCCTATTTAGAATGCATACTCTAATAAGCCTAAACACAATTGAAGTTTTTAGGCCTCTGTTTATATTCTCAGTGAACAAATCATGGCCATTCCATGCGCTGCTTGCGCACCATGGCTCAAAGGAAGCGTTGCAAGTTCATGCATAAGATCAAGGCTTACGTTGTCGAAGACAGCCCCGTCATTCGAGAGAGCCTTATAGCTACTTTAGAAGAACTCGCACCTGTTGAAGTTGTGGGCACAGCCGAGGACGAAGCTACCGCTGTTAATTGGCTGTCACAGCCTGAAAATCATTTTGATTTGGTGATTGTTGATATTTTCCTCAAGGCCGGCTCGGGTTTGGGCGTACTCAAAGCCGCGGGCGCATTGCAGCAACGGCATAACGTAGCCGTCTTTAGCAATTACGCTACCAAAGACATCAGGCGAAAGTGCCTGGAGCTGGGCGCTGATCGCGTGTTTGATAAGTCTAATGAAATTGAAGAGCTCATTACTTACTGCGATAGATTATCGACAGGGGACACTGGTCACGGCGCTATTAACAGCAGATTAATTTAGCCTCTTGGTCAAGGTGCTTTTATAAAGATATGAGCATGCCTTGAACACGATAGCGGTTGCGTGCAAGATTTGTCCCTTTGTAGAAGACGTCAACCTGTGCAATAGCCCGATTTGCGCGGTAGCATATGGGTCATGGAAATCGATACGCGTTTTATAGAACCGCCTCTGGCAGCTTTGCAGCGTGGTACCGCTCAGCAAAACCGCGCTGAATGGGTAGATGTACAACTGACGCGTACCTTTATGGCCAATGCGCGAACGGCAGTGGTGTCTGCCAGTATTGCCTTGGCCATGACTCTGAGCGTACTGTACGGGTCTGTGTCCACAGTTTGGTTGATGATGTGGGCAGTTTTGGTGCTGGCTTTGATGGTCTACCGCCAATGGATTGTCAAACTCTATCTCCAAAAACACACCCGCGCCAAGGCTGACGCGTTGAATCAGTTTTTCAGTCAGCACCAATGGAGCTGGCCTTTCAGTGCGATATCTTGGGCGGGGTTGATGTTTTTATACCTCGACAAGGTGCCATTGACCAATCAGTTTATTTGTCTGTTGGTGTTGGTGGGTATGGGTTCGTTCTCAGTCACTCTGATGTCTGCGCGAATGAGCTGCTTTAGGCCTTACGTACATGCGCTGAGCGTCACGTGCGTAACAGCAGTAGTGTCCTCTTGGTATAAAGACGGCCATTGGGTGATCGAATCGTCTGATCTCGCCATGGCAGTGTTGATTACAACTTTCTGGAGCCTGGTGCTGCGCGCTGGTCAGCGCTACCATAACATGCAGCGCCGCGGTTATGAATTGCAGTATGACAATGAGCGGTTAATAGCGTCGCTACGCGATCAAACCGAAACCGCTAAGCAGGCAGTGACTGTGAAGAACAATCTGCTGGCCAACGCAGCGCATGATCTGCGTCAGCCTGTGCACGCACTGGCTTTTTATGCTGACTGGTTGCGCAGTGAACCTGAATTGGCCAGCGAAGTAGTGCCTAAAATTTTATTGGCAACCGATTCAGTGAACACGCTGTTCAACAGCCTGTTCGACTTTGCAAGGATTGAGGCAGGCGGTGTACAACCGCATTTTGTAGCTGTGCCTGTCTGTGAGATAGCCAGCGATTTAAAGCTTCAATTTAGCCCTTCGGCGCAAACCCGGGGCATAGACTTACGCCAGCGCATCACACCGGGTTATGTGTGGACTGACCCCGTGTTAATTCGCCGCATTTTAGGCAATCTATTGGCCAACGCTGTTCGCTACACTGAGCGTGGCGGCGTATTGCTGACTACCCGATTGCGGGGCGGGGAGATGTGGATTGAAGTGTGGGACACTGGGGTAGGCATAGCGCCAGAGCACCAAGACAAAGTTTTCAAAGAGTTCTACAAAGCCTCCACGCACCAAGGTACAGAAGATGGTTTTGGCTTGGGGTTGGCCATTGTGGAGCGGCTATGCTCTGTGCTGGGTCACAAAGTAACCATGTTGTCGAGCTCGGGCCGAGGTACTTGCATGCGTTTGGCAGTCAAGGTAGCCAAGCCTCAAAGCAGCAGTGCTGCACAGCCTGCAGCGCTGCGCTAAATTACACCACGCCGTGCGTGCGGGCCCAGTGGGTGGCTTGGGTGCGGCTTTTCACATCCAAACGGCGGAACAGACGCCACAGATGCACCTTGACAGTGTGCTCACTGATACCCAGTTGCTCAGCAATATCTCGGTTAGACAGACCATCATCCAACAGCTTGAGTAGCTGTTTTTGACGCTTTGAGAGTTTCTCGTTTTCTTGCGCGCCCTCGCCCAGCTCGCTCTCGGGCGATACCAACACCCGAAGCGACTGCGTGAGGTGGTTTGCTCCAGCGGCTTTCTCAAGGTACAGGTCAGCACCTGCCTCCAGTGCCAAGTCTTCATAGTCAGTTGCGGGCGATGCTGACAATACGACCAGCGGGATGTTAGGGTAAGCGGCACGCACTTCGCGTACACCCGACACACCGTGGGTATCAGGCAGCTTCAGATCAAGGCAGATCAAATCGGGCGATCCGTGTTTGGTGCTGTGCTGGGCCATGACGCCAATACGGTCCATCTCGACGATAGTGGCATCGCTTTTGAGGCGCCTGAAAAGCATCACAATGGCTTCGCGCATCAGGGGGTGGTCGTCAACTATAAAAATAAGCATATTGTTATGAGAGCAAAAGTTTGCGTGATTAGTTCCTTACAGGTGCTGTGCTGCACGCATATGACCTTACACGCTTTATTTGTTAGTAATTAAGTCCAATTGCAGAGCGAACATCGTACATGGTATCTTGCGCCACCCTGCGCGCTCGCGCGCAGCCAGCATCCATGATTTCCCGTACAACTTTCGGATTATCTACATAAGGTTGCGCACGCGCAAGCATAGGTTGCTGTTCCACCAAAATAGCGTCACTTATTGTTTTTTTGCATTCGATGCAGCCTATTCCTGCCGTAGTGCAGCCTTGTGTAACCCATTGTTTGCGGGCTTCATCTGAATAAACCAGGTGAAACTGCCACACCGGGCATTTGGCGGGGTTGCCTGGGTCGCTGCGTTTGACCCGCGCAGGATCGGTAGGCATTTCGCGTATTTTTTTCTCGATGCTGGCAGCATCTTCGCGGATGGCAATGCTGTTGCCATAGCTTTTGCTCATCTTGCGGCCGTCCAAACCAGGCAACTTGCTAGCCTTGGACAGCAGCACTTGCGGCTCGATCAGCACGGTTTTTCCCTTACCGCTGACATGCGAGACAAGCAAAGCCTTTTCGTCCCCAGTCAATGCTGGAAATTTGGTCAAAAAACCAGGTAACTTTTGCAAAACAGTCTCGTCACCTAATTCTTGGCGTTTTTTAGCCATGCTGTGGATATAGCGAGCGTCTTCTTTGGGCAAAGTGGCCAGTAGCGCAGCCAATTTAGCAGCATCATCGCCGCGCCGACCGTACAGGTCGTTAAAACGGCGGGCCGTTTCGCGCGTCAGCTCGACATGGCTGGCTTGGTCTTCACCTACCGGCACATAATTAGCGCGGTAAATCAAAATATCAGCCGCTTGCAATAATGGATAGCCCAAAAATCCGTAGGTCGACAGGTCTTTGTCACTCAGTTGCTGCTGTTGGTCTTTATAGGTAGGCACGCGCTCTAGCCAGCTGATTGGTGTGCCCATGGCCAGCAAGGTGAACAGCTCGGCATGCTCAGGCAAGCGGCTTTGCAAAAAGAGCGTGCATTGCTCAGGGTCCAGGCCTGCGGCCAGCCAGTCAATGACCATCTCGTAGGCGTTTTTCTCGATGACTTCGCGGTTTTCGTAGTGGGTGGTCAATGCGTGCCAGTCGGCTACAAAGTAAAAGCACTCCATCTCTGACTGCAATCGCACCCAATTTTTAAGTGCGCCGTGGTAGTGGCCCAAGTGCAGCGCACCCGTGGCGCGCATACCTGACAAGACACGTTCTTTGGTGCGTTCACTAGTTTGTTCTTTATCAACTGTCATTTTAAAATTACTTTGCCAACATGCTAATCGGTGTGAGCAACAAATCAACCAAACCGTAGGTCAAGCTCATTAAGGGGCGCATCCACACGGCGCCTATCACCCCGGTAATCACTAAAGCCATCACCACAAAAAACCCATACGGCTCGACACGGCTGACCAGTTCGGCTTGGCGATAAGGCAACAGACCGACCAATATGCGACCTCCGTCAAGCGGGGGCAACGGAAAAAGATTGAAGACAAACATCACTACATTGACCAGCATGCCTGCTTTGCACATTTCAATAAAAAAGCGCTCGTTTAACTCCATGCCCACCACGATGTAAAACAGTGCGCCCCATAAGATGGCCTGCATCAGATTAACGCCCGGTCCCGCCAGCGCCACCCAGATCATGTCACGTTTGGGATTGCGCAAATTGCCAAAGCGTACGGGTACAGGCTTGGCATAGCCAAATAAAAAAGCCCCGCCCGTAGAAAAATACAGCAGCAATGGCATGGCTATGGTGCCTATCGGATCGATGTGTTTGATGGGGTTGAGTGTGATACGCCCCAGTGCATAAGCCGTGTTGTCGCCGAAATACCGTGCTGCGTAGCCATGTGCAGCCTCGTGCACAGTAATGGCAAACAGCACCGGCAGGGCATAGATAAGAACAGTTTGAATCAGATTAGAAATATCCATGCTGCTATTGTCTCAGACTCAGAGTGCAGGTTTATGCATTAGCAGCTATTTGAAGGCTAACACGGGCTTTATAAGCCCAGTCGTGCCAGCTCGCCTCGACCTTGGCGCACGATGGTGATGCCGCCTGTAAGGTCAATGACGGTAGTGGGCTCGCTGGCGCAGGCCCCGGCGTCAATGATAGCGGCCAGTTCATGCTCGAACTGCGCGCGGATAGCATCGGCATCGTTTAGTGGCTGGGTTTGGCCAGGGGCAATTAACGTGGTGGCCAGTAGCGGTGCGCCGTGCAAGGCCAGTAGCGCTTGCAATGTATGGTGTGCGGGTACGCGCAGGCCAATAGTCAAGCGTTTAGGGTGAGACAGGCGGCGGGGCACTTCTTTGGTGGCTTCCAAAATAAAAGTGTACGGCCCGGGGGTGCCTGCTTTGATCAAACGAAACTGTGTGTTGTCTACCCGCGCGTAAACAGCCAGTTCTTTCAGGTCACGGCACAGCAGCGTCAGGTGGTGTTTGTCGTCCACACCTCGGATACGGCGCAGTGCGTCGGCCGCAGCTTTGTCATCCAGGTGGCAGGCCAGTGCATAACTAGAATCGGTGGGCACAACCACAATACCACCTTGGCCCAGCATCGCAGCAGCTTGTTTCAGCAAACGAGGTTGCGGGTTGTCGGGGTGTACTTGAAAATGTTGTGCCATAGCATGTGCATGCTATACCAATTAACACGGTGGGCATATCCAACTGTGCTTGACACTGGCACGCCATTGTTTAAAACCGCGTAACCACTGTGCATCAACAAAGTTTTCACTTCGTTTCAATCTTAAAAGCAAACGAAATATATTCTTGCATCATGGCCCAACGTGCATTGGTTGAGTAGCCGTCTGTAGGTACCAACTTGCTGAAGAATTCCGCTGGAGGAAATATCATCGGGTTGGCTTTGATGTCGACATTTATCAATTCCAGCGCGGCGTTATTGCCATTTGGATAACTAGTTTCGTTGGACATGCGGGCCGAGTTCTTGGCTTTAAGGTAAAAATCTATAAAGGCATGCGCGTTTTTCGGATGTTTTGCGTTGACTGGAATGACCAACCCGTCTATAAATATCAAAGTACCTTGCTTGGGCAATAGTCCAACCAACTCGTCTTTGCTACCGCTTTTTTTCAGTGCGGCAATAGACGTGTTGATGTCGCCTGACCAAGCAATAGCCACACAAGTTTTGTCACCGGACATAACATCAATCATTTTAGAATTGAATTGGCCAATATCTTTGCGAACCAACTTGAGCATGGCCGAGGCTTTTTTGAAGTTATCTACATTTTGCGCATATGGAGGAATACCTAAATAATGTAGAGCCAGTGGGATGATTTCACTGGGGGAGTCGATGTAGGCAATGCCGCAAGACTTTAAACGGCTTGTATAGACAGGGTTAAAAACCAAATCGAGTTCATTTTCAGGATATGGCAACCCAGCCAAAGTCTTAATAACCCGTGTTTTATTCAAAAAAACAGTCGTATGGCCCCAAGCCCATGGCACGAAATACTTGTTACCAGGGTCTGATATCTCCATGGTCTTCATAAATTTAGGGTCTAGATTTTTGTAATTGGGCAGCAGCTGTTTATTCAAAGCTTGGTAATAACCTTGAGTTGCCTGAGTCTTACCGTAATTAAGGCTTGGAACTACCAAGTCGTCGCTGTCGGTCTTGGATCTGACCTGATTTTCTAACGCCTCGTTGCTAGCGTAAGTGCGGTAGTTCACCTTGATGCCAGTCTCCAGTTCAAAGTCTTTGAGCATGGTTTCTGGAATGTAATCTATCCAATTGCTGAAATTCAGCACGGGTTCTTCAGATTTAGTTGAAGCTGCAGGCACGTCAGCCGCCGTTTGACTGGTTAAAGAGCTCGCCGCGGCTTTCTTGTTGGACTCGCCAGGTGATGGTGAACACGCCGCAAGACTTAATATCAGCACAAAAGTCGATAAGATTGGATACAACATGCTTGCAACTTAGTAACTAAAGTTAAATGTTAGCCTGATTTCCGAAAAAATGCCAACACATGTATCTGCACATGCCGCTAAATGCAAAAAATACCACTGGATTTGCTATTTACAACAGATAAGCTGCTGGCAAAACACTAACTTTGCACTACTGCCTGTGTCTTGAAATTATTGCGGTGTTCATGCGTAGTCAGCCAAACACCGGCTGCACCGCACAGCCCTATCATGCCCATGCCCAGCATAGACCAGTGGTCTGGCACGTAACCAAAGGCCAGCCAACCGCCAGCCAAAGCAAACGCTATTTGCGCGTACTGGTAAGGCATCAGCGGGGCTGGAGGGGCTTTTTGGAAAGCCTTGATCAGCAAAAGATGCCCAGCAGTTGACGCTACGCCCATCAGCATGAGCAGCGCCCACAGGCGCCAGTCAGCTATCCATACAAAAGCAAATGGCAGCGCTAAACTGGCCACTGCCATGCCGACTAAACCGGTCGTTAAATGCATCGCCATCGGGGCTTCAGTGCGGGCCATGCGCACTGTTAACAATTGAAAGCCTGCGTTGCTCAGTACACAACCCAGCGGTAGCAGCAAGACTGCATCAAATCCATCGGCAAAAGGCCGAATAATTACCATCGTGCCCACAAAACTACCGATCACCAACAGCCAGCGCAGCAATGAGACATGCTGCTTCATGGCAGTGGCGGCTATCAAGGTGATAAGCAACGGGGTAATCATCACCACGGCCGTGAATTCACTCACCGGCATTACCTTTAAGCTGGCAAATGCAAAACCGGTACTGATCAACAACAAAACGCCGCGCAGCAAGTGCAGCCCCCCGTACGACGTGCGCAGCGCGCCCAGCCCTTGCTTGGGCAGTAACCAGACAGCGGCAGCTACTGCTTGAAAGGTATAGCGCACCCACAGCGCCATCAAAATAGGCACAAATGCGCTAATGTACTGAACGGTGGTGTCAAGCACCGCAAAGCATGCCGTAGCAGCAATGGTGAAAACAATGCCGGCTAAAGCGTGGCGACTATGCATGAGTTATCTTTACAGGGGGCAGGGTTACACAATCGGGGCGTATTGAATGCGCGACTCAATGAGCTCCCATACAGGGGTTAAGTCGCCGGTTAAATATGGCAAGCCGCCCAAGTCGATACGGCTTTCGGTAGGGCTGTGAAAGTCACTGCCGCGCGAGACAGCTAAGTTAAATTCTTTGGCGGTTTCAGCATACTTGGCATATTCGGCCACAGTGTGGCTGCCAGTGATAACCTCAGTGGCTTGGCCGCCGTGAGCTTTGAATTCTGTAAATAATGCATATTCTTCGTTGACGGTGAACTTATAACGACCCGGGTGCGCTATGACGGCCACGCCTCCTGCGGCAGTGATCCAGTGCACGGCATCGCGCAGGCTGGCCCAGCGGGTGGGCACGTAGCCAGGGTTGCCTTCGGTGAGGTACTTGCGAAAAACTTCGTGTGTTTGACTGCACACGCCAGTCTCCACCAAAAAGCGGGCAAAGTGGGTGCGCGAGATGAGCTCGGGATTGCCAACGTACTTGAGCGCGCCTTCATACGCACCGTGGATACCTACTTTGGCTAAGCCCGCCGCCATCTCTTGCGCGCGCGCGCCACGCCCGCCGCGCGTGGCCAGCAGGCCCGCGTGCATGGTGGCGTCGTTAGCATCAAAACCCAGGCCCACGATGTGCACCGTCTCATGCGCAAAGGTCACCGATATTTCAGTGCCGGTAAGATAATGCAAGCCATTGGCCTGCGCTGCGGCCAGCGCACGCGCTTGGCCCGCAATCTCGTCATGGTCGGTCAGCGCCCACAGCTCTACGCCATTGTTCTTGGCACGCTGTGCAAGGGCTTCGGGGGTAAGGGTGCCATCAGACACTACGCTGTGGCAGTGAAGATCGGCATTGAGAATAGACTTGTTTTGCACTGCACCATTTTACTTGGCCTTGGGTACCTGCGCTGGCTGTAGCGGGTATAGCAGGTAATTACAAGTTACTATTAATTTAATAGCTGCCTGAGCAGTATTTACTTGGGTTAGTAGCCTATTTTCTTATAAAAAAGGCTTCTCCAGACTATAGGTACTGCCTGATCAACCGTTTGATAAACCGCATAAGTTTTCTCGACCACCAGCCTGGTCACTGGGTACGCACAAACATACTAACCAGCGGCTGGCTACCCATTTGCCGGCTGCAGTGACCGTGCAGTTTGGCATTAAACACGGCACCTGCTGGCAAGGTGTCGTTTGAATAAAAGCACTCGCCTGCGCCGAAAACGCGTACCGTGCCGTCTTGCAAGCCAATCTCCATCGCGCCGCTGAGCACCACTAACCATTGCGGCGTGGTGGTGCAATGGAAAGCGCTGTGAAACCCAACAGGGCTTTGCCTGAACTGAAACCCATCTGATGGAGCCAGTGGCGACAAACTAGCTGCGTCGGTGCCCTCGGGCAGCGCTAATGGCTCGTCTTTAAACCGCGCCACGCCTTGGGTGTCGGTATACAAAACGGCATGAATTAAGGTGTTGCGTGCAAATGGCATAGGATTGATTTTGCCTCAAGCTACGTTGCAATTTCGCGCCAGCATGGCTTGTGCGTCTTTCAAGGCATAGTCAAATTCGCTTTGCAATACGGGCTGCGCATCGGCCACAAAGTCAGCCCATAAGCGCAGGTAGTCGTTTTGATCTTGCTCTGGGGCATAGGCTTCAATATACTGCACGGCCAGCTGCGGCTGCCAGCCAGATTTGCGTATTTTGCGGATAAGCGTGGCAGCAGCTTTAGAAGGTAGCAAAGTTTTTGCACTTTGTTGCGCTGCAATGCACAGCAGCATGGTCAACAGCGAGCTATCGTCAGTATGGCCGCCAGTGGCTTTACTCCATTCGCTGGAGACAGTACGTTCGTAATGCTCCACTTCAGCCAGCGCGTCTTCTATCCAAAAATAACGGCCCATGAAGGCAGGCGTTTGGTCAAATAATTTTCTGGTGGGCAGCGTAGCATCGCAAATTTTGGGCAGATCAGCTACCACGGACAGAACCAGTCGGTCAACAACTTGCCTGTACTGCGCAGGCAGCTTGGGCGGCAGCGCGACAGTGATAGAGGCAAGGTCTTTTTTACGCAGTGCCAGCACCATACTGTCAAATGCAGCCCAGTCGGGCATTTTGCTGCGTTTGCATGCCAACGCCAGCAATGCCGTGCGAATGACAGCCTCGGCATCTTTGCCGGCTTCTTCCAATACCTCAGGGTCCATGCCCAAACCATCGGCCAGCCACAGGGCGGCGTCAATTACCAGGCCCACCGTGCTGCGTTTGGCAAGCTCGGCTTGGTAGTCAGCCAAATTGCGCAGCGCCCATTTGGCCAGCAATGGAATGTCTTTGTCGGTAAAACCTGCGTGTTCGCCCATGCCAAAGTGGGTACTGGTGGGCATGCCGATCAACGCCTTGAGCATGTCCGAGCCGCCTTTGGAGCGGGACAAGAACGAATGGTCTTGCAACTGCTGCGCGGCCTGGCGTAAATCACCACTGCTGCTGCTTTGCAGGTACAGGCTGACCAAATTGATCATGCGCTCTTTGGCTTTTTCCAGCTCGGGACGCAAATTTTCGTTGCCAAAATAGCGGGCAATTTGCACCATGCCTTTGGGTGCGTCGGCAACTATGGCGTCCAGCTTGGTGGCGTCAATAATGCGGTTGTGCACGCCGTAAGCAAGTGCTTTTTCAAAAAAAGGCCGCGCGTCGTACAGTGACACTGCAGCAGGTGAGGCCACTGGGTCAGTCACCAGTTCGGTCGGTTGCAAAGTCATGTCTGTATGTGGTCAGCACAGCAACTTTAAATCGCCGACTCTTCGTCAGACTCGCGCACGGCAGGCGTGGCCTTACCGCGGTCGGTGGCGCTGGTTTCTACCTTGCCATCGTCTTCCTCAGATTCATCGCCCTCACCTTGGGCCAAGTCGAATGCACGGGCTTTGGCGCGCAGCACCAGCAGCATTTCAATAAACAGGTCCGGGCACTGGTGGCGCAGCAGCCAAGCCAGCTCCATCCAGTCTTGGTCAGCAATCTCATCCTGGTCTACACGCGGGCGCACGTAGGCAGATGCCAGCAAGGCTTGCTCCGACAGCATTTCACCGTCATCTTCTATCGCATCAAACAAGCCACTGCGTGCAAAGGCTTCAATACGACTCCATTTTTCAGAAAAGTAATCGGCCAAAGCTTCTGCGCCGCCTTCCAGGTCGCCAATAGCATTTAAAAAATCGACCGGGTCAGCGTCTGACCTGAAGATAATTGAGTTGACCATGCCGCGCAGGTGCGTGCGCGTCAAATCCTTGTACTGCTTTTCTATCACAACAGCGCGAGCAAACTGCGCGGGCGTGACCAACAAATTGATCACAGATTCTTTAGAGTTGTCGTACTCGCGTATGACCGCCAAAATATCCTTGGCAGGCAACTGGTCTAGCACCACCATCAAGGCCTGGTCGCCTTCGGCATCAGCCAGTGCAACCAGTGCGTGCTCAGCACCTACGATATCGCCAGCGGCAATCAGACTTTGTGTTTGGGTGATCAAGGCTAAGTGGTTCATATGCGTTACTCCTTGCGGTCAAAGCCCTGCTCTTCCATCCAATCGGCAGCAGTTTCTTCCTGCGTGCGCTTGTCGCTCATGTCGCCTGCATTGTCGGCATCCAGCTGGATGACGCGTCCACTGTTGTCGTCGGTATCACCATCGTCTTGGTAATCTGCCTCTTCTTCATCGTCGTACTGTGCATAGGGCTTGCCGCCATTGGCAAGGGCCGCTTTGCTCAGCATGTATTCCAAACCCGCAGCTACCGTTAAAAACCATTCACCCATCGGGTCTTTCAAGATTTGCGGCGTTAAGGCCTGCGCCCACGGCTGCAGATGCACTGCGTCGGCAAGACTAGCCCACTCTGGAAATTCGTCCGACTCCAGGGTTAGCAAATGCTCCATCACGGCGGGCAGTTTGAATTCAAAACCTTTGTGGAATACTACCGCGACCATTTCGGGGCTGAGAGTCATCATCTGGACTAAAAAACCCATCTGTTTGCGCTTTTCAGCCAGGCGCTGCGGCAGCACATTAAGACCCTCAGAATCTAAAGACAGATCGTCAATTTCTGATTGGTAAGCAGAATGCAATGGTTGGAAAAAAGAAGAAATCGTCATGCGGCAGGTTTCGTAGTATTTTCTATATGGTGATCAGACTAAAGATTTAAAGTACTGGTTCCAGATATCTCGGGCAGTGTCTATCGGGCTGTCTAGCAGGTTGCGGCGGCGGTTGTCGTCATAGGCTGTGCGTTGTTCGACATCTGACAGCACATCGTAAGCTTCTTGCACTTGTCTGTAGCGCTCAGGCGCATCAAAAGCGGTGTTTTTGTCAGGGTGCAGAGCCGATGCTTTTTGGCGAAAAGCCTTTTTAATATCCGCCAGTGTGGCTGCACTGCCAAGCCCGAGGGCTGCGTAATAGTCTTTCATGCAGTCTTTGAAGTTAGCAGTAATAAATTACCAAGATTGCACACGTCAAGGTGTAACAGGTGGTTGTAAGATGCAAAACCGTCTATTTTAACGTTTATGCCTTCAATGGGTTGGCGCTGGCCGATTTCTAAAACTAGCGCCAGTTACAAATCCACAAGCCCCTGCAGGCGCAAAAAAGGACGCATTGTGCAGTGCGCCCTTTTTGGATTACGTAAATGCTGCAGCTAGTGCATGTTAGTAGTCTTAACCGCCACGGGATTTTTTCAATGCATCAACCACTACATTGATGGCATCAGAACCAATGGTCGCCGCATTTTTCTCGTACACCGGTTTGACCTTTTCAAACATGCGTTTTTGCTCGGCAGGTGTAATTTCGTTGACCTGCATACCTTTTGTTTTCAAGTCAGCAAGGGCTTTGCCGTCCTGTGCACGGATGGTAGCGCGCTGTACTTTTTGGCCTTCAATGGCCGCTTCTCGCAGGGCAGCCTGCTCTTGTGGGCTTAAAGTGTCAAACATTTTTTTGCTGTATAGCACCAAGAAAGGTGTGTAGGCATGGCGGGTAATGCTGAGATATTTTTGAACTTCAAAAAACTTGGAGGTGTTGATGGTGACAAAAGGGTTTTCTTGACCATCAATGGTTTTGGTTTCTAGCGCGGTAAACACCTCACCAAAAGCCATGGGTACGGCGTTGGTGCCCAGAGTCTTGAATGTGTCCAGGAAAATATTGTTTTGCATTACGCGTACTTTGACGCCATCAAAATCTTCTACTTTGGCCACCGCACGCTTGCTGTTGGTCAAGTTACGAAAACCATTTTCCCAGTAAGCCAAGTTCACCAACCCAGCCTCTTCCAGCTTCTTATTGAAGAAAGCACCCGCCGTGCCGTCCAGCACAGCATCTGCTTCTTTCTCGTTGGCAAACAAGAACGGCAAATCAAATGCGCCCAGCTCTTTGACAATACCTACCAGCGGCGAGCTGGAGGTAACCACCATCTCTTGCGTGCCTGCGCGCAGGGCTTGGGTTGCCTGCAAATCATTGCCCGCAGAGCCACCCCAAAAGGCAGTCATTTTCATCTTGCCGCCAGATTTTGCAGTCAGCACTTCCTGCATTTTCTTCACGCCAGCGCCCACGGGGTGGTCTTCGTTGACACCATTGGTAATTTTGATAGTGCGATCGCTAAATTGCGCCAGGGCAGCAGACGCTGCAAACAAGCTGCCCAAGGCAATAAGTGCCGCTTGGGCGATGACGTTACGACGTTTCATGAAAGGTCTCCTCAAGGTTGGTAAAAAAGTAAATCAACTGCTAACGGTATATCAGCGCATCCACCACTTCAAGGGTGTTGTCACTAATTCGGGGATAAACACTAATAAGAAAAGTACTATCAGTTGCGCGATCAAAAAAGGCATCACGCCCTTGAAAGCTGAGTTCATGTCAATCTTGGCGACACCGCACACCACATTAAGCACAGTGCCCACTGGCGGTGTGATCAAACCAATAGCATTGTTCATAATGAACAACACCCCAAAGTACACGGGATCAATGCCTGCTTTAAGCACCACTGGCATGAGTACTGGCGTCAGAATCAGCACTGTGGGCGCAAAATCCAAAGCGGTACCCACCACCACAATCAACACCATCATGACAAACATCAACAACGTTTTGTTGTCCATAAATGGCGACAGCATGCTTGCAACTTCGTTGGGAATATTGGCCACTGTGATCAACCATGCGCTGACCATCGCCGCGGACACTAAAAACATAACCACAGCTGTAGTTTTTCCGGCGGCTAAAAACAGACCGTAAATTTGATTCCATTTCATTTCGCGATAAATAAACATACCCACAATAAATGAATACACCGCTGCTGCAACAGCCGCCTCAGTTGGGGTAAACACACCCGCTTTCATACCGCCAATAATGATGACTGGCAGAAAAATTGCAAAGCTGCTGTTCAAGGTGATTTGCAAACGTTCAGGCAGTGGCAGCTTGGGGCTGGGCTGCACGTTTTCCCTTTTAGCGCACCACCACCAAGCTATACCTATCGCCACGCCCATCATGATGCCAGGCACGATACCTGCTAAAAATAATTTGGTGATGGATACATTGCCAGCCACGCCAAAAATAATAAATCCAATCGATGGCGGAATCACCGGGGCGATGATGCCACCAGCTGCCACCAGGCCTGCACTGCGCGGTACGTCATAGCCTGCGGCCTTCATCATGGGAATCAAAATAGCGGCCAGCGCTGCCGTATCTGCCACCGCAGAGCCTGACAGCGACGCCATGATGATGGCAGCAATGACTGCTACGTAGCCCAAACCTCCGCGGTAGTGGCCTACCCAGGCTACGCCTAAGTTGACAATACGTTTAGACAGGCCGCCCGCGTTCATGAATTCACCTGCCAGCAGAAAAAATGGCACGGCCAATAACGGGAAGTTGTCCGCACCATCGACAAAACGCTGCGCCAAGATTTGGCTGTCAAACGCTGGTAACACGCCCGTAGCGGCTAAAAAACCCATTAAACACACACCGCAGACGAGCAATGCGTAAGCTATTGGCATGCCCAGCGCCATGGCACCAATCAAAGAAAAGACAAAAATTGCAACGGTCATGGGATTCAAGCTTTCTGGCTGTGAGGTTGGTTAATGCCTAGCTGGGCCTCAGCTTCCTTGAGGCCTTCAGCTTCGACAATCTGCACCATCTTGTCTTCGCTCAGTTGGCCAGTGAGCAGCAAATACAGCTTATGCACGTTGAAAGCACCCATGATGATGGCCACGGGGTAGCCTATGCCGTAAATCCAAATCATCGAAATACCCACCACAGGCGAAATATTAGTCACCTGCAGTTCGTGCATTTTGTAAGTGCCGATAAAAAAAAGCACATTGCAAAACAGCATCAAACATTCACTCGAAAAAACACATATTTTTTTACCCCCAAGCGGCAACGCTTTGATCAAACTGTCCACCCCTAGGTGCCCTCCTTCGCGCATGGCCACCATGGCACCCAAATACGTAAGCCAAATAAAACAATAGCGCGACATTTCCTCACTGACTTGAATACCGGAATTAAAGCCATAGCGCATGACCACGTTGCCAAACACCATGACAACCATGGCCAGCAAACACGCCACCACCAAAAACTCCAGCAGTTTGAAAAATCCGTCAATAATTTTTTGCACAGTGTTCATGTTCAATTTGTGTATCTGTTAAGCCACCTGCAGCAGCGATGCTGGCAAATTGAGCTTGGGCAGTTGCTTGCGCTTAGCCAGCACCTTTTCAATATCCTCGTGTGCGCCATCTATCAGCACCAAGATGGCCCGCTCAGCCCGGGCGGGTTGCCTGGCAATGACAGCGTCCAGCACGGCGCGGTGCAGCGGCAGTGACGAACGCGGTCCGTCTTTGCGGGTAGTGGATATTTCAAAACTGGTACGCAGCAGTGCGCTGAGGGCCTTGCTCATTTGCACCAGCATGCGGTTTTTGCAAGCCTTAAGCAGCCCTTGGTGAAAGCGCAGGTCATACGTCACATAGTCGCCACCCGCTTCTACCGCCTGGCGCATGCCTTCGTACGCGGCTTCAATATCTTTGATGTCTTGCGGGGTGGCGCGTTCTGCGGCCAATCGCACAGCCGCAGGCTCCACCACACGGCGCAGGTCTTGCAGGTCGCGTAAAAATTCGGGTGTCAACCCAGCTTTGCTTTGCCAGGTAATGACGTCCGGGTCAAACCAGTTCCATGCGTCCGACGGTTGCACGCGGGTACCCACTTTAGGGCCCGTAGTTATCAAGCCCTTGGCAATCAGAGACTTGACGGCCTCGCGCACTACCGTGCGGCTTACACCCAGTTCTTCGCACAGCAATGGCTCGGCTGGAATGCTGCCGCCCACTGGATAGCGCCCTGCGACGATAGCTTCGCCCAAATGGTCAACTGTATTGCCGTGAACGTTTTTAATCATGGTTTGTACTGATTCAATTTTTTCAATGGTATGACGATAATACCTTATACAAAATTAGGAATTACCCTAGTGCTTCAAAATTTAGGGGCTTACCCGTTCTAAAGGACTTACCGTGACTGCAAAAAAGAAACCCGAAGAACTGCGCAGCCAGCAATGGTTTGGCCGCGATGGCAAAGACGGCTTTATGTACCGCAGCTGGACCAAGGGCAAGGGTGTGCCACATGACCAGTTTGATGGCCGGCCCGTGATTGGCATTTGCAATACGTTCAGCGAGCTTACGCCTTGCAACAGCCACTTTCGCACTCTGGCAGAGCAGGTCAAAATTGGTGTGTACGAGGCTGGAGGCTTCCCGCTGGAGTTTCCAGTCATGAGCTTGGGCGAAACATTTTTGCGGCCCACCGCCATGCTGTACCGCAACCTTGCCTCGATGGATGTGGAAGAAAGCATTCGTGGCAACCCGATTGACGGCGTAGTGCTGCTGATGGGCTGCGACAAAACAACCCCTGCGCTGATGATGGGTGCAGCCAGTGTGGACCTGCCCACCATTGGCGTCAGTGGTGGCCCGATGCTGAGCGGCAAGTGGCGCGGCAAAGAATTGGGCTCGGGCACCGGCCTGTGGCAAATGAGCGAGCAGGTGCGTGCAGGCACGCTGAGTGTTGAACACTTTAACGAAGCCGAGAGCTGCATGCACCGCAGCCACGGCCACTGCATGACGATGGGCACCGCCAGCACCATGGCCAGCATGGTGGAGTCTTTGGGGGTAGGTTTGCCTGGCAATGCTGCTTACCCTGCAGTGGATGGCCGCCGCAACGTGATTGCCCGCATGGCAGGCCGCCGCGCGGTGGCCATGGTGCACGAAGATTTAAAGCTGTCCAAAATCGTCACCCGCCAGGCGATGGAAAACGCCATCAAGATCAATGCGGCTATTGGTGGGTCTACCAACCTGGTCGTGCACATGCTGGCCATTGCAGGCCGTTTGGGCATTGACCTTACGCTGGAAGACTTTGACCGTCTCGCGTCTGACCTGCCCTGCATTTTGAACCTGCAACCCTCGGGCAAATACCTGATGGAAGATTTTTGCTACGCAGGCGGTATACCGGCGGTGATGAAAGAAATGGCCAACCATTTGCATAAAGATTTGATCACCGCGACTGGCAAAACCGTATGGGAGAACATTGCCGACGCAGAAAACTTCAACACCGATGTGATCATGAGCCAAGCTGCTCCATTTAAAGACCATGCTGGCATATGCGTGCTACGCGGTAACTTGGCACCCAAGGGTGCGGTCATCAAGCCCAGCGCTGCCACCGCGGCATTGCTGGTGCACACGGGCCGGGCCGTGGTGTTTGAAAATATTGAAGACTTCCACACACGCATTGACGACGAAGCCCTGGATATTGACGAGACCTGCGTGATGGTGCTGAAGAACTGCGGCCCCAAAGGCTACCCCGGCATGGCCGAGGTAGGCAATATGCCACTGCCTCCCAAGCTGCTGCGCCAAGGCGTTACCGACATGGTGCGCATCAGCGACGGCCGCATGAGCGGCACGGCCTACGGTACGGTAGTGCTGCATACGGCACCCGAAGCCGCTGCGGGCGGGCCGTTGGCCATAGTGCAAAACGGCGACATGGTTGAACTGAACGTGCCCCAGCGCAAAATTCATCTGCATATCAGCGATGCCGAACTGGCAGCGCGCATGGCTAAGTGGACAGCGCCTGAACCGCAGTTGACCTCTGGCTATTGGAAGCTGTACATCGACAACGTCAACCAAGCCGATGAAGGCGCAGACATGGGCTTTCTCAAAGGCCAGCGCGGCAGCTTTGTGCCGCGCGATAACCATTGACTTTAGGTACGGTATAAATACAAGTGTGAACACGGCTATGCACCCAACAAATGACGATAAAACATATGACATTGTTGCCATGGGCGAGGGCATGGTGGAGTTCAACCAAACCGCACCTGGCCTGCCGCAGTACCTGCAAGGCTTTGGTGGCGACACTAGCAACGCTGTGATTGCTGCAGCGCGAGCCGGTGCGCGCTGTGCTTACATTACCGCCGTTGGAAATGACGATTTTGGCCAAAAATTATTAGATCTTTGGGCACTTGAGGCCGTAGATACTGCTCAAGCAGCTATTGATAATATAGCGCCAACAGGGCTCTATTTTGTCACCCATGGCGCTGCTGGGCACACGTTTACGTACCGCCGGGCAGGGTCAGCCGCTGCGGTGATGACATTAACCGACAGGCAGTGCGAGGCGATTGCCAGCGCCAGGCTGCTGCATTTGTCGGGTATTTCGCTGGCTATATCGCCGCATGCGCACACTCAATGTTTGCACGCCCTGCGTGTGGCGCAAGCAGCGGGCACACAGATCAGTTTTGACTCTAATCTGCGCCTGAAGTTATGGAGCCTGGAAGCTGCACGCGCCGCCATGCTGCCTGTCATAGCGCAAACCGATATTTTCTTGCCCAGCCTGGATGACGTTACCGCGTTAAGTCAACTTACAGACCCTGCTGCCATCGTGCAATGGAGCCATGACCAAGGCGCTAAATCTGTAGTTTTGAAGATGGGAGCCCAAGGCGTGCTGTACAGCGATGGGCAACAAAGCCAGCACCTGCCCGCATTGCCTGTCAACGCCGTGGACGCCACTGGAGCAGGCGACTGTTTTGGTGGCAATTTGATAGCGCGACTGGTCTTGGGCGATACCTTGCCGCAAGCTGTACGCTATGCCAACGCCGCAGCCGCGTTGGCCGTACAGGGGTTTGGGGCAGTAGCACCCTTGCCCACACCCGAGGCCGTGTATCGGCTGCTAGGGTGATAATGCGGCCATGAGCAGCCTACCCAGTCATCCTTTTATTGCCGTAGATTGGGGCACGTCTAATTTTCGTGCCGCTTTGATTGCGCCGGATGGTGAGATATTGGACGAACTGGCCGACGCACGCGGCATTTTGACGTTTAAAAAAGGTGAGTTTGCCAGCTATTTAATCAGTACCTGTGCGCGCTTCACCAAAGCGGGCGGGCAGTTCTATCTGCTGTCAGGTATGGTGGGCAGCAAAGACGGCCTGGCCGAGGTGCCGTACTGCCCCTGCCCTGCCACGGCGGGCCATTTGGCGCTGATGGTGGGCTGGGCCGTAAAAGACCGCGTAGCCATAGTACCCGGCGTGCGCAGCGAATATTTTGACGTAATGCGCGGCGAAGAAACGCAGGTGTTTGGTGCGGCAGCCGTGCTGGGCGTGCAAGACGCACTGATGGTGCTGCCCGGCACGCACAGCAAATGGGTCAGCCTGGAAGACGGTGCCATCACCGGATTTAACACTTTTATGACAGGTGAAATATTCAACCTGCTGTCGCAGCATTCCATCCTGGCCAAAAGCTTGCCACCGGCTGATCAACCCGCACCGCCGCTGGACAAAGACGCCTTTGTGCAGGGCATTGAACATGCCACCACCAGCGAGAGTTTGCTCAACACAGCGTTCAGCGTGCGGGTAAAGTCATTATTTAACCAACTGAATCCTGCACAAGCTGCCAGCTATTTGTCGGGTTTGGTGATTGGTGAAGAACTCATCTCGATGCAGCTAGACCCTGGCTACGAGGTGATCGTGGTAGGGTCGCAGGCGCTGTGCGAGCGCTATACGCTGGCGCTACAGCACTTGCAAGTACCCGCGCGATTGCTAGGTACGCAGGCCGCATGGGCAGGCTTGCACAGTATCTATGCGCAAATGAATTTCAAGCGTGTGTGATCGGGTATGGCCGTGCAACTGCCTGACCACACCATTGGCCCCGATAGTTTGCTACGCCAGCACTTAGCCCGCTGTCCACTGGTAGCTATCTTGCGCGGCGTGTCGCCCGAACAAGCTGCGCCGGTGGGGCAAGTGCTGTGGGACGCTGGTTTCAGCATCATTGAAGTGCCGCTTAATTCATCCTCGCCGCTGCGCAGCATCGCCTTGCTGCGGCAGGCCTTGCCTGACGCGCTGGTAGGGGCAGGCACCGTACTTACTGTAGCCGATGTGCACGCCGTCAAACAAGCCGGCGGCCAGCTGGTGGTAGCGCCTAACTGCAACCTACAGGTGATCCGTGCAGCAGTGGATGCAGGCATGGTGTGTCTGCCGGGCATTGCCACACCAACCGAAGCTTTTGCAGCATTGGACGCTGGCGCCCATGGGCTTAAGATTTTTCCCGCCGAGATGGTGCCGCCCGCAGCTGTCAAAGCCCTGCGTGCGGTACTGCCCGCAGGCTGCATCATCTTGCCTGTAGGCGGCGTGGGGCTGCACAATATGGCAGCTTACCGGCAAGCAGGCGCTGACGGATTTGGTTTAGGCTCAGCGCTGTACCGCAGCGACATGGCGTTACACGACATTCACCTTAACGCTATAAAATTAATAGCTGCTTGAGCAGGTTCTACGGCTTGAAAGGGCACTATGACATCACATTCTGTACAGTTTGGACTAAAAAACAAGGTCACTATCATCACCGGCGGGGCCCAAGGTATCGGCGCGGCCTGTGCGCAGCGGTTTAGCGCGGAAGGTGCGCACGTGGTACTGGCTGATGTAGACGACGCACGCGGTAGCGCACTGGCCCAATCGCTGGGCGCGCTGTACGTGCACTGCGATGTGGGCGACAAACTAGACGTAGACGCCATGGTGCAACTGACCATCGCCAAGCATGGCCGCATCGACGTGCTAGTCAACAATGCAGGCATTGTGAAAACTGCGCCTTTTCTAGACGTGACAGAGGATGACTTTGACGCGGTCATCCGCGTGAATTTGAAAGGCGCTTTTTTAGTGGCCCAAGCGGTCGCGCGCGAGATGGTGAAAACCGGCGGTGGCTCGGTTGTCAACATGAGCTCGGTCAACGCCGTGATGGCCATTCCCAGCATCGCCAGCTACAACATGAGCAAGGGTGCCATCAACCAGCTCACCCGGGTGATGGCACTGGCACTGGCTGACCTGGGCGTACGTGTTAATGCGGTGGCTCCCGGCACCATTGCCACCGAGCTGGCCACCAAAGCGGTGCTGACCAGCGAGGAAGCCAAGGCCCGCATCATGAGCCGCACCCCGATGAAGCGCTTGGGCACGCCCGATGAGATTGCCGATGTGGTGGCTTATCTGGCCAGTGATGCGTCCAGCTACCTGACGGGCGAGATTATTACGGCGGACGGTGGGCGCATGGCCCTTAACTACACGGTGTAGCGCAGAGTACACAGCGCGTTGCAGCAGTGGAAGGTTTATTGCGGGGTCAAGCTGCTGTAATCAGTAAAGTCACTGTCACCAGTGTGGCTGCTGTAACCACTGTTGCCACTGCTAGCCACGACACGGTCTTTTTCGCGTTCGCGAATCAACTGAACCTTGCGGTTGACCATGCCTGCGCCCAATGTCCACTTCACACGCTGTGTAAAACTTTGGCGCAACGCCTCATGGTTTTCGTTGGCATAGAAATGCGCTGGGTCGTGGGTAAAACCCCAGTCAATCATTGGCAAACTCTCGGGATCAGCCGGTGTGCTCTGTGCGTGGGCATTGGCCTTGCCGTTCCAGTCTTTGTCGCCCATAGCGTGCAGGCCATACCCCAGAATGCGGTTTTCTACGCGCAGCAGTGCCCGTGCTGCGGCCTCGTACGGTGCATCTACCACGTAGGCATCGGTTTGCTGCCAGCTGTCGCCCACATAAACTTCACCAATAGCATGCACCATGGTTTGCGTGCCGGTGTCTATCAGCCCGTCTAGAAATCGCGTGGGCAGTGTGACAAAGCGCAGCCGCGCAGGAATTTGGGCAGCGCGCAGTAAGGCCACAAACAGCAAGCCTTTGGTATGACAGTCGCCATAGCCCAGCTTGATAATGTCGCTGGCTTTGTTGCGGCAGAAGTCGGCCACACAACCGAATGGCAGTGTTTTGACGTACTTGTGAATGGCCAACGCTTTGCCCAAATCATCGTGCTGCAACTGCGTGATCTGGGTCATCAAAATGCGTACTTTGATGGCGGTGTAATTCAGCTGCTCGGTCTCGCGCAGCCACATCAGCCGGGCTTCTGGACTGTTGGCCTCTTGTCCGTCCGCATTGATAAAGCCCATGGAATTGCGTTGCATGACCTTAATTTAATAAAGTTACACAGGGTTGGCAAGTTGGCTTTTACGGATTTGTTGAAAATTTCACATTTTGTTGCATGATTTGATGCAATTTTGATAGCTACTTTTCGGTTGTTTTACTACTGTTCAGTCTTGGGGGTACAAACCATCCGAGATAGTACACGCCTTAGGCCGACAGTTGGCTGGCTGCCAAAGCCAACGCAGTAATGCGCGCCCAGTCTCCGCTTGCCACGGCGTCAGTTGGCGTCAACCACGAACCACCCACGCACACCACATTGGGCAGTGCTAAAAAATCTTTGGCGTTACCCACACTCACACCACCAGTAGGGCAAAACTGCACGTCAAAAAACGGGCCACTCCACGCTTTGAGCATGGCTGGGCCACCAGCTTGCAGGGCCGGAAAAAACTTCAGCTGGGTATAACCTGCCTCTTGTGCCATCATGATCTCGCTGCCTGTGGCCACCCCTGGCAACAGGGCCAGGCCCGCATCGCGGCAAGCTAATCCCACTGTGTTGGTGAAACCTGGGCTGACGGCAAACTTGGCACCTGCTTTGGCCGCCGCCTGCGCATCTAGCGCGCTGCGCACGGTGCCTGCACCCACCACAGCACCGGGCACTTCCTGGGCAATGCGTTCAATGCACTGCAGCGCCACAGGGGTGCGCAACGTTACCTCCAGCATGCGAATACCGCCGGCTACCAAAGCGCGCGCCAGTGGCACAGCGTGGGCCATATCGTTCAGCACAATCACCGGTATCACGGGCGCGTCGCGCATCACATCCAGTGCTGTCAGCACAGCGGGGAGATTTTTTAAAGCCATGTGCAAGCTCCTTCTTCAGCGGTCAGCGCATTGCGGCGCATGGCGGCAAATAGCTCGCGGCCCAAACCCAGGCCGTTCGATTCAGATTGGTGCAGACTCATCTTTGCCAAGGGGCGCGCGGCCCACTCTACTTCGCTCACCAGCGCTTGCAGTGTGCCTGAGTCAGCGTCTACTCGCACTACGTCGCCGCTGTGCAGCTTGGCCAGCGGACCACCGGCCAGCGCCTCGGGGCTGACATGGATGGCAGCGGGCACCTTGCCAGACGCACCGCTCATGCGGCCATCGGTGACCAAGGCCACTTTAAAACCCTTGCCTTGCAGCACTGCCAGCGGCGGTGTGAGCTTGTGCAGCTCGGGCATGCCGTTGGCTTGGGGGCCTTGCCAGCGCACTACCACTACCAAACCGTTGGCACCATTGGTTGTGCAAGCGTTTTCCAGATCGCCCGCTTTGAAGGCCGCCAGCAGGGCATCTTGGCTGTCAAACACCATGGCGGGCGCTTGGATCACATGCCTGTCGTCGGGCACAGACGACACCTTGATGACGCTACGGCCCAAGTTGCCTTGCAATAACTTCAAGCCGCCCGTGCTGCTAAACGGCGCGCTCACAGGACGCACTACCGACTCGTCTTGGCTGGCACCAATCTCGCTCCACTGCAAGCCTTGCGCAGCGGCAAAAGGTTTTTGGGTGTAGTCGCGGATATGGCCCGATACCGTCAACACATCGGCATGCATCAGCCCAGCATCCAGCAGCTCGCGGATGATGTACCCAGGCCCGCCTGCGGCTTGAAACTGGTTCACATCAGCACTGCCGTTGGGGTACACATGCGACAGCAGCGGCACGGCTTGCGACAGTGCAGAAAAATCGTCCCAGTCAATCACGATGCCTGCACTGCGCGCCACCGCCACCCAGTGGATCAAATGGTTGGTACTGCCTCCGGTAGCCAGCAGGGCTACCATGGCGTTCACAATGCAGCGCTCATCTACTATCTTTCCGATAGCGGCTTTGTTTTTAGCCGCGGCCAACACCACTTTCACAGACTCGCGCGTCAGCAGTTCGCGTATGTTGGCACCCGTGGCTTCGTCGGGGTTGATAAATGCTGTGCCGGGTACGTGCAGGCCCATGGCCTCTAGCAGCATCTGGTTGCTGTTGGCGGTGCCGTAGAAAGTGCAGGTGCCCGGGCCATGGTAGGCCTTGGATTCGGCCTCCAGCAATTCAGCCCGGCCTACCAAGCCTTGGGCGGCCAGTTCGCGCACCTTAGCCTTCGCGTTGTTACTCAGCCCACTGGTCATCGGGCCAGCCGGTACAAACACCACCGGCAGATGCCCAAAATGCAATGCACCTATCAACAAACCAGGCACAATTTTGTCGCATACGCCCAGCAGCAGGGCAGCATCAAACATGTCGTGCGACAGGCTGACGGCGGTGGCCATGGCAATGGTGTCGCGGCTGAACAGGCTCAACTCCATGGCGGGTGTGCCCTGGGTGACGCCGTCGCACATGGCAGGTACGCCACCGGCTACTTGGGCGGTAGCACCTTGTTTGCGTGCTTCGTCTTTTACCAAGTCGGGGTAGTGCTGCAAGGGCGCGTGGGCCGACAGCATGTCGTTATAAGCGTTGACGATGCCAATGTGCGGCGCTTTGACGGCTACTATTTTGAGCTTGTCGCTGGTGGCACTGTTGGGCATGGCGCGGGCTTTGTCGTCAGGCGGCATGGCTGCAAAGGCGTGCGCCACATTGGCGCAACCCATGCGGTCTGCACCAGGCCCGCGTTGGGCTGCAGTGTCAATCTGCCGTAGGTAAGCACTGCGCGTAGTGGCACTGCGCTGCACAATGCGCTGGGTGACTTGCGCCACCACGGGATGGATGTTCATGGGTGGGAGCTTTAAAAATTAAAAGTTTAATCAAACGGGTGACAAAGGCAACCTCATTAACAATGTAATTTAATTACCAATTCAATCATACGATGATTATGCTAACTTGGTGTACCGCTTGGTTACCAAGCAGGTACGAACTGGTCATTGAATGCGCTGGCGTAAAAAAACCGCCTGTGCGGTGTGCACAGGCGGTTTTCGTTAAAGAGCTTTTCCAGCCCCAGGCTGATGCAACAAACCTAGGCGGCCCGGCACCCAAGTACGCCAATGGGGCAGTATTTACTGCAGGGTGACTTCAACACGGCGTGCTGCAGCGCCTGTGCCAGCATTGATGTCATCAGGTTTTTTGAGCTCAATTTTGTCGGCTGGCACACCCGATGCAGTCAACAGGTCGCGCACCGCGAAGGCACGCAGTTTGCCCAGTGCTTTGTTTTGCGCAGCGTTGCCGGTACTGTCAACATAGCCGCTGACAATGGCTTTTTTACCCGCTTTGGCGCTGGCAATAATGTCAGCCAACGCTTGCGGGCCGCCCTCGGGCAGCTCTGATTTGCCCGACGCGAAGAAGAATTTAACTACACCCCCTTCGACCATCACTGCCGCAGCACCCGCCGCAATACGCGCGGTAGCTTGGGTTGCCGCTGCGCTTGGGTCTTGGGCTGCCCCAGCCTGCGCAGTAGCCCCTGCCGCCCCTGCAGCGGTGGCAGAACCTGTTGCAGCCGCAACCGCAGTGGGCGTCTTGACTGTTTTATTCTTTTGGTAAATAGTTATGCCGATCACCAGGCTGATCACCAAGGCAATCACGCCAAAAATCACACCCATTACCAAACCCGTGCTGTCATCATCTTGCGAACCCATGAAAAACTCCAAAAAAGTAGTAGGCTAGATTGTAAACAGCCTACGATGACAAATACCGCACCGCCCACCCGAGATCCCGCCCTGATGCTGCAAAACACGCTGGCAGCTTGGCATGCGCACCACCATTTGCAAGCCATCGCGGCTGATAACGTACCGGGCAGCGGCCCCGGTCTGTGGGTGTTTGGCTATGCCTCGCTGATTTGGCGGCCCGAATTTACCTTTACCGAAAAACGCCCCGCCCGTGTGCGCGGCTGGCACCGCGCACTGCATATGTGGAGCCGCATTAACCGCGGCACACCAGAATGCCCAGGTTTGGTGTTTGCGCTGCTGTCTGGTGGCAGCTGCCAAGGCGTGGTGTTTCATGTACCGCACGATGCTGTGCCTGGCGTGATGGCGCAGCTGTGGTACCGCGAAATGCCCAACGGCGTGTACGACCCCCGGTGGCTACGCTGCGCTACGCCGCAAGGCGACGTACAGGCACTGGCTTTTACTTTGTCTCGCAGCAGCGCCAGCTATTGCGGTGCATTAACTGATGCGCAGTACGCGCAGATATTCAAAGAAGCTTGCGGTCGGTACGGCACTACACTGGACTACGTGCAGCAGACCTACGATGGTTTGCTGCGAGAAGGCATTCATGATGTCAAGTTAAAAACATTATTGGACAAGCTGCGTTGATGCACTTAATTTGATAGCTGCTTGAGCAGTATTTACTTGGGTTAGTGGCCTGTTTTGCTGTTAAAAATGCTGTTTGAAGTGTGTTTTAGATGGTTTGGTGGCCTACGGCTTTATGTCTCTGCACTAGCACGCGCCCAGCTGTGGCCTAGGCCTATTGCCACCCGACACCACGGGCCTTCGGCAAGCATCTCCAGTACTCACTCCGGGGGAAATTTAGAAACTCGCTGCGCTCAGACATCTAAATTTCTTATCCCCTGCGTTCCGTGCTTCGAGCCCGTGGCTCAACG
>JANNCO010000353.1:0-3561 GCA_031386655.1 Polaromonas sp. | reverse complement strand
CGTGAAGTGCGTGGTCATCATGATCATGCGGGCCACCCAGAAGAAGATGATGTCGTAGCCGGTGACGAGCACGCTGCTGGGCAGGTACAAGTCGTAATCCGACACCGCAGCCCGTTCATCCTGCGCTTGTCGAGGGATTTGCGTGCTCCCGGCTTCGAGAGGCTCAGGGCGAACAGATATTTTTCCGTTCTGGGCTGAATCAGTGTGCTCGGGCCAACCCATGGTGCTGAAAGGTACCAGCGCTGACGAATACCAAGTATCCAGCACGTCCTCATCGCGTTTGAGTTTTTTGCCCGGTGCTTGCTTTTGCGCATCTGTCTCGTTGCGTGCCACATAAAACTTGCCGTCTTCGTCGTACCATGCCGGTATCTGGTGGCCCCACCACAGCTGGCGGCTGATGCACCAGTCTTGTATGTTGTTCATCCACTGGTTGTAGGTGTTGACCCAATTTTCGGGAATGAATTTCACTTCACCGCTTGTCACAACGTCGATGGCTTTCTGGGCGATGGATTTGCCGGTGGGGTCTTGCGAGCTGACCTTGTTCATGCCCACAAACCATTGGTCGGTCAGCATGGGTTCCACCACTTGGCCGGTGCGCGCGCAAATCGGCAGCATCAGTTTGTGCGGCTTGATCTCAACTAAGAAGCCTTGTGTTTCTAAATCTTTGATAACAGCTTTGCGTGCCACAAAACGGTCCATGCCTTGGTAAGCCACGGGGCCGTTCTCGTTAATCTTGGCGTCCAGCGTGAAGATGGTGATCAGCGGCAGGTTGTGGCGCTGCGAGCAAGCGTAGTCGTTAAAGTCGTGCGCGCCGGTGATTTTGACGCAGCCTGAGCCAAAATTACGGTCCACAAAGTCGTCGGCAATGATGGGGATTTGGCGGTTGCACAGTGGCAGATCGACCATTTGGCCCACCAGGTGTTTGTAGCGAGCGTCCTCGGGGTGCACACACAGCGCACCGTCGGCCAGCATGGTCTCGGGCCGGGTGGTGGCTATTTGCAGGCCGCGCGCAGTGTGGGCTGGGTGGCCTTCAACAGCGCCAATCTCTTGCGGCCCTGCGCTAAACGGGTACAAGATGTAGTGCATCTTGCCATCGGCCTCGGTGCTTTCCACTTCCAGGTCGCTGACTGCAGATTTCAGTACCGGGTCCCAGTTGACCAATCGCTTGCCACGGTAAATCAGGCCCTGCTCGTACAGCTTGACAAAAGTATCGGTCACCACGGTGGATAATTTCTCGTCCATGGTGAAGTATTCGCGGCTCCAGTCTACGCTGTCGCCCATGCGGCGCATTTGGCTGGTGATGGTGTTGCCTGATTTTTCTTTCCACTCCCATACTTTGGCCACAAAATTTTTGCGCGCCATATCAGGCGTGGGCCCCATATCGTGACGGCTGATGCCTTGATCTTTCAGCTGGCGCTCCACCACAATTTGCGTGGCAATGCCAGCATGGTCGGTACCCGGAATCCACGCCGTGTTAAACCCGCGCATGCGGTGGTAGCGGGTCAGGCTGTCCATGATGGTTTGGTTAAACGCATGGCCCATGTGCAGTGTGCCGGTCACGTTAGGCGGTGGCAACTGTATGGCAAAAGCCGCCTCGCCCGCCTTGGGCTGCTGGCTACCCCGATACCCCGCCACCCCATAACCCCGGCGCTCCCATTCAGCACCCCAATGGGCCTCCAAGGCCAGGGGTTCAAACGATTTGGACAGCGAGTCGAGGTGAGGTTGAGCGGCTTTGTCGGTCATGGCAATGGAGTACGGCATTGGAGTACAAGGCCGGGGTGTAAAACGCTCTTGGGTAAGCGCGGGGTGAACTAAATGTGCGGGGATGGGCTATTTTATTCGAGCGCTGTGGGGTGGGATGCTTTTTCTTGGTTTGGTCTCTGGTCGGGATGAGGTTTGTTTTCTGGCTTAGTCTCGGGGTGGTGATGCGACGTATGCCAATCGCCCTCATACTGGGGTACCAGAAATCGGTCGATCGGCATACGCCACATCACTTGCAATCAAAGTGGCGCGCTACCGGTAGTCGCCGATATCAGCATTTGGGGTCAGATCAAAATTCAGGACGACCCTGCACCCGGCGCGACACCCAACACCAACGAAATTTTGCTCTGACCCCAATTGCACCCAACCGAAGCGCGGGCTGTTCTAAAAATCTAGCCGCATTAAGCCCATAACCGAAGCACGGGCTGTCGCAAACCAAGCAAAGAACAATGTGACGAGTCGGGTCCGTCTCGATGAAAAATACGCAGAAAGGCGCGCGGTGCAAAAGTCAGCCTAACTACTATCAACGTTCGTGCGTGTTTTCGGAGTATTTTTGCAGCGAGATGCCCGGCTCGAGTCCAGCTTTCCGGCGCGCATGCTATGGCAGTAACCAGCTCCCCGGCGCGCATGCTAACCCAGCGACCAACCATCCCAACCCCCAACACTTAACGCACAACACCAACTAGCCAACCCAGCAGCAATCAGTTATCGTCACCCCATGACTACCACCACCCTACTGATCCAAACCAAAGACTTGGCCACTACCCAACTGGCCACCACCGACGACGCCGCACTTGCACAAGATGCCATCCGCGTAAAGATAGACAAATTCTCGTTCACGTCCAACAACATCACTTACGCCGCATTTGGCGACGCCATGCAGTACTGGCAGTTCTTCCCCACCGGGCAGGCAGGCTGGGGCACCGTGCCCGTGTGGGGGTTTGGCACCGTGGTGCAAAGCCACCATGCCGACGTGGCCGTGGGCGAACGTTTGTACGGCTTTTGGCCGTTTGCATCGCACGCCGCACTGCAGCCCGGCAAGCTGACACCGGGCAGCTTGTTTGATATTGCACCGCACCGCGCGCCACTGCACCCCGTGTACAACAGCTACACCCGATGCGCCGCCGACCCTATGTACTCCGCAGATTCTGAAGACGTGCAGGCGCTGCTGCGGCCCTTATTCACCACCTCGTATTTGATCGACGATTTTCTGGCCGACAACACATTTTTTGGTGCCAATACCCTGCTATTGTCCAGCGCGTCCAGCAAAACCGCCTACGGCACGGCACACTTTTTAAGCCAGCGTGCGGGTGTTGAAGTGATAGGCCTCACAGCAGAGCGCAACCGTGCATTTTGCGAAAGCTTGGGCTGCTACAGCCGCGTGCTGAGCTACGAAGAACTGGGCACCCTGCCCGCCGACACGGCGTGCGTGTATGTGGATTTTGCAGGCAACGCCGACCTGCGCCGCACACTGCACACCCGATTTACCCAGCTGGCCTACAACTGCGCCATTGGCGGCACGCATGTAGACCACTTGGGTAACGGCAAAGACCTACCTGGCCCCAAGCCCGTGTTATTTTTTGCACCCGCGCAGATTAAAAAACGCTACGCCGACTGGGGGGCTGCCGTGTTTGGCCAAAAGCTGGTGACTGCGTGGCACGCATTTACCGCCAAAGTAACGAACCCCGCTGCACCGTGGCTGACCGTAGAGCACCATGCAGGCACGCTAGCCGCGCAGCAGGCGTATGCGCAAGTACTGGCGGGCAGCGGCGACCCGCGGGTAGGGCATATCGTGGCGTT
>JANNCO010000342.1:0-3478 GCA_031386655.1 Polaromonas sp. | reverse complement strand
GTGGATGGCGATTCACCGCCGCAGACCCACCATTTTCGCTGCCCGTGTGCTTGGCTTGGACGGCGAAGCGGCATAAAGGGGGAGTAGGCGGCCCTAGGCCGCCACGGAGGACAGCCGCGTAGCCGTCCAAGCCAAGCACATGGGCATACGTGACCAAGCATCAACCAAAGCAAGCAACTATTGACACTTATTGAGACCGCAAAACAATCTCTTTCATCCGCGCCAACTTAGGCGATACCAAAGGCACTGTCAGCATGGTGCTGGCAATCGCCATCAGCAGCAGTGCAGTAAAGGTTTCGCTGGTAATGATGGCTTTGTCCAGCAAGATATTGACAAAGATAATCATGATCAACGCCTTGGTTTGCAGCAGCCAGCCAATAATCGAAGCCTCGCCTGGCGCCCATTTCAGCAGCTTGCCTGCCACATGCACGCCGATCAATTTGCCTGATACTGAGGCTGCCAATAAAACCGCTGCAGCAATAAACACCGCCTGCCCGCCCAGCGACCAATTGGTGCGCAGGCCTGTGCTCAAGAAAAACACCGGCATCAGTACCATCAGCACGTTATGCCGCAGCATATCCATATGCTCTTGGTTAAACCAGTCGCTGTCCAGCACCGCACCGGCAATAAAAGCGCCCACCATAAAATGCAGGCCCGACCAGTCGGCCCCCAAGCTGCACACAATCAGCCAAACCAGGCCCACATACCAACGGTCTTTCTCTGGCAGCCAGCGCATCAGCTTGCGCAGCACGTAGCTGCACACGGCAAACGCGGCCAGAAACGCCGCTTGTTTGCCCACACGTTCCCAGTCCATCAAAATCAGCGCCAGCACACCCCAAATGGCAATGTCGTCGATGCTGGCATAGCGCAAGATGCGCTGCCCCATCGGCTGGCGCAAGATGGCCAGTTTTTCCATCAGTAAAATCAAAATCGGCAGCGCTGTCACGGCGCACGCCATGCCCACCCCCAGCACAAACTGCCACTGCGTCGCCTTGGGCCCTATCCAGCCGGCAAAACCCAGCATGCCGATGGCCACCACGCTGCCAAACACCAGTGGCACGCCCAGCGCCAGGCCTGCGGTAATGCCGCTTTCGCGTTTGTGTTCCCAGGCTTTTTTCAGGTCTAGCTCAATCCCTGCAATCCACACAAAAATCATCACGCCCCACCACGCTACACCGTTTAGCGCGGTGATGACCGACGGGTTGAACACAAAAGCGTAATAGTCTGGGTAGATTTTGCCCACTATGCCGGGGCCTAGCAGCACACCGGTGATGATTTGCACCACCACCAAGGGCGCGTAATAGTCAGTCTTACCTAGTCGCCAGATCAAATACGGCAAGGTAAAGATGATCGCCATGGCGACCAGGTAAATCTCAGTGGTGGTCATATCAATTGCGTGGGGCCACGCCCTCAAGCCTGGCCTAGATGGACAAGCCGCGTATTATGCCCGCGGCTTGTCTGGCGCGGTTATGACAAATTAGGTGCCAGAATCCGCATCATCAATGCTTCGGTTTCACCACGCCGCCGGGCCATGTCTTGCAGCTGGTCTTCGCCAATTTTGCCTACGTTAAAGTAGGTAGCATCAGGGTGGCTCAAATAGAAACCACTCACACTGGCCGCCGGTGTCATGGCCATCGACTCAGTAATGCCCATGCCAATATCGGCGCATTGCAGCAGCTCAAACATGGCTGATTTGCAGCTGTGGTCGGGGCAGGCTGGGTAACCAGGCGCGGGACGGATACCGCGGTATTTTTCGGCAATCATATCCTCGTTCGACAAGCCTTCGCCCGCAGCATAGCCCCACAAATCTTGCCGTGCCCGGGCGTGCAGGGCTTCGGCAAAGGCCTCAGCCAAGCGGTCGGCCAGTGCCTTGAGCATGATGGCGCTGTAGTCGTCCAGGTCGTCGGTAAAGTACTTTTCTTTTTTGTCTACGCCAATGCCCGCTGTCACGGCAAACAAGCCAATATAGTCTTGCTTTTCAATAGCGTTATCAGTGTTTGAAGCCGTAGAACCTGCTCGGGCAGCTATGGTTTTAATAGTACTAACAGTCTCAGCCCTGGGCGCAATAAAGTCTGCCAAACAGCGGCTGGGGCGCATCACGCCATCTATCATTTGCTTTTCAGTTTGCTGGCGCATGCCATACCAGGTCATGGCCACTTGGCTGCGGGTTTCGTCGGTGTAGATTTCAATATCGTCGTCGTTGACGGTATTGGCCGGGTAGAAAGCCAGCACGCCGTTGGCTGTCAGCCAGCGCCCTTCCATCAGGCGCTGCAGCATGCGCTTGCCATCGGCAAACACGCGCACAGCTTCGGTACCTACGATGTCGTCTTTCAAAATGGCGGGGAACGGCCCGGCCAAGTCCCAAGTTTGAAAAAACGGTCCCCAGTCGATGTATTTAGCCAGCTCGGTCAAGTCAAAATTCTTGAACACGCGGCGACCAATAAACTTGGGCACGGGTGGCGTGTAGCCAGCCCAGTCAATAGGCGTTTTATTCGCACGCGATTTGGCCAGTGACCATAGCGGCACCTGCTTTTTATTGGCATGCTGCTCGCGCACTTTGGCGTAGTCGGCGTTCACGTCGTCAATGTATTTGGCCGCTTGGTCCGACAGCAGACCCTGCGCCACGCTCACGCTGCGCGAGGCGTCGGGCACATACACCACTGGGCCTTCGTAGTGCGGGGCAATTTTGACAGCGGTGTGCACGCGGCTGGTGGTAGCGCCGCCAATGAGCAGCGGGATTTTGCGGATGCGGAAATGGTCGTCTTTTTGCATCTCAGCGGCCACGTACTGCATTTCCTCCAGGCTGGGCGTGATCAAACCACTCAGGCCAATAATGTCAGCGCCTTCTACCTTGGCACGCGCCAAAATTTCGTGGCACGGCACCATGACGCCCATGTTGACTACTTCAAAATTATTGCACTGCAACACCACGGTGACAATGTTTTTGCCAATATCGTGCACATCACCTTTGACCGTAGCGATCACGATTTTGCCTTTGGCTTTAACGTCCATGCCTGCCGCGACCTGCTGCTTTTTTTCTTCTTCAATATAGGGTATCAAGTGCGCTACGGCCTGCTTCATCACGCGGGCCGATTTCACCACCTGGGGCAAAAACATTTTGCCTTGGCCAAACAAATCGCCCACGATATTCATGCCGTCCATCAACGGGCCTTCGATCACATGCAGCGGGCGGCCGCCCTTGGCCAAAATGATTTGGTACACCTCCTCGGTGTCTTCCACGATAAAGTCGGTGATGCCGCGCACCAGCGCGTGCGACAGGCGCTCGTTCACCGGCAGGGCTCGCCATTCGTTCTTTTTGCTGTCGTCTTTGGCCGCGCCTTTGGCACCTTCAGCCACTTCTACCAAGCGCTCACCGGCATCGGGCCTGCGGTTGAGCACGACATCTTCTACCCGCTCACGCAGCGTGGGTTCCAGCTCGCTGTACACACCCATCATGCCGGCGTTGACAATGCCCATG
>JANNCO010000334.1:0-14599 GCA_031386655.1 Polaromonas sp. | reverse complement strand
CCGCACAGCGCGCGCACTTGCAGCTCAAACTGGCTCACATTGCAGCCGTCCATGCTCCAGTGGCCGCTGTTGTGCGGGCGCGGCGCTATCTCGTTCACGGCCAGTGGGCTGGTGGCGCTGAGCTGCCCATGGGCGTCCTTGAGAATAAAAAATTCCACGCACAGCACACCTACATATTCCAGGCCTTCTGCTATGCATTGACTAGCTGCTTGAGCAGCATTTATAAGCTCTACAGGCAAATTACCTTCATATACCTCGCTGTATGCCAAGATGCTGTTAATGTGCACATTGCGCGCCACTGGCAGCGTCACCATGTGCCCGTCAGCCCCGCGCGCCAGCACCACTGAGCATTCGGCCACCAATGGCGCAAACTGTTCCAGCACGCACGGCACGTTGTTTAACTGCGCCCAGGCAGCGGCCAGGTCTGCACGGCTGGCAACCTTGATCTGGCCTTTACCGTCGTAACCTAGAGTGGCTGTTTTTAGCATGCCCGGTAGGCACGCGTCGGGCGCAGCGGCCAGGTCTGCGGCTGTGTCAATAATGGCAAATGGCACGGGGCCAATACTTGGTGGCATACCACGCGGCATGCCGGACGTTTTGGCTAATTGGGCCAGCATGGCTTTTTCTACCCGGCGGTCTTGCGCAATGGCCACGCATTGGGCGTTCGGCGCTACAGGGCGGTGCGCGCCCAGCGTCACCAGCGCGGGTGCGGGCACGTTTTCAAACTCGGTAGTAATGGCGGCGCTGCGTTGCATCAGCTGGGCCAGCGCCTGTTCATCCAAATAGTCCGCTGCAATATGGTACTGGCTCACCTGCCCCGCCGGGCTGGCCGGGTCTGCGTCCAGCACCACCGTAAAGTAGCCCATGCGCTGCGCCGCCTGCACAAACATACGGCCCAGCTGGCCACCGCCCATGACACCCAAGGTAGGCTGGCGACCGTCGGGTAAAGCGGTACCGGGGAGAATGGGTTTTTGCATTTTTTTAGGTTGTGGATTTTGGGTGACTGAGGTCGAAATCGGGTTGCCGGGTGCGGACTACCGGACGCGAAGGGCGCGAAGGTTGCGCGAAGGACGCGAAAGGAATACCGAAAGAATTCAAACTAAGTTACTCAATAAATAATAATATTTTCAATTCAAGATTGTATTTTTCTTTTTTCTTTTGTTCTTTATCTTCTTTGTGTCTTATTTAGCGTCCTTCGCGCAACCTTCGCGCCCTTCGCGTCCGGCTGTCCGCACCCGGCCTCAGCCCTTACCCGCCACAGGCGGCAAAGTCATCGCCCGCGCATCGTCCGTTTGCTTTTGCCTGAAATCGTCCAGCTTGGCGCGCAGGGCAGTGTCATTGCACGCTAGCATGGCAATAGCAAACAATGCAGCGTTAGCGGCCCCTGCAGCACCTATGGCAAAGGTGGCCACGGGGACGCCTTTGGGCATTTGCACAATGCTGTGCAATGAATCCACCCCCGACAGATGCTTGGATGCCACTGGCACGCCCAGCACGGGCACGGTAGTAATAGCCGCCAGCATGCCCGGCAAGTGCGCCGCCCCACCCGCGCCCGCGATGATGGCCGCCAAGCCGCGGCCTGCAGCAGCTTGCGCGTAGGCAAACATATCGTCAGGCATGCGGTGGGCCGATACCACCTTGGCCTCATACACCATGCCAAAATCAGTCAAAATCTGTACTGCGTGCTGCATGGTGTCCCAGTCCGAGCTGGAGCCCATTACTACGCCGATTTGTATGTTTTTCATTGTTTAATTTTACGTTCTAAGTTTACTTTTACGCCATGATTGAAGCCACCCTAGAAAATTTTGATGCCGAAGTCGTCCAAGCGTCGATGACCCTGCCCGTACTGGTGGACTTTTGGGCCCCTTGGTGCGCCCCGTGCAAGTCGCTGGGCCCTGTTTTAGAAAAGCTCGAGCTCGATTACGGCGGGCGCTTTAAGCTGGTCAAAATCGACTCGGACGCGCAGCCCCAGCTGTCAGCGGCCTTTGGGGTTCGCAGTATTCCCACTTGTGTGCTGATGGTGGGCGGCCAGCCTGCCGACGGCTTTACCGGCGCGCTGCCCGAGGGCAAAGTACGCGAGTTTTTAGACAAGCATGTACCGCCCGCTGCACACGCACCCGAAGTCATTGAAGAAACTCCCGCGCTGGTACCCGGCAGCGCAGACGCGATTGCCGTACTGCGCGAAGCCGTAGCGCAGGCTCCAGACAATGACGACGTGCGTTTTAATTTGCTGTGCAGCTTGCTGCAAGCTGGGCTGGACGACGATGCCAAAGTGGCCCTGGCCCCGGTGATGCCCAAAATCAGCACTAACCGCAAATTTGATGCGGTACAACGCCTACTGAATGCCACGGATAACGCTACTAATTCAATAGCTGGCCGAGCAGATTCTACGGCTTACAAGGCTGATTTAGCTATTAAAATTACCGCTAACAAGCGAGATTTCGAGGCTCGCTTTGACCTGGCGCAGCTGCATATCGCCCAACGCCAGTGGGCCCATGCCATGGACGAGCTGCTGGAGATATTGATGCGCGATAAAGCGTGGGCTGATGAAAAAGCACGTAAAACCTATATTGCCATTCTTGACGTGATCGAGCCGCCCAAAGTCAAGGTGGCCGACGGCCACATACCGCCAGAAGACCCCACTGTGGCAACCTACCGCAGGCGTTTAAGTTCGGTGGTGCTGAGCTAACTTACCTATTAGAACTATCAGCCGGGCTACCCGACTGGTTGACTGGTGCAGTTGCAGGCGCACTGCGCGCACGCTGCGCTGGCGCAGGGCCAAACACATTGCCATCGCTGGCGCGCAAGCTGCCGCCGCTGACCGTAACGGGTGCGCCCACGGCAGGAGCGGTGCCCAGCTCTTTGGTGGTAACCGAGCCGTCTTCCATGCGCACGCGTACCGCGTAGATGGTGTCTTTTTTGATGTTCTTTTCTACCTTGTTGCCCGCCCAGCCGCCGCCCACAGCACCTAATACCGTGGCAGCCGTGCGGCCATTGCCGCCGCCGATTTGGTTGCCCACTACGGCGCCCAGCACGCCGCCGGCCACTATGCCTACGCCGCTGCCTTTGCCTTCACGCGTAATCGGTGTTACGGCCTCGACCGTACCGCAGGTGGCGCACACAGCTTTAACTGGTGGCGCAGCAACAGGCGCAGGTGTTGGCGACGCGTTGGGTGCTGTGGCCGGGCCACTTTGCGCTACGGCGACGGGTGCTTTGGCAGGCGCTGTTTTAGCAGTAGGTTTCGCGACTGGTTTAGCAGCTGCTTGAGCCGCTATTACCTCACCGCCGGTGGATTTAGCGCCTGTTTTATCGGTCGCCATTTCAGTGATGACCCCGTTGCGCACGGCGGTATCAGGCACCTCGGGCGACAGCACAGAAAAATTGGGTATCAACGCGTCGGCCGTGGGTTCAGTAGGGCGCTGGTTGATGTGGATCAGTGTGGCCCCCATGGCCAGTACGCAAACGCCCAGCACGCCGATGGCAGCCCATAGCGGGCGGGTGGCTGGCATGCTGGCGTTGCTTTGGGTGGCGGTGCTGGACTCAAAATTGCCAGGGCCGATAGGAAAGTGGGGCACCTCGTTGCCCATGCTCAATGTCGCGCTCATACAGTCCCTTTCTACGGCGTTATCGCAAACGCATTTTGTTGACTGTATTTAACGCCGCAAGCCGCCTGTGCGCGCACCCGCCATGGCAAAGCTACGTAGCTGTTTTGTAATAGCTAGTAAGCGTAAATTCAATGGCCCGCAAAGTCCACCAAGGTAAACAGCGGCAACCCGCTGGCACGCAGCTTGGTCGAACCCTCCAGCTCAGGCAGGTCTACGATGGCCGCGCCTTCGGTCACGACAGCACCCAGTTTCTCGAGCAGTTTTTTGCCCGCCATCATAGTGCCGCCCGTGGCAATCAGGTCGTCTATCAGTAGCACGCGCTGGCCTTTGGTCACGGCATCGGTGTGCAGCTCAACCGTGGCACTGCCATATTCCAGCTCGTAAGTCTCCTCTACCGTTGTAAACGGCAGCTTGCCTTTCTTACGAATGGGTACAAAGCCAACGTTCAGCTCGTAGGCCACTACCGCGCCCAAAATAAAGCCACGCGCATCCAGGCCTGCCACCACGTCGGGCCGCAACGCGGGGTCCATATAGCGGTGCACAAAAGCGTCAATCAGCACACGGAACACGCGGGGGTTTTGCAGCAGCGGGGTAATGTCCCGAAACTGCACCCCCGGCGCAGGCCAGTTGGGAACCGTACGAATATGGCTACGCAGGTAGTCGGACACAGCTAAATGGTTTTGCATAACACAGGCAATTCATGGGATGGGAGGGCATTGCTGCCAGTGTAAGCCCACATGGCGCAAGGGCCCGTGCTATTTGCGCGCGACGCGCTAGGTTCAGTTGTATGCGCGCGGCCCGCAAGGCCCGGTTAGATGTGCAGCGTGATTACAGTTCGCCGTATTGCGTCGGGCTAAGTACCGGGGCGTCTGGGTCGGGCATTTCGGTGTCCTCGTACCCCGTAAGCAGCAGCTTGTTGTGAATAGCCGCCATAGCCGCGGCCTTGGAGGCGGAAGCGGCCGCGGCCAAAGCAGCAGGGCTGGGTGCAGTGGGCGTTGGCGCTGCGCGTGGTGGCGCTGCATGCGCCAGCGTCTTGGCAGTGGCAGTTGAGCCCGTGTGTGCTGCGGATGCCGCTACACCCACAAGAGCAGGTTTGCCTGGTTGTGCGCCCGAGGCCAAAGCGCGCTTGAAAGCAGCAACCTCGTCACTGTCCAGCGGGTCAGGCAAGACGCCGTTGGCGGTTTTGATAATTGCCGCAGCAGGCTTGGGCAATGACATCGGGGGCGCGGCGGCTACCGGCGTGCTGGGCCGTGCAAACGGCGGGGCAAGTGCTTGTGTAACGTCAAATGGCTTGGCAGGTCGCGCACTGGTCTGCTGGGGCAAACTGAACAACGGCGCAGGTGCGCTGGCAGCACTGCTGGAGCTGCCGCTGGAGGCACCGCCAGACGTGCCCCTGGATGTGCGTGACTGGGGCGACAGGCCAAACATCGGGGCTGGGGCATTGGCTGTACCGCCAGCCTGGCTGCGCGAAATGCTGTTGCTGATTACCGTATCGTAGAAACGCCAATACACAGCCTGAACCGCTAAATCAAACCGATTTTTGGCAGACTGCGAAATCATGCTTTCAATTTCAGCTAACTTGTCTGTTTCCCCCGCAAACTCGGCAGACAAATCGATCATGACTAAAAATGTCTGGCCTCGCTGGTCTAGCGCCAGTACTTTAAATTTAAATGCTGACGACAACACACCTACGCGCACCATAGACTCGCGCACTACTTGAAACAACAGCTCGCGCCTGGCATTGCGCTCTGAACGGCGCTGCTCTAAACGCTGTGATGAGCTAGTAGCGGCGGGCTGCGCCACAGCTTTAGCAGACGCGCCGTGGTTGGTTTTGGATGAGAATGGCCGTGTAGCGTCTGCCAGCGTCATGTGGATATCAGTTTGCGCCGACAACGACGACCGGGCGGCAGACTTTGCCGAGAACCAACTAAATAATCCCATCGCTTTGCCTTACGAGTTTAATTTTGAGTTGCAGCGCATAGGGCGTATGAACAGCACCTATGTAGCAACTTCTCGCAACACCGTGATCCCAAACCGACACTGCAACAAGTTACCAACTACTTACGATTTTAAGACGTTTCGACATGCAACAGGCTATTTGCAATGCTGAGTGGATAACAAAAGACAACAAAAAAGCCCCTTGAAGGGGCTTTTTTCACGAAATCAAAGTTTCGTCGTGGGGTAACTAACTGGCTTAGTAGCCGCCTCGTCCACCGCCGCTGCTGCCACCGCCGCCGCCGCTACGACCGCCGCCGCCGTAGGGACTGCGGAAACCGCCGTCGCCACCGCCACCGCCGCCGCCAGCACCACCGCCGTAGCCGCCGCCGCCGCTGCGACCACCGCCGCCACCGCCGCCGTATCCGCCACCACCGCCGCCGCCACCAAAGCCGCCGCCGCCGCTACGGCCACCGCCACCGCCGCCAAAGCCGCCGCCGCCGGTGCGAGGAGGACGCGCCTCCATCGGACGGGCTTCGTTGACTACGATGGCGCGGCCACCGAGTTGCTGGCCGTTCATGCCTTCAACGCCCGCTAATGCCTCAGCATCGCTGGCCATCTCGACAAAGCCGAAACCCTTGGAACGGCCGGTATCGCGCTCCATCATTACTTTAGCGCTGGTCACGCCGCCGAAAGCACTGAATGCCTCGTGCAGGTCTTCGTCACGCACAGAATATGGCAAGTTGCCAACGTACAGTTTATTGCCCATGAATGGGACTCCTATCAATCACAATTAAAAAGCGATGGAGTCCACGGGCAAACACATAACCTGCACGAAACTAACCGATCACCAACCACACGTACACAAAAGGTACACGCCACTTGATTATGCGCCAAAAATACCGGATTTGTCGAACCCCGTGTTTACCCTAGCTAACTTTGTCGTGTTTCCACATCGCTAATCTGGAATCTACCGGGACTAGAACGTTAGCTTAAATCGGGCTATGAGTTAGTGTTTATTAACATAGTTACGCCATTGGCGCATGGCATTGCGCATGGTGAGAACTTGGCCTTCAAACTTAGGGCAGGCTTTGCAGATCCACATGTGGGTGCGCAGGTGGGCGCGTTCTGTCAAGGACAGGGCACGGTCTTCTCTGGCTATCACCAAAGCTGCCACATCTTTGCAAGTGCGCTTTTTAAAATACATCAGGAGCTTCCCCAAAATTTGATTGAACATCTATGCAAAAGCAACACTACGTTTTTTGCAAACCGAACCAGTTCAATTCCAGACATTCGCGCAGCCGCAGCCGTGCGCGGTGCAATTGCACATACAGGTTGGTAGTGGTGATGCCCAGTTTCTTACACACTTCGTCGGCATCGAGTTCCAACCATTCACGCATCAAAAATAACCGGCCTTGCACAGGCGGTAATTTGGAAACACAGGCTTCCATGATGTCCATAAATTGCTTTTGCCCCAGGTCTTGGTCGGGATTGCCCCAACTGGCCGGGCGCTCTGCAAAATGGCCGTCGGCTTTAAAACCGATGGCGTCCAGTTCATCACTTTCGCGGTCACCTTGCAAATCGCTGGCATTTACCTCGCGCAGATTAGCCCGCAAAGCATCGACCACTTTATGTTTCAGAATGCCTACAAGCCAGGTTTTCAGTTGTGACTGCCCTGAAAACGACTGGGGTTTAGCAATGGCAGCCAGCATCGTTTCAGACACTGCATCTTCTGCCCAGGCATCATTGCGTAGCTGCAAGCGCGCAAATCGCATCAAATATCCACGCAGTGCAGCTACATCATTTTCAAAACTCATAAAGACCATTTCAAAATAATGTAATAACCGTCGCAGTTTAGCGACTTATTGTTAGTGCAATGGAATTGTTGCATTTATGTTCGCAATCAGCTTTGAAATCACAAGGAACTATATGAGCCGCAACATGCACCCAGTCTCTGTCGCCTTCGCAGTCTTTTGTTTTTGTTTGCTGGCGGCCACAGGTGCGCTATTGCCTAACTTAGCGCATGCGCAAAACGCAACTGCATCTGCACCCGCTCCAACGCAGGTGCCTTCTATCGCAGGCAGCACCCTGGGGAAAAAGCCATTTAACCTTCAGTCGCTTAAAGGCAAAGTCGTGATGGTGATGTTTTGGTCTACCGACTGCGCTGTGTGCCGCGACAAAATGCCCGAGTTGCGCCGAAATGCAGCGGGTTGGGCCGACAAGCCCTTTGAGTTGGTTCTGGTCAGTGTAGACCGCAGCATGCGCGATGTAGAAGGCTACAACGCCATTATCAACAAGTCTGTTCCCGTTAAACAGCGTTTTACGCAGCTGTGGACGGGCGACAGCACCTACAAAGACAATCTGGCCACTGCCCAACTTTCGCGCGCGCAATTGCCAACCACTATAGTCATTGACAAATCAGGCAAGCTGGTTGAGCGTTACAGCGGGCGGATTCCTGCAGAGGTTTGGGACACGATATCTGATTTACTGTGATTTATGTTGTATTTACTTTTAATCGCGCTGAGTACCAAGTAAGAAAAAATATTCTGTACAGACTCAACATTAGCCGCGGTATATATTTTTTTGCAGCGGTGTCGTTAACTTTTTATCGGAGTAATCTATGAACCAACGTGCTTTAGTTGCAGCAGCAGCTGCCTCCCTTTTATCCACCTTATTGATCTCCACACCTGCCACTGCGCAAGAAGGCAAAGAAAAATGCTACGGTATTGCCAAAGCGGGCCAAAACGACTGCGCCAACTTGGCTGGCACCCACTCATGCGCCGGGCAGTCAACGGTAGCCGACGATAAAGGCGAATGGAAATATGTCGCCAAAGGCACCTGTGTCGCCATGAAAGGCATGACGGCTGAACAAGCCAAAAAAGAGGCCATGATGAAAGATGGTGGCATGAAAAAAGATGCCTCCAAGAAAAGCTGATTGACAACCAAGACCGGCAGCACCCAACCACTTGTGCTTGGTGCCTGCGCATGCCTGAATTGACCCCTCCAACTACTGTAAGCATGACAGGCATAGGCTGGCGTCACCCACATTACGCGCAGGTACTCGATACCTTGCCTTGCTTAGCGTTTTTAGAAGTGCATTCAGAAAACTTTTTTGCCAGCGGCGGCGTCGCTTTAGCTACGCTGGTGCAGGCTCGACAACATTACGATATCAGCTTGCATGGCGTGGGGCTTAGTCTAGGCTCGGTCAGCGGCATAGATACATGGCATTTGAATAAACTGGCCGATCTGGTCCAACGCATAGACCCAATTCGGGTAAGCGACCATGCGAGCTTCGCACGGGGTAGTTTTAACCAACGCGATGTGCATGCGGCAGACCTGCTGCCTATACCGTTTAAAAGTGCGTCTCTTGCTGTGCTGTGTGCCAACGTGCAACGTGTGCAAGACCGGCTGCAACGTACCATTCTGGTAGAAAATTTGTCTGCCTACATTGACATGGCGGGCAGTGATAGCAGCGAAGCAGATTTTTTAAATGCCTTAACGCAACGCACTGGCTGCCAATTGCTCATCGACGTTAACAATATTTACGTTAACGCGCTCAATGCGCAGCATGCTACACATGGCACACGCGATGCTGACCTGGCAGTACAAAGCTGCGATGACTGGATCCATACCATTCACGCCCACAGTGCAGGTGAGATACACCTGGCAGGCCACTGCGCGATGCACGATATAGTCATTGATGACCACGGCTCGATTGTGTGCGAAGGCGTATGGCGCGTGTACGCCAAAGCTGTCCGGCATTTTGGAGCGCAGCCAGCCCTGATCGAATGGGATACCAATATTCCTGCGCTGCAAACTTTACTGGACGAGGCTGCACGTGCCGATGCGATAGCAAACATCCATACCAAGCCACTGGTATGAGTATGAATAAAAGTATCACGCTGCTTGACATGCTGGCCCAGCAGCAAAACGATTTGCTAGCCGCCATCTTTGAGCCCCATGCAGATATGCCACTGCGCGGTATAGCGGCCTACCGCGCCCATGCCCGCGCGAGTGCAGAGCGCGCTCTGCAAACTGTATACCCTGTCATTACGCAATTAGTAGGTGATGAGAATTTCGGCTACCTTGCGCGTGATTATTGGCACCAGCACCCGCCTAGCTGCGGCGACCTGGCGCAATGGGGCAGTGATTTGCCGTTATTCATAGCGGCCTCTAAGCCATTAGCCGACGTTCCCTATCTAGCAGATGTAGCGCAGATTGAATGGACACTGCATGTCTGTGCTGGCGCAGCCGATCAAATGCAAGATAGGGATAGTTTTGCCGCGCTCACAAACCATGCGCCAGCGTGTTTAAGCTTTACCACCGCGCCCGGTGTGCACATATTGCCCAGTGTCTACCCTGCAGCAGCCATTGCATTGGCCCACAAAGGACAAGGCGCTCTGCAAGATGCTGCTACCTTGCTGCATGCGGGTGCAGCGCAAACCGCATTAGTTTGGCGGCATGGCTTTGCGCCACGCTTGCGTGTACTGCCAGAAGTTGAACAAAATTTCACCTCTGCAATTTGCACAGGTCAACATCTGGCAATGGCACTTGATCTTGCGCATCCTGATTTTGACTTCAGCGACTGGTTAACAGCTAACGTGCAAAACGGCTTGCTGATAAGCGTCGATCTACACAACCCCTAGTCTCTTGAATACAGGTTGATGGATTTAACTTGTAGTTCAATCCATAAGCGATGGCCTGCCTTGTGCCAGAGTCATTAACGACTGTGCGCTACCAATCATATCTTTTACAAAAATAATAAAGAATTGGCCTGAAACCTAATGAAATACTGCTCAAGCAGCTATTGAATTTATAGTAACTGCTTGCTGGTAAATTACCAATTAGCCTCGCGATCGGGTGATGCGCTGATTTTGTGGATGCTTAAATCAGCCCCTTCAAATTCTTCTTCCTGGCTCATGCGCAGGCCCATGGTGGCTTTGAGCGCGTAGTACACCACCATGCCACTAGCCAATGCCCACACCACACCCATGGCAGTGCCAATCAGCTGTGCGCTGAGCGACACGCCGCCTAAACCGCCCAGTGCTTTTGCGCCAAATATGCCTGCTGCAATACCGCCCCATGTGCCGCACAGACCGTGCAGTGGCCAGACACCCAGCACATCGTCAATCTTCCATCTGTTTTGTGTCAGCGTGAACATGATGACAAAAATAGCGCCGGCTATGGCGCCCACCACCAAGGCCCCTAAGGGGTGCATCAGATCGCTGCCTGCACACACGGCCACCAGTCCGGCCAAGGGGCCGTTATAGACAAAGCCTGGGTCGTTTTTACCTATTAGCAAAGCCGCTAAAGTGCCGCCCACCATGGCCATCAATGAGTTGACGGCTACCAAGCCGGAGATTTTGTCGATGGTTTGCGCGCTCATGACGTTAAAGCCAAACCAGCCGACACACAAAACCCACGCACCCAAAGCAAGAAAAGGAATGGACGACGGGGGATGTGCAGAGATGCCGCCGTCTTTTTTGTAGCGGTTGTAGCGCGCACCCAGCAGAACCACCGCAGGCAATGCAATCCAGCCGCCCACAGCATGCACCACCACAGAGCCGGCAAAATCATGAAACTCTGCGCCTGTTGTGGCTTTGATCCACGCCTGGATGCCATACGCTTGATTCCAGGCAATGCCCTCAAAGAAAGGATAGATAAATCCCACAATGATGGCGGTTGCGATCAGCTGTGGCCAAAACTTAGCCCGCTCAGCGATGCCGCCCGAGATGATGGCGGGGATAGCCGCTGCAAAAGTGAGCAAAAAGAAAAACTTCACCAGCTCATAACCGTTTTTAGCGGCTAAAACTTCTGCGCTGACAAAAAAACTGGTGCCGTAAGCTACGCTGTAGCCCACAGCAAAGTACACCACCGTAGAAACTGAAAAGTCGACCAAGATTTTGACCAGCGCATTGACTTGGTTTTTCTTGCGTACTGTTCCAAGCTCTAAAAATGCAAACCCTGCATGCATGGCAAGCACCATGATGGCACCCAGCAAGATAAATAATGCGTCTGTGCCTTGTTTTAGTGCTTCCATAGTGTCTCGATACGTTTAAAACAAATATTGATGATTGATTTTGGTGCATTAGTTGCTAATTAATACACAAAGCACAATTACAAAGCAATTATTGCGCCAAAACAGTGCCTGAGATGATTCAACAACTCATATCGGCGAGTTGTACTTTGACAAATTGATTTGCGCGTTGGCTTAACATGGCTGATTAACTACACAACAAATTTGTTAATAAAGGCGCCCATGGTATTGATAGCAGGCTCAGCCAATCTGGATTTTGTGGTGCGCGCAGAGCATATTCCCGCCCCAGGGGAGACTGTGCTGGGGCGCGATTTTCAAACTTTTGCAGGCGGTAAAGGTGCAAACCAAGCCGTAGCGTGTGCACGCGCAGGCGGTGCGCCAACGGCCATGCTGCTAGCGCTGGGCAATGATGCATTTGCAGTGCCGCTGACAGAATCGCTCACGCGTGCAGGCGTACATTTGCATACCGTGCGCGCTACTGAACCTACTGGCACAGCTTTTATTTGCGTGTCAGACGACGGCGAGAACGCCATTACCGTGGCACCGGGCGCAAACTATGCTTTGCGGCCTGAGCATTTAGCGCAGCATGGGCCCAATTTGCAAAGTGTTACCCATTTGCTCATGCAACTGGAAACCTCATTGCCTACCGTGCAGGCCTACGCCCAAGCTGCCAAAGATGCAGGCCTACAGGTGGTGTTGAACGCCGCGCCAGCGCGCGCGCTACCAGCCCAGCTACTAGCACTGGTAGACGTGCTGATCGTGAACGAAGGTGAGCTGGCAGCCCTGACCACAGCGCACGGCACGCTGGAAGATAAATTAGCGCAACTGCAAGTGCCCTGTGTTGTTGTGACGCTGGGCAGTGCAGGTTGCATAGCGCGTGCGCAGGGCAAACTGTTTACCCAACCGGCTTACAAGGTAGTCGCGGTGGATACCACCGGGGCAGGCGATACTTTTTGCGGCGTACTGGTAGCAGCGCTCGCAACGCAAGACGCTGGCAGCCAAGACTGGGCGAACCTTGCACAAGCGCTGGCGCAGGCCAGCGCCGCGGCTGCATTGACCTGCACGCAAATGGGTGCACAAAACAGCATCCCAACATTCAGCGCGGTACAAGCTTTGATGCAACAATAAACCAATGACTGACTTAACTGCCAACCCGCATTGGGTAATCTATGACACCGACCCCGGTGTAGACGACGCCATGGCGCTGTACTACGCGCTGGCCCACCCGGGCATCAAGCTGTTGGGCATTACCACCACTTTTGGCAATGTGACCGTGCAGCAGGCCACTGTGAATGCCTTGTACCTGACGCAACTGGCAGGCCGTGATGTGCCGGTGGCGCAAGGCGCAAGCCAACCCTTGGTCAAACACACTGAAGCGCCGCCAGACTTTATTCACGGTGCCGACGGGTTGGGTAATTTGCCGTCGCGCGCAGCCACACTGCGCAGCGCCGACCCGCGCAGCGCAGCACAGTTTATCGTGGACATGGCACGCCAGCACCCAGGGCAGATTACGCTGGTGCCCGTAGGCCCGCTGACCAACCTAGCGGCTGCACTGGCTTTGGAGCCAATGCTACCGCAGCTCATTGAAAAAGTAGTCATCATGGGCGGTAGCATTGCTGAGCACGGCAATGTGTCGCCTGTGGCCGAAGCCAATATTTGGAACGACCCGCATGCCGCTGATGCTGTGTTGACCGCAGGTTTCAAGTTGACCATGGTAGGGCTGGATGTGACCTACCAAGTCTTGCTGCCTGTCAGTTTATTTGCCAAGATTGCCACGCATCACCGCCACGCAGCTACCGACACCTTGCTGCATGCGGTGAAGTTCTACGCCCACTTTTATGCCAGCCGGTTTGCGCACATGCGCGACTTTGACGGCTGCTACGGACACGATGTGTTGGCCTTGATGTGTTTGACCAACCCTGAACTATTTGGTTACGAGCAAGGTCGTACCCGGGTAGCCACCGAAGGTTTTGCACAGGGCCAAACTATCATGCAACGCCAAGATTTCATGCAGTACCCTACACCCGGCTGGGAGGATAACGTGCCCGCCATCACCGCCTGCATGGCGGTAGACGTGCCTGCGGTGACTGCTCTTTTTGAAGCCATCTTGATGCGCGATTGGTTGGCCAAGGCCACACCCTAGGAGCATGCCATGCAATTTCCCATTGTCGATTTCACCCACGCTGATGCACCTGCCCAGTTTTGCGAAAGCCTGCACCGCACGGGCTTTGGCGTACTCAAAAATCACCCTCTCAAACAATCTTTAGTCACCGGTATTTACGACGAGTGGCTGGAGTTTTTTTCTACTGACGCCAAAAACCAATACCCCTGGGACCCAGACAAACTAGACGGCTACTTCTCGCCCGCTGTCAGCGAAACAGCCAAGGGCAACAGCGTCAAAGATTTGAAAGAATTTTTTCATATCTACCCGTGGGGCCGTTACCCCACGCAGGTCAGCGACGCTGCGCACCAGTACTATGCCCAAGGCAACCAACTGGCCACCACGTTGCTGCAATGGGTAGAAGACTATTCACCGCCCGAGGTAAAGGCGCGCTACAGCATGCCGCTACCGCAGATGATTGATGGTTGCCAGGAAACACTGCTGCGCGTGCTGCACTACCCACCCCTGCGCGGCGATGAGCCCGCGGGCAGCGAGCGCGCCGCAGCGCACGGCGACATTAACCTGCTGACCATTTTGCCCGCCGCCACAGAACCCGGCTTGCAGGTGCTGGGCCAGGACAAACAGTGGTACGACGTGCCTTGTGAGTTTGGCTTGCTGATCGTCAATATTGGCGACATGCTGGAAGAAGCCAGCGGCCACTACTACCCGTCTACCGTTCACCGTGTGCTGAACCCGGTGGGTGAGGGCGCCAAGAAAAGCCGTGTGTCATTGCCACTGTTTTTGCATCCCCGGCGTGAGGTGATATTGTCGGAGCGGTACACGGTGGGGAGTTATTTTGAGGAGCGGATGCGGGAGCTGCGGGGGAAGTAACGTTTCTGCGTTTTCTGGGCTTATTTTTTT
>JANNCO010000330.1:0-8942 GCA_031386655.1 Polaromonas sp. | reverse complement strand
CGCTTTTATACCAAGCAAAAATCCATCATGCAGCGCTGGCCCGAGAGCATTGGCAAGGGTGCTGAGTTTGCAATGCCGACGAGTAAGTAAATGGCCTCTGCGTTTGCTGCGCTACTTTTTTCTCGTTCAAGTTTTGTAGGTGAGCGGGTCGGTGACGCACTCAGCTGCGCGGCTGTCCCCCGTGCCGGCCTAGGGCCGGCGACTCCTCCTTTATGCCGCTACGCTGAGTACACCACCGACCCGCTCTTGCTGTCTTGGGAGGTGCTCAAGCGCCCAATGAAGACATCTCACCGCTGGCTGCAAATTGGCACAGGTACGACGGCCTCATACTCAATCAGTTCGCAGCTGTGGCGCTTGGTGTGGACAGCGCAGCGGCATAAAGGAGGAGCCCAAAGGGCGGGGGACAGCCGCGGAGCTGTTCACGCCAAGTGCCACAGCGGGCACAGGCCTGGAGTTTCCTCCCCAACCTTCAAACGCAAGCAAGATGGCCGGTAGACTCAAGCCTGTCAGCATAGTAAATTTCAGAGTGCTCAATTAATGTCCAACCCCACTTTCGACTACATCATCATCGGCGCAGGCACAGCAGGCTGCTTGCTGGCCAACCGCTTGTCCGCGGATAAAAACAAACGCGTGCTGTTGATCGAGGCGGGCCGCAAAGACGACTACCACTGGATCCATATCCCTGTCGGCTATTTGTACTGCATAGGCAACCCACGTACCGACTGGTTGTACAAAACAGAGGCTGACGCTGGCTTGAACGGCCGCTCGCTGATATACCCACGCGGCAAAGTGTTGGGCGGTAGCAGCAGTATCAACGGCATGATTTATATGCGTGGCCAGGCACGCGACTACAACCAGTGGGCGCACATCACCGGTGACGATGCCTGGACTTGGGACAACTGCCTGCCCGACTTTATGGCGCACGAAGATCACTATCTATTTAATAGCTCGTTGAGCAGTAAAGACGTCGATTTCAAGCATTTTCATACTAAAAATAACCGCAGACAACAAGCTAGCAGCAATGGTTTGGTAGACCGCGGCATGGGCGGCGAATGGCGGGTTGACAAGCAGCGCCTGCACTGGGACGTGCTGGACGCATTTGCCCAAGCTGCGCACCAAGCGGGCATACCGCACACGAGTGACTTTAACCGCGGCGACAACGAAGGCGTGGGCTATTTTGAAGTGAACCAAAAAAACGGTTTCAGGTGGAACGCGGCTAAGGCTTTTCTGCGCCCCCAATGCTACGGCCGGCCCAATTTTGAGCTGTGGACCGCCGCGCAAGTAGTTCGGCTGGTGATAGAAAAAACCGCTGATGGCGGCCAGCAGTGCACGGGTGTGCAGGTATGGAACGGCACCGAGATGGTTACCGCCACGGCAACAGGCGAGGTGATTTTGAGCGCGGGCAGCATTGGCAGCCCGCAGATCTTGCAGCTTTCGGGCATTGGCCCGGCCAAGCTATTGCAAGAGCGCGGCGTACCCGTGGCAGTTGACGCACCAGGGGTCGGCGGCAACTTACAAGACCATTTGCAGATTCGCGCGGTCTATAAAGTACAGGGCGTAAAAACGCTCAATACGCTGGCCAACTCGTGGTGGGGCAAAGCAAAAATTGGCTTGGAATTTGCCTTCAAGCAGACCGGGCCGATGAGCATGGCCCCCAGCCAGTTGGGCGCTTTTACCCGCAGCAGCCCCGACATGCCCTACCCCAATATTGAATACCATGTGCAGCCCTTGAGCTTGGACGCTTTTGGACAGCCGCTGCACAAATTTCCGGCGTTTACCGCCAGCGTGTGCAATTTAAATCCAACCAGCCGCGGCACGGTCAACATAACCTCTAACAAATTTGAAGACGCACCTGCCATTGCGCCTAACTACCTAAGCACCGCAGAAGACCGCAAGGTCGCTGCCGACAGCCTACGCGTTACGCGCAAAATTGTCAGCCAAAGCGCGCTGGCCCAATACCAGCCGCAAGAATACAAGCCCGGTGTGCAATTTGAAAGTGATGAAGATTTAGCCAAGCTGGCGGGTGACATTGCCACCACAATTTTTCACCCCGTAGGCACTGCCAAAATGGGTGCGGCACAAGACCCCATGGCCGTAGTGGACTCGCATTTGCGCGTGCGCGATGGGCAAGGCGGTGTAGTGCGGGGGTTGCGCGTGGTAGATGCCAGCGTGATGCCTTTGATCACCAGCGGCAATACCAACAGCCCCACACTGATGCTGGCCGAGAAAGCGGCACGCTGGATTGTGCAGGGTGATTAGTTCTGAGCGCAGCGGTGTGTTGTGCTGTAGCGCTTTGTGCATACTGGGTAATCCCCAAAGGGAAAATCCGGATAACCAACCCAAGCGGCAAGCACTACATTTATATCACCTAAGTTCGGCATGCCGAACCTGAGGGCTTGAGGAGACAAAAAACGGCGGGCTGCACATTCTTGCGACGCGTACGTTGCCTAAAGGCCAGCCTATCCGGCTGGCCTTTTTGTTGTCTTTCAGCGGTCAGAGTCAAACTCGCCAACGCGTGTACGCGCCGATAAGCTTAATGCTTCAGTGCAAGTTTGCGCTACGCAACACCACATTGAATGCGCATCAAGGCTTGGTTTTTGTACCTGCGATAACACTGGCGGTAGCCGTTGTGCTGCTGGACACAGCAGCATTCCATGCTCCAGGCACAGCGGGCCACGGTATGTCGCTGGCCATGCGGGGTTTGCCTATTGGGGCGGCCGCTTGGCCTTTTTGCACAGCGGCCATGTCTTGCTCGTTAGGGTATTGGCCAAGTACCCAGTAATCAAATGCGCGCCGCGCAATGGGTGCAGCATGTTCAGCCCCAAAGCCTGCATTTTCTACAATTACCGCAATGGCTATGCGCGGTGCATCTGCAGGAGCGAACGCCATGTACAAGGCATGGTCACGTTGATACTCTTCTAGTTTGCGTGCGTCATACCTGTCTTTTTGCCCAATGCTCACGGCCTGCGCGGTACCAGTCTTGCCGCCACTGCTGTACCCCGCGCCAGCAAATACGCGGGCTGATGTCCCTTCGGTGGTAACGCCGACCAAGGCACGACGCACAGTAGCAACGTGTTCTTTTTTATAGCCTAAATCCTCCGCTGGCAGGGCAGGCACGGGTACGCGTTCACGCACCACAGAGTCTTGCGTTGCAATCACCAGCCTAGGTTTGTGCTTGATACCGCCATTGGCCAATATGGCCGTTGCCTGTGCCAGCTGCAGCATGGTGAAGGTGTTGTAGCCTTGGCCAATGCCCAGCGAAATGGTCTCACCTGCGTACCATTTTTTTTGCTCTGGGCGTTTGTATCTTTCGCGCTTCCAGTCGGTGCTGGGCAACACGCCGCGCACTTCACCGTTGATGTCTATCCCCGTGTACTGGCCAAACCCCAGCGGCTTCATAAAGTCATGCATCGCGTCAACCCCCAGCTCGTTGGCCAGCGAGTAGTAGTACACATTGCTCGACTTGACAATGCTGCGGTACATGTCTACCGCGCCCAATCCGCCATCGCCGTGGCTGCGAAAGGTATGCCCGCCGAACGACCATGAGCCTGCGTCGTTGATGATGGTGCCTGCCGTGCGTTTACCACTCTCCAGCGCGGCCATGGCCATAAACGGTTTGTAGGTAGACCCTGGCGGGTAGGTACCACGCAAGGCGCGGTTCAGCAGTGGTCTGTCGGTAGAGTCGTTTAGCAGTGCCCAGTTTTCATTGTCGATACCTTCAACAAATAAATTGGGGTCAAACGTAGGCTTGCTCACAAAAGCCAGTACCTCACCGTTGCGCGGGTCGATGGCCACCACCGCACCGCTTCGCTCACCAAACATGTCTTCGATCAATTTTTGCAGCTTGATGTCAATCGACAATTGAATCGTACTGCCCGGGGTAGCGGGTGTGCTGGCCAGTCTGCGCACAGCGCGGCCACCAGCTGAGGTTTCCATCTCTTCGACCCCGGTCATGCCATGCAACTGGCGTTCAAAGCTTTGTTCCACGCCCAGCTTGCCAATATAGTCGGTGCCACTGTAGTTAACCTGCTGCTCGTCTGGCCAATCTTCAATGGCTTCTTTTTCGCGTTGGTTAATGCGGCCAATATAGCCCACCACATGGCTGGCTAACTCACCATAAGGGTAGTTGCGAAACAAGCGCGCCTTGATGTCTACACCGGTAAATCGAAAGCGCTGTGCGGCAAACTTGGCCACCTCTTCGTCCGATAAACGCGTGCGGATGGGCAGTGACTCAAAACTTTTAGACTCGTCCATCAGTTTTTTAAAGCGCTTGCGGTCGCGCGGTGTAATGTCTACCACGGCGCTGAGTTGCTCAATCGTATCCTCCAAGTTACCTGCCTTGGAGGGGGTGATTTCCAATGTGTAAGCCGAGTAATTGGTGGCCAACACCAAGCCGTTGCGGTCCAAAATCAAACCGCGATTGGGCACGATAGGCACCACGGCCGTACGATTGCTTTCAGCCTGCTCCTGCAGATCATCATGGCGCACTACCTGCAGCCACACCAACCGCGCCGCCAACAGGCCAAACGCCACCACCACCGCTACGCTGGCCACCAGCACGCGGCGGCGAAACCGTACCAGCTCTTTTTCAACATTTCTTAATTCGGTCATGGCATAGCTAGGCTGTCAACGGTCTGGCAAGCGTGGATAAAAATACTACAAAGGCCTGTTCGCATCGGGGTCTGGCGCACGGCGCTGGGGAGCTAGCAGCATAATCGACACGACGGGCCAAAGCAATGCCTCCAGTGCGGGTGCCACGAATACACCCATGCCTGGGAATGCCCCGCCGCCCAGCAAACGCACCACCACCTGCAGGGCCTGCGCAGCCAAAAACAGCGGTAGCACCTGCAGGGCCTGCGATGGCACGCTAAACCACAGCAAACGGCGGTGCATGGCGATTGCGCCAAAACACATTACCGTGTAGCTCCACGCATGCTGGCCCAGCAGCGCTGCTTGCTGTACGTCCATGCACACACCAAAAAAGAACGCCACCCCAATACCTATGCGCCGGGGCTGGTGCACCACCCAAAACACCAGTACCAGCGCCAACACATCGGGCATCCATACCTCGCGGCCCAATGCGGTGCTCATCACAAAGTTAAGCAGCATGGCACCCAACAAGCTGGTCCAGATAAACAGTGGGTTAGCGGGCAATAGCAGCTGCTGGCCTGAACGCATGATCATTTGTTACCCCCTTTTTTGGGGTTGCCTGCCACAGGGTCGGGCTTAGGTTTGTCAGGAATCAGCGCTTGCACGGGGTCTAGCAGCAGCACATGTTTGGTGCTGTGCATCAGTGCCAGTGGTGTGCAGTAAATGCGCGCGAATGCAGAGTCTGCCCGGCGCTCAATTTTTTCAATGCGTGCCACCGACAAACCCGCCGGGTAGACACCGTCTACCCCGCTGGTAGCCAAGATATCGCCTTGCTGCACGTCGGCATTACCCGCCATAAAACGCAGCTCTAAGCTGCCCCCCTGCGTCACTGGGTCGCCGTAGGCTACGCTGCGCGCACCTGTGCGCGTGTTCAGCACGGGGATAGCCTGCTCGCGGTCAATCACCAGCGTTACCTCGCTCATCAGCGGGTACACCCGTGTGACCTGCCCCAGCACGCCCGCCTCGTCAATCACGGGCGAGCCTGCTTTGACGCCATGCACCAAGCCTTTGTCCACTACGATGCGGCGGGTGTAAGGGTCTGCAGCGTCGTACAGCACCTCAGCTGCCCGCGCCGGTGTGCTGGTCTGGTCGCGCAGCGCCATCAGTTTGCGCAGGCGGCTATTCTCCAGTGACAGCTGTTCTACCTGCGCGGCACGCTGGGCTTGCAGTGCCAGTTTTTTACGGCCCTCTTCTTCGGACGTTTGCGCCCCTTGCAACGCTTCAAAATACGCTGCGCCGCTTTTAACCACCAACACAGGGCGCAGCGCCACCCACTGCGCAGGGTACAGCAGCGCTGCCACAGCGGTGCGCAGCGGTTGGGTAATTTTGAATCGTGTGTCCGCCACCATCAGAAACAGCGCCAATGCGCTGAAAAACATCAGCTTGGTTAACGCTGAGGGCCCTTGTTTAAAAAAGGGAGGGGGAGAGCGGTCGAGGGTGCCTAATGGCACGGTGGCTCCTTGCGTCTAGCTTATTCCGACGTGAAGATGGAGCCCATGCGCTCCATGCGCTCCAGCGCAATACCGCAGCCACGCACCACGCACGTCAGCGGGTCTTCGGCTACCAGCACGGGCAGGCCGGTTTCTTCGGCCAGTAGGCGGTCTAGGTCGCGCAGCAGTGCGCCACCGCCCGTCAGCATCATGCCGCGCTCGGCAATGTCGGCCCCCAGTTCAGGCGGCGTTTGCTCCAACGCATTTTTTACAGCCGACACAATATTGTTCAGCGGGTCGGTCAGCGCTTCGAGAATTTCGTTGCTAGAAATGGTAAAGCTGCGCGGCACGCCTTCAGACAAATTGCGGCCTTTGACTTCCATTTCTTTAACTTCGCTGCCGGGGAAAGCCGAACCAATTTGCTTTTTGATGGCCTCAGCGGTGGGCTCGCCGATCAGCATGCCGTAGTTGCGGCGAATGTAGTTGATGATGGCCTCGTCAAATTTATCGCCGCCAACGCGTACGCTGCCTTTGTAGACCATGCCGCCCAGCGAGATCACGCCCACCTCAGTGGTACCGCCACCAATATCGACCACCATCGAGCCGCTGGCCTCAGACACAGGCAAGCCTGCGCCAATGGCTGCTGCCATGGGCTCTTCAATCAAATACACCTCGCTGGCGCCCGCGCCCAGCGCGCTTTCGCGGATGGCACGGCGCTCTACCTGGGTAGAACCGCAAGGCACACAAATGATGATACGCGGGCTGGGTTTAAAAATGCCGCGTGGATGCACCATTTTGATAAATTGCTTGAGCATCTGCTCGGTGACGGTAAAGTCGGCAATCACGCCGTCTTTCATCGGGCGGATAGCCTCAATGTTGCCGGGCACTTTGCCCAGCATGGCTTTGGCTTCTTTGCCCACCGCCTGGATGGTCTTTTTGCCTTGGGGGCCACCTTCGTGGCGAATGGCCACCACCGAAGGCTCGTCCAGCACAATACCTTTGTCGCGTACCACGATCAAAGTATTGGCCGTGCCTAAATCTATCGCCAAATCGGTAGAAAAATACCGGCGAAAAGCTGAAAACATCTTCGAATCCTCTCCAGCATGGCGGGCACTTAGGCCAGTCCATCGCTGTGCAACAACTTAAAATTATAAAAACCTGTTTTTGAATGCAAATCAGCCCCAATTGAGGGCATTTACACTTAAGGCTTGATAATACTGCATCCCCTGTGCATAACTTGGTTGAAACAGCCGTTTTTGCTCTTATTTTTGATGCAGAAACACTGGCTTACAAAGCCCTGTAGCACGGGTAAAACCGACACTGCATTGTGCTCTTACCTCATTTTGGTTTAAATCCATGGCCTTACTTCCCAAAGATATCGACCGCATTGCCAACCTTGCACGGTTGCAGCTGCAGCCCGAAGAATCCCAGCGCATGCTGGGGCAGATAAACGGTTTTTTTGACATCGTAGAGCAGATGCGCGCAGTAGACACCACTGGCATTGAGCCACTAGCCCACCCAGTAGCTGCCATTGGGGACATTACCCTGCGCTTGCGCGATGATGTTGCCAGCGAACCCAACCAGCGCCAGGCCAACCAACGCAGCGCACCAGCAGTAGAGCGCGGCTTGTTCTTAGTGCCCAAAGTCATCGAGTAAAGGCACACAGCGCACTATGACTACATTGCACACGCTGGGCGTGGCCCAACTGGCCCAACACTTGGCCACCAAAAAAGTATCTGCTGTTGAAGCCGCGCAGCACTATCTGGCGCGCATGCAGCAGCACACCGCGCTGGGCGCGTTTTTGGCTGTGGATGAAGACGTAACACTGGCGCAAGCGCGCGCCGCAGATGCGCGCAGGGCCACAGGCGCGGTTGCGCCGCTGCTGGGCGTACCTGTAGCGCACAAAGATATTTTTGCGACTGCAGACTTTGCCACCACGGCAGGATCGAACATGTTGAAAGGCTATCGCTCACCGTTTGATAGCACCGTAGTTAAGCAAATGGCGGCGCAAGGTGCAGTGACGCTAGGCAAGCTTAATTGCGATGAGTTTGCCATGGGCTCTTCCAACGAAAATTCAGCGTACAAGAATGTGCTGAACCCGTGGGACACCACGCGTATTCCAGGCGGCTCATCGGGTGGCAGTGCGGCCGCGGTGGCTGCGGGCCTGTGCGCTGCGGCTACGGGCACCGACACGGGCGGCTCCATCCGCCAGCCTGCGGCGTTTTGCGGCATCACGGGCATCAAGCCCACGTATGGCCGTGCTTCGCGCTATGGCATGGTGGCCTTTGCGTCCAGCCTTGACCAGGCCGGCCCAATGGCGCGCAGCGCAGAAGACTGCGCACTACTGCTGACGGCTATGTGCGGGCCTGATCTAGACCGTGATTCCACCTCGCTGGACATGCCAGCAGAAGACTACTCACGCTCTTTAAATGAAAGTATCAAAGACCTGCGTATTGGTATTCCCAAAGAGTTTTTCGGCGATGGTTTAAGTTCCGACGTGCGCGCGGCTGTCGACGCTGCACTAAGTGAATACGAAAAAATTGGCGCACAACTGGTGCCCATCAGCCTGCCGCGCACCGAGCTGTCAATACCGGTGTACTACATCATCGCGCCAGCCGAGGCCAGCTCGAACCTGAGCCGCTTTGACGGTGTCAAATTTGGCCACCGCGCAGCGCAGTACGGCGACCTGACCGATATGTACAAAAAGACGCGCGCCGAAGGCTTTGGCGACGAGGTCAAGCGCCGCATCATGATTGGCGCATATGTTCTGTCGCACGGCTACTACGACGCCTACTACCTGCAAGCACAAAAAATTCGCCGCATGATTGCCGACGATTTTCAGCAAGCTTTTAAGCTGTGCGA
>JANNCO010000309.1:0-4313 GCA_031386655.1 Polaromonas sp. | reverse complement strand
ATTTCTTATCCCCTACGCTCCGTTCCTCGAGCCCGGGGCTCGAATCGGTGGCGACAGGGCTGCGCCACAGCCGGTCGCTTGTAGTGGGCTGGGGGTCAATCGCAAAATTAGTCACGCTGTTTGAATAAGCCACACGCGACGTTGTAGTTCCCACTGATCTCGCGCACAATAAATTTGCACAGCGTGCCTTTAAACTACCACATCCACCAGGGTGAGCGGTGTGAGCGTGTCGATGAAAAAATCGTAGCGAGGCGCGGCCCACCAACTTAAGATGACCATTACCTCTCGCGTGTGTTCGCGGAGATTTTTTGCAGCGACATGTCACGCCGCCCGTCCAAGGTAAACAACGACAGCATGCATTGCCACAGGGGAGCTCAATCTCACGCCGCCCGTCCAAGGTAAACAACGAAGCAACGCCTTGCACAGAAGAGCTCAACTCCCAAAAATAGCTACAAATTCAATAGCTGCTTGAGCAGATTCTACGGCTCACATAGCCTAAAACACTCATGCTTTCGAAGCCAAACAAGCCTTCTAGGGCTTGCACGACCCATGCTGCTTGCGAAACACACGTGGCTCGGTAGCACCTGGCACGGCCCACACACCGCGGCGGGCTGCGCGTGCGGTTTGCTCTTGCGCAGCATACGGCCCCGGGCTGTTGCGGTAGCGGTAGCTCCAGGCTTGGCCGCGCTCTACCATCCATGCGCCTATGTCCACGTTTGCAGGGCCACTGCCTGTACTCACACGCGCTAGCATGCGGCCATAGTCGTCGTAGCGGCTGGTGTGCAGCTGCACGGTTTGGTGCAGCACTTTGGCCTTAAGCGCAGCCAGCGATGCGTCGCCACCGCTCTGGCAAATCTCAGGGGCGTCGATGCCCTGGAAGCGCACTTTCACGCTGTCGTCATTGCTATGCCCACCGTTGGGGCCTGCCAGCTTGACCCACAGCGTGTCGCCATCGATGACGTAGGTGACCACGCCGGTGAGCACTTCTTGGCTGGTACGCCCGGGCTTGGCGTGCGCACTGGGTGCCCAGCACGCAGCGCAAACTACCCACACCACACTCATGACCACGCTCATAACTACGCTCAAGACTACGTTGGTGACTCTGCCCAAGGCTCTATCAGTCACCACGCCGCCCAGCATGCGCATCCCCCTGCCCTGTAGGTTGGCCTCAAACATTGTCTTTCTCCATGGCTTTGACTATTTTGTCCAGCCGGTCTGCCAGCTTTTCGGTGCTGAGTTTTTCGCGCAACCGCTCTACCATCAGCGGCAAACACAGCGGGCTGGGGTGCTTTAGCTCTACAAAATCCAGCCGTTTGCTGGCAATGCTGTCCAGTGTGGACCCTAGATGGGCAATGTCCAGCTCTTGGCTTAGCACCTCGCGCTCGGCTTGCGTCAGCAGCAGGTTTTGCGTGTCGTATTTTTTAAATACCTCAAAAAACAAGCTGCTGGACGCTTGCAATTGCTTGGTGCTTTTATGCGCACCCGGAAAGCCGGTAAAAATCAGGCCTGCAATGCGCGCTATTTCTCTAAATCGGCGCTGGGCTAGCTCAGAAGAATTGAGCGAGGCCAGCACGTCGGCCAATAAATTGTCGGTTGAAAAAACGGTTTTTCGCAGCACAGGTTCGATATCAAATGGCGTGCTGCTCAATAGCTCAAACCCATAGTCGTTAACGGACATGCTGAATGTATTGGGCTGCTGGCGCGCCAGGCGAAACGCCAACAAGCTGCTCAGCCCCAAGTGCACATTGCGGCCTGCAAACGGGTAGATGTACAGGTGATGGCCTTCTTTGCTGTGAAAAGTCTCCACCAGCAGCGTGTGCGGCGTGGGCAGGTGGCTCAGGCGCTTTTGGGTGGCCAGCATGGGGCGGGCGGCCTCGATCTCGGGGTCGGAATAGTCGCCTTGGTCGGCAGCCAGTAGAAGCTGCAGCACGGCCTGGCCCATCTCGGTGCTCAGTGGCATTTTGCCGCCTTGCCAGCTGGGTACGGTGCCTTTGTTTTTCTCGGCTTTTTTGACATATGCCGCCATGTCTTGCACGCGAATAAACTCCAGCAAGCGGCCCGCAAACACAAAGCAGTCGCCTTTGCGCAAACGTGCAATAAAGCTTTCTTCCACACTGCCAATTTTGCCGCCGCTTAAATATTTGACTTGTACCGACCCGTCGCTGACGATGGTGCCAATGGCCATGCGGTGGCGGCGGGCAATGCCGCGGTCGGGCACGCGGTAGATGCCACTCGCATCGGGCTGAATGCGGTGGTAGTCAGGGTAGGCTGTCAGCGACGTGCCGCCGCGCTCGCAAAAGGCTAGCACCCAGTCAAATTCTGCACGCGTTAAGGCCCGGTAAGCATAGGCGCTAATTACCTCGGCGTACAGCGCGTCCGGCGCAAAGCCGCCACCCATGGCGATGGTGACCAAGTGCTGCACCAGCACGTCCAGCGGTTTGTCGGGGCTGCTGCGCTGCTCGATCTGGCCTGCCAGGGCGGCGCGGCGTGCGGCTGCCGCCTCGATAAGTTCTAGCGTGTTGGTGGGCACCAGCGTAATGCGGCTGGTGCGCCCCGGCGCATGGCCGCTGCGACCGGCCCGCTGCACCAAGCGCGCCACGCCCTTGGCCGAGCCGATTTGCAGCACCCGCTCTACGGGTAAAAAATCTACACCTAAATCGAGCGACGATGTCGCCACCACAGCACGCAGTTTGCCTTCTTTCAGCCCCATTTCTACCCAGTCGCGCACGCTTTTGTCCAGGCTGCCATGGTGCAGCGCTATCTCGCCTGCCCACTCGGGTTTGGCTGCCAGCAGCATCTGGTACCAAATCTCGGCCTGCGACCGGGTGTTGGTAAACACCAGCGTGGGGCCTGATTGGGCTATCTCGTCAACCACCGGTTGTTGCATGCGTGCACCCAAGTGGCCTGCCCACGAATATTTGCCAGGGTCCGCAGGAATCAGCGTGTCTATTTGCAGCGTTTTGTCTATTTTTCCTTGCACTAAAACGGCTTGCTCGCCACACAGTACCTGCATGGCGTGCGCACTATTGCCCAGCGTTGCGCTCAGGCCCCAGGCCACCAGGGTGGGGTTGAATTGTCTTAGCCGGGCCAGTGCCAGCTGGGTTTGCACGCCACGCTTGCTACCTATCAGCTCGTGCCATTCATCGGCAATGACATAGCGCACATGGGCCAGCTCGGTGCGGGCGTGCTCGCGCGACAGCATGACAGTCAGCGACTCGGGCGTGGTAATCAATACCGTAGGCAAGCGCCTGTCTTGGCGCGCACGCTCGGCACTGGGCGTGTCGCCGGTGCGTATGCCCAGTGTGTAAGTGGGTGCCAAGTCTTGCAGCGGTTCGCGCAGCGCGCGCGCCGTGTCGCTGGCCAGCGCACGCATGGGGGTAAGCCAAATAACCGACAGAGGCGGGGCCAATTTGGCTGCAACAGATCGTGAAGTTGCACTGGGAGATGGAACTGCCTTGGCACTTGCATAGTCGTTGAGCAGCGCCTGCAACACGCCCAGCCACACGGCATAGGTTTTGCCCGACCCGGTGGTGGCATGCAGCAAGCCGCTTTTGCCCTGCGTTACAGCTGCCCACACCTGCGTTTGAAACGCAAACGGCTGCCAGCCACGCGCTACCAGCCAGGCTTGCACTGGCTTAGCATTCGACGCGGCCAGTGGCTTGGCCTGTCGCGTGGGGGAAACCTTGGTAAGCATGGCTTGATGTTAGGTTAGATAATAGGCAATTGGCACTTAGGGGTTTTAATACAACCCTCTATTTTGATTCACCTCCTACCTAGCAAAGCCCACGCATGACCTACACCAACACCCAGCTTTTGATAGACAACCAATGGCGCGATGCCCAAGGCGGCAAAACCCTGCCTGTGGTCAACCCTGCCACTGGCACCGAAATTGGCCACGTAGCCCACGCTGCTATAGCTGACCTGGACGCGGCGCTGGTGGCCGCACAAAAAGGTTTTATCACCTGGCGCGCCATGCCTGCCATTGAGCGCAGCAAGATCATGCGCCAAGCCGCCGTGCTGATGCGCGAGCGCGCTGACCGCATTGCCATGCTGATGACGCTAGAGCAAGGCAAGCCACTGGCCGAGGCCAAAGTGGAATGCCTGTCGTCAGCCGACATCATTGAATATTTTGCCGAAGAAGGCCGCCGCATTTATGGCCGTATTGTGGCACCGCGTGCAGCCAACGTGCAGCAGATGGTGCTGAAAGAACCCGTAGGCGTAGTGGCTGCGTTTACGCCGTGGAACTTTCCTATCAACCAAGTCGTGCGCAAAATGTCGGCCGCCATGGCCACAGGCTGCGCCATCATTGTCAA
>JANNCO010000371.1:0-4766 GCA_031386655.1 Polaromonas sp. | reverse complement strand
CGGGTTCTTTGCCTGCTTTTAATGCACTCACGGCTTCGGTCAACATTTCGTTGTACAGCTGAAAGCCTACTTCCAGCATGTTGCCTGACTGGTTCTCGCCCAGTACCTCGCCTGCACCGCGAATTTCCAGGTCGTGCATGGCCAGGTAGAAGCCGCTGCCCAGTTCTTCCATTTGCTGGATAGCTTCCAGCCGCTGGCCAGCGTGTTTGGTTAGCGTCTCAACATCGGGCACCATCAGGTAAGCGTAGGCTTGGTGGTGGCTGCGGCCCACACGGCCCCGCAGCTGGTGCAGCTGGGCCAGGCCAAACTTGTCGGCGCGCGCCATGACAATGGTGTTGGCTGTAGGTACGTCAATGCCAGTTTCAATAATGGTAGAGCACAGCAGCAGGTTGTAGCGCTGGGCAATAAAGTCCTTCATCACTTTTTCCAGCTGGCGTTCGGGCATCTGGCCGTGGGCTACGGCAATGCGGGCTTCGGGCAAAATTTCTTCCAGCTTGGCACGGCGGTTTTCAATCGTCTCTACTTCGTTGTGCAGAAAATAAACTTGCCCGCCGCGTTTTAGCTCGCGCAGCACCGCCTCGCGAATCACGCCAGTGCCTTCGGTGCGCACAAAGGTTTTAATCGCCAGGCGACGCTGCGGGGCAGTGGCTATCACGCTTAAATCTCGCAGGCCTTCCAGCGCCATGCCCATCGTGCGCGGGATGGGCGTGGCAGTCAGCGTCAGCACATCTACCTCGGCGCGCATGGCCTTCATGGCCTCTTTGTGGCGCACGCCAAAGCGGTGCTCTTCGTCCACAATCAACAAGCCCAGGTCTTTGTATTTAACCGATGCGCTCAGCAGCTTGTGCGTACCCACCACAATGTCTACGCTGCCGTCGGCCAGGCATTTGATAGCTGCGGTAATTTCTTTGCCACTGCGAAAGCGGCTCATCTCCATAATTTTGACAGGCCATTTGCTAAAACGATCGGTCAGCGTAGCGTAGTGCTGCTCGGCCAGCAGCGTGGTGGGCGCAAGGATGGCCACTTGCTTGCCGCCTGTTACGGCGATGAAGGCGGCGCGCAAAGCTACCTCAGTTTTGCCAAAGCCTACGTCGCCGCACACCAGGCGGTCCATCGGCTGCGGGCTGATCATGTCTTGAATAACAGCATGGATGGCAGCGCGTTGGTCGGCGGTTTCTTCAAAGCCAAAATCGTTGGCAAAGCTTTCGTAGTCGTTGGGTGAATATTTAAACGCGTGGCCTTGGCGCGCGGCGCGGCGTGCGTAGATGTTCAGCAACTCAGCTGCGCTGTCGCGCACTTGTTCGGCGGCGCGGCGCTTGGCTTTTTCCCACTGGCCGCTGCCCAGGCGGTGTAGGGGGGCTTCGTCGGCGCTTACCCCGGTGTAGCGGCTGATCAAATGCAGCTGGCTGACGGGTACGTACAGCTTGGCGTCGTCTGCATATTCGAGTAATAAAAACTCTTGCAACGTTGCCGTGCCATCGGGCATTTTTTGCCCCACGTCCATATTCATCAGGCCTTTGTAGCGGCCAATGCCGTGCTGGCTGTGCACTACAGGGTCGCCTACCTTGAGCTCGCTGAGGTCTTTGATGAGCGATTCGACATCGCTTACCTGCTCTTGCTTGCGCCGCCTGCGCGCACCACCACCTACGGTAGCAAACAGCTCTGTCTCGGTAATAAAGTCGATGCCACCTTCTGTCCACACAAACCCAGCACTCAGCGCTGCGGTGGCGATGCCTAGTTTTTCGTCACTGGCTTGAAATTCTGCTAGTGAATCAAAAGCCGGCGGTATTACATGGCTGGCGCGCAAAAAGTCTAGCAAACTCTCGCGCCGTCCATCGCTCTCGGCGATGATAAGCACGCGGTTTTTAGTGCCGACAAGGTGTGATTTCAGCAGCGACAGCGGCTCTTCCATGCCGCGCTGTGAGGCTAGGGCAGGTAATGGCTCTGCTATAAAATCCGTAGCTGCTTGAGCAGTATTCTTAAGGGCTAGCTGCCTAAAAGCATTAGAAATACTGTAGAACTGCTCGCTCGACAGAAACAAAGCCTCGGGCGGTAGTGCAGGCCGGTCAGGGTCGCCTTTGACCAAGCGGTACCGCTCTTTGGTGTCTTGCCAAAAATGCTGAAATGCGGGTTCTAAATCGCCATGCAGTACCACTGTGGCATGTGTGCCAAGGTAGTCAAACACGGTTGCTGTTTCGTCAAAAAAAAGTGGCAAATAATATTCAATGCCGGCAGTGGCTACGCCATTGCCCATGTCTTTATAAATGCGGCTTTTAGTCGGGTCGCCCTCAAGCAGCTCGCGCCAGCGGTTGCGAAACTTGATGCGCGCAGCATCGTCCATCGGAAACTCGCGGCCCGGCAGCAGGCGTACCTCGGGCACGGGGTACAGGCTGCGCTGGCTGTCGGGGTCAAAGGTGCGAATACTGTCGACTTCGTCGTCAAACAAATCGACACGATAAGGCACTAGGCTGCCCATGGGATACAGGTCAATCAGCCCGCCACGCACAGCATATTCACCCGGGCTGACCACCTGGGTAACGTGGTTGTAGCCCGCCAGGGTCAGCTGCGCCTTCAGTTTGGCCTCGTCTAGTTTTTGCTTGACCTTAAAGTGAAAGGTATAGCCTGCCAAAAAGCTGGGTGGCGCCAAGCGGTACAGCGCGGTGGTAGCGGGGATCAGCACTACATCGGCGGGTTCTTGACTTGTTTTTTCTTGGGGGCCATCTGCAGATTGATTTTTAGCTTGGCTGCGGCTATGAATGCGCCACAGCGTAGCCAGCCGTTCGCTGATCAAGTCTTGGTGCGGCGAAAACGTGTCGTAGGGCAGCGTTTCCCAGTCGGGGAACATCACAGTCTGCAAATCGGGTGCGAAGAAGGCGATTTCGTCCAGTAGGCGCTGCGCGTCCGATGCGTCGGCAGTGACGATAGCGGTGATGCGGCCTGCAGCTTTCTCGCGCATGGCAAATTCGGCCAGTAACATGGAGTCAGCAGAGCTGATGGGGCGGGGCAGGGTATGGCGTTTGCCGGGGAAAAGTTTGGGGTAATCCACTGTGGTGATGCCGATGGTCTTAAAAATGATGATCGTTTTGAAGCAGAAAATACAAAACACCCCAAAGCCAGTGCAGTGGGGTGTGGTGTAGCTTGTAGGCTATTAGGTGGCTAGATTTTAGAATACCGGCTTAAGATAGACCACCTTACGCTGTCAAGTCCCCAAAATATCTCTGCCGCGCCTGCCATGCAACCTCAATTTTTCGCCTTAATCCCTTGCGGTGGCTTGGGCAGCCGTGCAACGCTAGGGTTAAGTCCGGGGCTGCCCAAACAATACCAACGCATTGCTGGCCAGCCTGTGGTGGCCCACACCCTGGCTGCATTTGCCGCCGTACCACGCATTGCCGAGACTTTGACCGTGGTAGCACCCCATGACGACCTGTTTGCCCACCACGTAGGCTCCACCTACTGGGTGGCAGCCTGCGCCGGCGACACGCGGGCCCAAACAGTGCTGCACGGTTTGCGCGCCATGCTGGCACAAGGCGCGAAAACAGACGATTGGGTACTAGTGCACGACGCAGCACGCTGCCTAGTGACGCCCGAGCAGATCAACACCTTGATAGACGCTTGCCAGCACGACGCAGTGGGCGGCCTGCTGGCACTGCCGCTGCCCGACACGCTGAAAAAAGCCGACGCAGGCCGCGTGGCCAGCACCGTCAGCCGCGTCGACAAGTGGCTGGCCCACACGCCGCAAATGTTCCGTATTGGCCTGCTGGCGGATGCGTTGGCGAAGGCGCTGGACCACAACGTAGCCAGCGTGACTGACGAGTCCAGTGCCATGGAAGCGCTAGGCCATGCCCCCAAGCTGGTGCACAGCAACGCGCAAAATTTTAAAGTCACCTACCCCGAGGACTTTGCGCTGGCAGAGGCTATTTTGCTGGGCAGACAAGCGCAACAAGCACTTAAAAATGCAAGCTAGAAAGCTGACAATATGACTGCAACACCACCACGCTGCTTCAGAATAGGCGAAGGCTGGGACACGCATGCGCTAGTCCCCGGTCGCAAGCTGATGCTGGGCGGCGTGCATGTACCGCACGACAAAGGCTTGCTAGGCCATTCAGACGCTGATGTGCTGCTGCATGCCATCACTGATGCATTGCTTGGCGCAGCGGGGTTGGGCGACATAGGCCGGCACTTTCCCGATACCGACGCACAATTCAAAGGCGCTGACTCTCTTGTTTTATTGCAAGAAGCCGCCCAACGCGTGCGCGCAGCAGGCTACGAGATAGGCAATATCGACAGCACCATCATCGCCCAAGCGCCCAAGCTGGCGTTGCACATCCCAGCTATGTGCGCGCGCATCGCTGCGGCTTTAGGTTTGGCGGCATCGCAAGTCAATGTAAAAGCTAAAACGGCTGAGAAGATGGGACCGGTGGGAGAAGAGCAAAGCATGGAGGCGCGGGCGGTGGTGCTACTGACTCATTGACTCATTGATTTAATATGTTTTGAGCGTTGCAAGCCGTAGAACCTGCTCAAGCAGCTATTGAATTTGTAGCGTTTTGAGGGTTATGACTTCCCTTGTGTTGTGTATTGGCTCGTTGTTAACCTTGGACGGGCGGCGTACGATTGAACTCCCCTGTGGCAAGGCATGGTGTCGTTGTTTACCTTGGACGGGCGGCGTGACATGTCGCTGCAAAAAATCTCCGCGAACACACGCGGGAGGCAGTAGTTATCTAGGGTTGGTGGGCCGCGCCTCGCTACAATTTTTTCATCGACACGCT
>JANNCO010000269.1:0-3503 GCA_031386655.1 Polaromonas sp. | reverse complement strand
TAAAGTGCAGCCAGCCCTTGATGCACCGGTACAGGTACCACAAACCGACGATGGCCCAAGCCACTACGCCCGGTATCCACAGCAGCAGATACAAAGGCGATGTAAGGACTAGCCAAAAAAGTGCCCACCAAAAAGTACTGATCATGTAATTGTGGTGCGCGATATACATAGAGTCGGTTTAGTCGCCACGCTTGATGTAATTCACGATCATGGCAACTACCGCCAAGGTAAATACGGTAAAATGTGCAATGATGTGCATGCCGTACAAAACATGCATGACCGTGCGGTCACCCGAACTTTTGGCTTCAAAATCTGTGTAGTTAGTTTGTGTCATACCGTCCTTCCCTCTCCATAAAATTACTTAAGCTCTAGCTCGCGCGCCTGCGCCTTGCGGGCGGCTTTTTCTTCTAGCCCACTGGTGCCCACGCGCTTGTCTAGCTCGGCGATAACGTCTTGCGGCCCCAGGCCATAAAAGCTCAGCGCCACCATGCTGTGAAACCACAAGTCGGCCGTCTCGGCAATGATTTTGGCTTTTTGCACGTCAGTTTGGCCGCCGTGGTCAGCGTCTTTGCAGGCCATCACCAGTTCAGTGGCTTCTTCGCCAATTTTCTTTAAAAACGCGTCCGGCCCTTGGTGCAACAAGCGCGCCGTATAACTGCTGGCGGGGTCACCGCCTTTGCGGGACGCCAGCACGCGGGCCAGTTGGTCGAGAGAATCGTTGGAAGTCATGGCGTTATTTATAGATCGCATCGGGGTTTTTCAAGACCGGTGCGGTGATTTTCCACTCGGGCTTAGCCGACTGCGGGGCCTGCAACAGGTTAAAAAAGCAGCTGTGACGCCCGGTATGGCAGGCTATCGACTGCAAGGGCGATTTCACATCCGACTGCAAGGGCGATTTCCCGTTCTCTGGCTCGTGCCCCAGCTGGGTTACCGTCAGCAGCAGCACGTCGCCATCACAGTCCATGCGCAGGCTGTGCACGGTTTGTACATGGCCTGATTCTTCGCCTTTGAACCACAGCTTGTTACGCGACCGGCTAAAGTACACCGCACGGCCAAGCTCGGCGGTTTTTTGCACCGCCTCGCGGTTCATCCAGGCAAACATCAGCACGTCGCCCGTGGTGTGCTCTTGCGCGATAACAGGCACCAAGCCTTTGTCATCCCATTTGATATCGTCAATCCAGTTCATGGTGTGATTGTGCAGGATTTAAGTGACAGCATCAATACTATTAATTTCATAGCTGCTTGAGCAGGTTTTACTTGGGTTAAAGGCCATTTTTACACATAAAAAGGCCTTGCCAGGGCTGTTACAAACGCACTGGGATGCCCCGCGCATGCATATGCGCCTTGGCCTGCTGCACCGTGTATTCGCCATAGTGAAAAATGCTGGCCGCCAGCACCGCATCCGCCCCGCCCTGCTGTACGCCGTCGGCCAGATGGTCCAGGTTGCCCACGCCGCCCGATGCAATCACGGGCACGCTAACCGCGTCGGCCACAGCGCGGGTAAGCGCTAAATCAAAGCCGCTTTTAGTACCGTCGCGGTCCATGCTGGTCAGCAATATCTCGCCGGCGCCCATGTGTGCCATTCTGCATGCCCACTGCACGGCATCTAGCCCAGTATTTTTGCGGCCTCCGTGACTGTACACGTCCCAGCCCTCACCTACGGGCTGGCCGTCGGCGTTCAGGCGTTTGGCATCTTCTGCAGTGCGCTTTTTAGCGTCAATCGCTACCACAATGCACTGCGCGCCGTATTTGGCCGACGCATCGGCTATCACCTGTGGGTTGGCAATAGCGGCAGAGTTGAAACTGGTTTTATCCGCTCCGGAGTTCAGCAGGCGCCGCACGTCGTCCACCGTGCGCACCCCGCCGCCCACCGTCAGCGGGATAAACACCTGCGCGGCCACCGCCTCGATAATGGGCAAAATCAAATCCCGCCCGTCGCTGGTAGCCGTAATGTCCAAAAACGTCAGCTCATCGGCCCCTTGATCGTTGTAGCGCGCGGCAATCTCCACCGGGTCACCGGCGTCGCGCAGTTCGACAAAATTCACGCCCTTGACCACGCGGCCACCGGTCACGTCTAGGCAAGGGATGATGCGTTTAGCAAGCATGATTTGACTTTTATGATTTTATTGACAATTTAATTAATTATGACAGAATATGAATTAATGTCTATTTTTAACGAGGGCTCAATATGGCTTCTCTTGCGATGTCTGAAAACGGGCGGGTTTTAATACCTGTCGAGTTACGCGAAAAACTGGGGTTTAAGCCCAAATCGCCCATCTATGTAGAAATTAAAGATGGCAGCTTAGTTTTAACTTCTGCTTTGCAACGCAGTGTGCAGCGACGTGCTTATTTTGACAATTTATTCAAAGAACTGGGCGTCGACCCCAGCACCAGCTTAAGTGATGAGCTTATCGCAGATCGTCGTGCAGAAGCGGCCAAAGAATAAACCGAGACTTCAAACATGATGTATGTGATGGACGCGTCAGCGCTATTGGCATTGATGCATGGTGAGCCCGGCAGTGCTGTGGTGGACGAGCTGATACAAGATCAAGAATGCATCGCCAGCAGCGTCAATATCGCTGAAGTTGGCACCAAGCTGATAGACAAAGGCCTTGCGCCTGCACATTTAACGAGAACTCTGAAAGAGCTGAATGTGCAAGCCATTGATTTTGATTTAGAACAAGCCACCCTGTGCGCCAGCTTGCGTTTAAGCACCAAACACGCTGGGCTATCGCTAGGTGACCGCGCTTGCTTGGCACTGGCTCAATTAGTTAAAGGTACGGCAGTGACTGGGGATTCAGCTTGGAGCGACGCGGCAGAGGCGGTGAGCGTGAAGGTGTTGATGATTCGGTGAATTCAGCAAGTTCGACACTGTTCATGTTAATAATGTACAATTAAAATGTACACAAAAGGCGAATTATGTCCATCTCTATAGCCCAATCTCGCCAGCAGCTATCTTCATTGATCGACGCAGCCCAAAGCACGCCCCAGGTCATTACCAAGCGCAACACACCCGTGGCAGTGCTGGTGTCTGCCGACTATTTCAAGCGCACCGAGGCCGCAGCGCACAGTGCAGACAGCTTTTACAACACCTTGATGGCGCTGCGCGATACATATGTCCCGTTAGATAACACAGGCATCCCCGCAGCAGATGCAACACGTATGGCCACATGGACGCGCGCCAACAGCTTTACGGATGCCCAATAGGCACTATGGCGCTAACTATATATTTGGCCGATACCAATGTCCTGAGCGAGCTAGTCAAAAAATCTCCTAATGCGCATGTGATGCAATGGGTGCAATCTGCACAGCTCATCGCCATCTCAGCCATCACCATCGAAGAAGCGCATTTTGGACTAGCCTGGCAACCCAACACACGCAAGCTCAGCTTGTTCAACGCCATGGTGCAAAGCCTGCATGCGGTCTACCCCATCACTGAGTCCATAGGGCAACGCGCAGGTATTTTGCGAGGTCAATTTCAAGCGCAAGGTATCACGCGTAGC
>JANNCO010000267.1:0-3822 GCA_031386655.1 Polaromonas sp. | reverse complement strand
TTTTGCGGATCGGTGAGCATTTGCAGCGAGCGCGCCGCACCTTGGCCCGCAGCACCGAGTGCTTTGACAGTTAAATCTGTAAAAGGCTTTAAAAAACTGTGCGTTAACCAGTCTTCGGGCGTAGCAGGCACTTCTTTGCGTTTACGCTCTGGCGGTGGCAAGCCGCCGTCTACCAGCGATGTGGTGACTGAAATCAAGGCAATGCCATCGGCAATGCAGTGGTGAATACGCACCATCATGGCGCTGCCTTTGGAGCCGTCGGGCAGGGTGTAGTTCTCTACCAAATGAAACTGCCACAGCGGGCGGCGGCGGTCTAGCGGCGTGGTGGTTAGCACGGCTACGCGGTCTTGCAGCGCGTCTTGCAAAGTAGCGCCCTTGCTAGCCTTTAACGTTTCAGTCACCACATGGTTTTTGATATCAAATTTTTTGTCATCTACCCACGTAGCACCCGCTGCGTCTTCCACCACGCGCTGCCCAAAGCGGCGGTATTTCAGCAGCCGGGTTTCAATGCGCTCGCACAGGGCTGCGTGGGTAATGCCGGGCTTGAGCACCCAAATACCCACAATCATCATTAAATTTTGCGGGCTGTCCATACGCAGCCAGGCGGTGTCGACCTTGGTCATGCGCTCGCCCGACAGGCCCAGCGTACCGGCTACTGCCCGCTCTACATTTTTCTGCACTACTTTGGCAGCCTTTTGAGCCGAACTGGCGGCTTTTTGCGCACTACCAGCAGTTTTGGCTGCTGTGCTGGTGACCGTTTTAGCGACTGTGCTGCGGGCGGTGGTGACCACTTTTTGGGCTACAGTTTGGGCCGTAGCTTGTTGTTTTTTGGGTGCCATAACGCGAGTGACCATCTAAAACTCTCCTGGGGGCATTCTGTGCAGCCCAAGCGCTACGGGCAGATACCAAGTTGGGGTTAATAACCTATTTTGGCGGGTTTTAAGCCATTAAGATACAGAGCAGTTTCCCTTAACGCCAATTCATCCATTTCAAGGAGCACCTTATGGCCGACCTGCAAAACCAATTCAACACTGCCATGGCAGATTCCAAAAACCTCGCCGAGCGCCCTGACAACGCTACGCTGCTGAAAATCTACTCGCTGTACAAGCAAGGCAGCACGGGCGACAACGCTGAGAAAAAGCCAGGCTTTAGCGATATGGTGGGACGCGCCAAGTGGGACGCATGGAACAGCCTGAAGGGCACGTCCACCGACGACGCGATGCAGCAATATATTGATTTGATTGAATCGCTGAAGTAAATTCTCAGGCATTTTGGGCCTCTAACCCAAGTAAAACCTGCTCAAGCAGCTATGAAATAAATAGCTAGCTACGGCAGCCAGCGGTTGATAGAAACTAGGCCTTCTTCTTGGCAGCTGGCTTTTTCTTGAGCAAGGCGTCAAGATTTTTGGTGATTTCGCCTTCAATTTTGTCTTTGAAAGCGCCTAGCAGAAAGCCTAATTTGGCGTTGAGTACAAAACTGTCTTTGGTTACCGCCAAGCTGCCGTCTACACCGCTGCGTTTAAAGCTGACGCTGTCTTTGGTTTTACCTTCCTCATAGGTACATTCCATGTCGAATTTCGCTTCCACCTGCTCGGCCCATTTAAAGGCGATCTTGCGAGCCTCTGGCAAGCCTAAATCGTGGGTGCGTTCGATATGAATGTCTGCCATGTTGTATCCTGTAAATTGAAGTGGGGTTAATTATGGCGCAATGCTTACGCAGTTATGGCGCAATGGTTACGCAGCTGTCAAGGCTGCCCGACGCTCGGCGCGGGGTAGTTTGGCCAAGGCCTTGCAGGCTTCATAAAAACGCAACCAACGCTCTTGCGGGCTGCCGGTTTGTTTGGCATACAACGCTTCAAACTGCGGCACCAGCTCGTCGTAAGCGGCCAGCGCCCCAAAGCTGGCGTTGTTAGCCTTGGCTACCCAAGCATCGTAGCCCGCATAGCCACCCCACTGCGCTTTAAGCTGCGCATAGTCATCTTGAAATTCTTTCATTGCTATTTTTTTAGTAGCTGCTCGAGCAGTATTGTCGGCTTGCAATGCATAAATAGCTTCTAATTTCTTGCGCGTAGCCAGTGTAAAACCGCGAAACTGCCTGCGCCGCTGGTCAAATTGCGCGTACTCTGCGCGCGCCGCGTCTGACCCCTGCTGCGCCAGCCACTGCGCGCCACCGATGCGCTCGACTGCGGTGGCAAACGATTCGTTGAACATAGTGTCGTCCTGCACATACAGCACTTGGTGCGACAGCTCATGAAAGATCAACCGCGCCAGCTCGCCCTCAGGATAATTGATAAAAGTTGACAGCAGTGGGTCGCCACCCGCCCAGTTGAGGTAGCCCAAAGTGGAATACGCGGGTACGCCATACACACTGACTTCCAGGCCTTCGGTTTTTTTAATCTCAGCCTCGGCTTGGGCATCGGCCTCAGCATAGTAGCCGCGATACCCCACGCAGCCCACCACCGCAAAACACCACGTATGCAAGGTCAGCGAATATTCAGGTGCGGCTACCACGTTCCACACAGCGGCGCGGCGTTTTAAATCAGCATAACGGCGGTAGCTGGCGTTGTTGGGCAACTGCAAGTCGCTGGAGGCAAACTCGCGGATGCGTTGCGACAGTTCCAGGCGGCGTTTGGTTGCCTCGGGTGTCTGGGCATCATCAAGCCAGTCTTGCACAGGTTTGGCTGCATTTACCACGGCCATATGGCCCGTCATGCTTTGCCAGTAATAGCCCAGGTTGGCACAACCCGACAAAGCTGCCACTAGCAGCAACGCAGCGCCCGCCGCTATCCACCAGCCCAGCGCAGTACGCAGGCCGCCAAGTTGCCCGTGGCGTGGGGCCGGGCGCTCTAGTGGTGATCTTGACTGTGGTGTGAAGGTAGATGGTTGCACTGGAAACATACAAAAGTAGAGATACGATCTTAGTGTACAAAATTCTAGTGTTGGTTAGTACAAGACTAGTAAGGCAAGACAAGACAAGGCTAGCAAGGGTTAGGCGCGCTAACTGCCAACCCAAGCTTTGGTGACCACGTTAGATTGGGCTTGTAGTCTTTGCAGGCTGGTAGGTATTTTTCAAATCAAATTAAAAGGTGCTTTTTATGATGAGACCCCTGTTGGATATGACCCCCATGCTCTTAGTCTGCACTTTAGGGCTTGGTGCTTGCGGCGGCGGCAGTGACGCTGTAACTACACCAGCCAGTGCCATCAACACGCTGGCGTGCACCAACCCCACTGGCGAGATTACGGCTGCCAGCGTATTCATACCACTGTTTGCCACCATCTACGACCTAGAGGTGGGCAATATCGATCCACTGACTGGTTTTGTCAGAACCAGCGCGCTGATATTCAAGCTGGCAGCCGATGGCGGCGCCACCATTGACGGCGCGCCAGTGCCTGTCAGCAGCGCCTGCTACCAAGCCAGAAACAATACCCTGGTTTTGTCGTTGCGCCAGTCTGACACGCTCGTGCTGTCCTCAGGGGGCAAAGCCGAAGGCACGATCAGCGGGCAAGTGGTACAGACAAAATTGAAATAATCCTTCTAGAGCTATTCCTGGAAATAACTATCGCTTTGTTTTTTCTGAGCTTGGCTTGTCTTTTTTGTCTTGTACTTTTGTACGGGAACTGGCAGGCGGCGTACTCCATGTTTTGTACAGGAGCTGGCAGCCGGCGTACTCAGCTACGCGGCCAATACTGTTCTATTAACTAGAAATTGACCGTTTCTCTCTTCCCCATTTGCTAAGCGGCTTAGGCTGCAAGATGCGTGGCGCGGCGTCACCAGGCTCGCTGGTGCGCACGCGGGTTGTGCTACTGGCATAGCGGCTGCGGC
>JANNCO010000227.1:0-3438 GCA_031386655.1 Polaromonas sp. | reverse complement strand
TTGGCCAGCATGTCGCCCGCCGCTTTGTGGTCAGCTGCGTCGTTGGAGTAAGCGTTTTTGCCAATGTAGTGCAGGTCCGGCGGAATGACTTCGGTAGGCGAGTCGAGGTAGGCTATGCCGCACGATTTGAGCTTGGCGGTGTAGGTGGGGTTAAACACCAAGTCCCAGGCGTTCTCGGGCATGGGGGTGCTTCCCAGTGCTTTGGCAACTTTGGCTTTGTTGATACCCACGGTGGTAAAGCTCCAGGCCCATGGGATCAGGTAGGCATTGCCAGGGTCTACTGTGGTCAGCTTGCCCATGATCTCGCCGTCTAAGTTGCTGGTGTTGGGGATTTTGCTTTTGTCCAGCTTTTGCAGCAGGCCCGCCTCAATCTGGCCTTTGGCAAACACTGCACCGGGTACCACGATGTCATAGCCAGTGTTGCCTGCTACCAGCTTGGCGTTCAGTGCTTCGTTGTTTTCAAATGTCTGGTAGTTCACCTTGATGCCAGTGTCTTTCTCGAAATTGGCAATCATGTCTTTGGCGATGTAGTCTGGCCAGTTGTAAATGTTGAGTACTTTTTCTTCGGCATTGGCGGGGGCTGCAGAGGCGGTGGCAGCGGCTGCAGAGGTGGTGACAGCGGGCGCTTTGGCCGCCGGGGCGTCGTTATTTTTGCTGCAGGAGGCTATCACCACAGTGCTGAGGGCCAGAATCCAAAGATGTTTTTTCATAATGGCTAAGATTTAAAGTAAAGGGTTGGCAACATGGGGCAGCGCCTAACGGACGCTGCCCGAGAGAAATTGTAGGGTAGCTGCCGCCCCAGCACTAGCGCTGGGGAGGGTTTTTTTCGCTCGGGGCTTTATAATGAGAGGTTTTGCAACATTTGCACCCGCTCCATGCCTATTTACGCCTACCGATGCACCTCCTGCGGCCATGCCAAGGATGTTTTACAAAAAATCTCTGACCCTTTGCTCACGGTGTGCCCAGCGTGCGGCAGCGCCAGCTTTCAAAAACAGCTCACCGCTGCGGGCTTTCAGCTCAAAGGCTCTGGCTGGTACGTGACCGATTTTCGCGGCGGCGAGAAGGCCGGTGAAGGTGCTAATTCTGGCATTGCCACAGCGCCTAAAACAGAAGGCGCACCTGCGGCTGCACCAGCGCCTGGTGCAGCACCTGCGTCGCCGGCCAGTGCCCCGGCCAGTGCACCTGCATCCTCATCCGGTGCCTCGTCAAGTCCTTCGCCAAGTCCTGCACCCAGCCCTGCAGCCGCTAGCAAATCCGTAGCTGCTCCAGCAAAGTCTACGGGTGCTTGAAGGCTAAATCATGATGAAATCTGTGCGCAAATGGCTGCTTTCGGGGTTGTTGGTGATTGTGCCAGTGGGTATTACCGTGTGGGTGATGGAATGGATTATTTCCAGCCTGGACAAAACCCTCTTAATCTTGCCGCAAGCCTGGCATCCAGACAAGCTGCTGGGCTTTCACATCCCCGGGTTCGGTGTAATTTTGGCGTTTGCTATTTTGCTCACAGTAGGGGCCGTAGCCAGTAACTTCTTTGGCAAAAAACTGGTGATCTGGTGGGACGCGCTGCTTAACCGCATCCCAGTCGTACGGTCTATCTACTCCAGTGTCAAACAAGTGTCTGACACGCTGTTTTCTGACAGCGGCAACGCCTTTCGCAAAGCCGTGCTGATCCAGTGGCCACGCACCGACGTGTGGACCATCGCCTTTGTCACTGGCACGCCCGGTGGCGATGTGGTTAACCATTTGCACGGCGACTACGTGAGTGTGTATGTGCCCACCACGCCCAACCCCACGGGTGGCTATTTTGTTATGCTGAAAAAAACCGACTGTATTGAACTGAAGATGAGCGTGGACGAGGCGTTGAAATACATTGTGTCGATGGGTGTTGTGGTGCCCGGCGGGCCCGGTTCAGTCATTGTGTCGTCGCCCCGTGCCGCCAATTTAGGCTAGTCCCTGATATCCACCAGAGTGCTACAAGATAATGACCAGACAAGCCCCAGCCAGTGCCTGCATGCCATCAGCTTTTGTCCAATAACCACCCATTTGTAAAGTATGCCCCACGCGGGCCGGAAGTACCCCTATGCCTCAAGCTATAACCAACCCTTCATCGCTCATGCGTACCAGCTACTGCGGCCTGGTGACCGAGGCGCACCTTGGCCAAACGGTCACTCTGTGCGGCTGGGTGAACCGCCGCCGCGACCACGGTGGTGTGATTTTTGTTGACCTGCGCGACCGCGAAGGTTATGTGCAAGTGGTGTGCGACCCCGACCGCGCCGACATGTTCAAAGCCGCCGAAGGCTTGCGCAATGAGTTTTGCATCCAGATCAAAGGCTTGGTACGTGCACGCCCGGCGGGCACCGTGAACGAGAACTTAAAAAGCGGCAAGATCGAGATTTTGTGCCACGAGCTGACGGTGCTCAATGCATCCATTACACCGCCATTCCAATTGGACGATGACAACCTGTCTGAGACCACGCGCCTTACGCACCGTGTGCTCGACCTGCGCCGCCCGTACATGCAAAACAACCTGATGCTGCGCTACAAGGTGGCCATGGCGGTGCGTAACTATCTGGATACGCATGGCTTTGTCGATATTGAAACCCCCATGCTGACCAAAAGCACGCCCGAAGGCGCGCGCGATTACTTGGTGCCCAGCCGTGTGCAGGAAGGCATGTTTTTTGCGCTGCCGCAATCACCGCAGTTGTTCAAGCAGCTGTTGATGGTGGCGGGTTTCGACCGGTATTACCAAATCACCAAGTGCTTTCGCGACGAAGACCTGCGGGCTGACCGCCAGCCAGAATTTACCCAGATTGATATTGAAACCTCGTTCCTCACCGAACAAGAAATCCGCGACATGTTCCAGGGCATGATGGTGGAAGTGTTCAAGAAAACCAAAGGCGTTGACCTGGGCGAGTTCCCGGTGATGACCTATGCCGACGCCATGTACAAATACGGCTCGGACAAACCCGATTTGCGTTTGAAGCTGGAGTTTACCGAGCTGACCGATGTGATGGGCGATGTGGATTTCAAAGTATTTTCTGCCCCCGCACTCATGAAAAACGGCCGCGTGGTGGCCTTGCGTGTGCCCAATGGCGGGGTGGAGGGCGCAGGCATATCGCGCGGCGAGATTGATGCGTACACTGAATTTGTCAAAATCTACGGCGCAAAAGGTTTGGCGTGGATCAAGGTCAATGATGCATCAAAAGGTCGCGAGGGTTTGCAAAGCCCGATCGTCAAAAATCTGCACGACGCCGCCATCCAAGCCATCATCGAACGCACTGGCGCACAAAATGGCGACATCCTGTTCTTTGGCGCGGACAAAGAAAAAATCGTCAACGATGCCATCGGTGCGCTGCGCCTGAAAATCGGCCACAGCGAGTTTGGCAACAAGAACGGCCTGTTTGAAGACCGCTGGGCTCCGATGTGGGTGGTAGATTTTCC
>JANNCO010000225.1:0-2679 GCA_031386655.1 Polaromonas sp. | reverse complement strand
AAATCGCTCATCATCGGGCGCTTGTCGGTGCGGCTCTCTACCCCCCGGCTTAGCTGCGACAGCGCAATCACGGGGCATTGCAGCTCTTTGGCCAGCGCTTTAAGGCCGCGCGAGATCTCACCCACCGCCGTGGCACGGTTTTCATCGCTCATGGCGCTAGACACGCTCATCAATTGCAAATAGTCCACCACAATCAGGCCCAGCTTGCCGCCCATCTGCCGCGCAAGACGCCGGGCGTTGCCGCGCAGCTCGCTGGTGGTCAGGTCCGGGGTTTCGTCAATGTGCAAGCTGATGTTGCGCAGTTTTTCTATGGCTTCGGTCAAGCGCGGCCACTCGTCGTCGTGCAGCTTGCCGGTGCGCAGGCGCATTTGGTCAATGCGGCCAATCGAGCCGACGATACGAATCGCCAGCTGGCTGGCGCCCATCTCCATCGAGAATACGGCTACCGGCAACTGTTCTTTGAGTGCTACATGTTCTGCAATGTTGATAGCTAGTGCGGTGTTGTGCGTGACGATGTCTTGGTCGGTGATGTACAGCTTGCTAGCGTGGCTGACCGAAATGCATTGGCACTGAGCCTTGCGCGTGGCTACAACGGAGCTTACGGTCAAACGCTTTTTACGCAGCCACTGTGCAGGTGCGCGGGCTTGTTTTTCAGACAATAAAAATAGGGACTGAGGCTCAGGATGGGCGATATTACACACATAGGCTGGTAGGCCCGCCATGCGCATGCCTGCCACGTTAGTGAAATGTGGCTGCTTGACATTGATACTGCACCAGCCACCCAACGAGCGTGCCAACGCCTGCACATCGCGCGCCAGCTGAATACTGGAGGTTGAAAAACGCACGCTGCCCCACTTCTCCACCCAGCCGTCGGTGTCTAGCAAACCGCGCAGCACATCTAGCCGCACTGACTTGCATGCCTCTAAATAAATTTTAGGTATAAACTTTTTATCGCTAGCCAAACCTGTTAATCCCAAAGCATCTAAAACCAAGCGCACTGGATTAGGTTGCACGCCCTGAACACCTTTGGCGTTCGCGCCCAGCTCGCGCACAATGCGCCAGTCATAGCGCTCAGCGTGTCGCATCGCCATGTCTGACCCAAGGCGCTGGGACATCATTTCTAGCATTTGAGGCTCAGCTGTAGAAAACCGCACGGTACCGGCACCAGTTAAACAACCATCCCCCAGCAGACTGCCCAGTACCCACCCGTCCATCGGCATATTTTGCGCATGTCCAAAATCGCCCGAATGCGGCTCGATCCAAAGACGCTGGGCGTAGCGTTTGCGTTGCAGCATTTCGGCCAACTTAGCGGTGTTCATCACACGGGGTTTTTCCCATTGGCGGTATTGCACTTGCCACAAATGCTCGGCACAGCACTCGGTGCTTCGGCCATCTGAGAAGTTGACTGTGAAAACCTCTTTTTCTCCCTGCGGGAAAATGGCTGTCACGATAGATGGTAGTCCGTCCACAGAAGCCACGGCATCGCCCACAGCCAAATCACCCATGCGCGCCCAACCTGTGCGCGTGCGAACAGCTGCATCTAATGGTTGCGCTTTTCCCATCGAGGGCCGCGCCGCCAAAATGATGAGGTCGCCCGCTTGCATGCCCGAGGTCATTTTGTCTAAGTCAACAAATCCTGTGGGCACACCGGTGATGTCGTTGGGGTTCTCCGACATTTCTTGCACACGGTCTAGCAGCTGCACCACCAGGCTGTCCATGCCTTGAAAACCCTTTTTCATGCGCGAGCCTTCTTCGCCGATAGCGAAGATTTTTTGTTCTGACTCGTCTAAAATTTTGGCAACATCTTTGCCCTGCGTATTAAACGCATTGGTCGAGATCTCATCACTCGCGCTCACCAGCTTGCGCAGGATGGCGCGTTCGCGCACGATCTCGGCGTAGCGGCGAATGTTGGCCGCACTGGGCACATACTGCGCCAATGCGTTGAGGTACACCAGCCCGCCAATCTCGTCAGCTTTGCCCTCTGACTGCAGGCGCTCGTACACGGTGATCACATCAGCGGGGCGCGTGGCGTTGATCAGCGAGCCGATAGCGGCGTACACCAGGCGGTGCTCGTAGCGGTAAAAGTCGCCATCTACCAGCAAGTCGCCCACGCGGTCCCACGCGCCGTTGTCCAGCAGCAGGCCGCCCAGCACACTGGACTCAGCCTCGATACTGTGCGGCGGAATACGCAGCTGGGCTATTTGGCTGTCGCCGCCAAAGCTGGACAAATCGGGGGTGTAGTCGGGCGAATAGCCGTCATCGACGGGGTGAAGCACTGCGGACATGGGGTTGTGGGTTTCTTAAAACTTGTCTTCCCCATGCTAGTGCGACACAGCTTGCGCGGGCAAGGGGAAAACGTGTGCAAATTGTGTGAATAAGTGGCGGATAACTTGGGATAACTTGTGTAAATCAAAGCAAAAAAGCAAAACGGGCCTAGATTGCTCTAGACCCGTCATACTTTTACATAGCTTAAAAAAATTTGGTCGGTGTGAAAGGATTCGAACCTTCGACCCCTTGCACCCCATGCAAGTGCGCTACCAGGCTGCGCCACACACCGAAGAGCTTGATTATAACGTGAAGCAGACGCGCAACTTGGGCAGGGGCACAGTGCAAACCTGCAGTAGCGCAGACAGTGGACCGGGCTATACAGGCACTGCCAGCAAGTCACGAATTTCAAAC
>JANNCO010000162.1:0-7451 GCA_031386655.1 Polaromonas sp. | reverse complement strand
CCAGTTTTGTACTGCAGCGGTGATCTCTTGCTCGGCAGCGCCGCTGGAGGCTACGGGTGCGGCGGCGGCGGCGGGGGTAGGTGCAGGCGCTGCGGCTGGGGCGCTAACAGGTGGCTTGGCAACTGGTGCCGCTGCTACAGGTGCTGGAGCCGGGGCCGGGGCCGGTGCAGGAACAGGTGCTTTGGCTGTTGGGGTAGCCGGGGCTGCGGCTATGGCTGGCGTGGCTGCCGCAGCGCGGCCTTTGCTACCCGGCGCAAACAACTCGCGAATCATGCCTAGCTTGGGCTGTACGCCAGTGTTGGTGTTGTCCAGCTGCAAGGCTTTGCTGTACGCTTGGCTAGCCAGCTTGGCGTACACGTCGCCTAAGTTTTCATGCGCAGTGGCGTAGCTGGGGTTGGTGCGAATGGCCATCTCCAGGGCGGCACGGGCTTTGTCAAATTGGCTTTGGCCAGCGTACAGTACGGCCAGGTTGTTGTACGGCTCGGGAAGTTCGGGGTAGTCTTCGGTCAGTTTGGTAAACACGCCAATAGCGTCGTTGGGTTTGGCCTGCTCGGTAAAAATCACGCCCTTTAAAAAGCGCATTTGCGCATCGCGTGGCTTGGTGCTTAAAAATTGGTCGGCCTTGGTGCCGGCTTCGGCCAGTTGGCCAGCGCGCAGCAGGCGGGTGACGTCTGCATACTCATCGGCTTGGGCTGGGCCAGACAGCAGAAAACCCAAGGCAAGACAAGCCGCCAACGCGCAAGGGCGAACACTAAAAGACACTGAAGATTTAACTGGAAACATAGAACCTCTTATCACAAGAATCGGCGCATTATTAAACTGACAAGCCTTAAAAATGAACCGTATACTGCAGCATTGTAGCGGCTAGAGCGCTGCATAATGAGGATGTTAGACCTAACGTGGCCTTGCATTAATGCTTGGCACATGACGCGATTTTTACAGTAATCAGTTCACCTTTTTAGTTTTCTCGCTCCCTTTTACCGCCACCACTGCACCGCAACCGTTTTTCTTTCCCAGCTATCTCCCCATGAGCCTTCGCATTTACAACACGCTGTCGCGTGCATTAGAAGAATTTGTCCCCTTAGTGCCCGGCCAAGTTGGCATGTACGTTTGCGGCATGACCATCTATGACCTGTGCCACGTGGGCCACGCCCGCATGATGATGGCGTTTGACGTGGTGCAGTGCTGGCTGCACGCCAGCGGCTACAAGGTGACTTTTGTGCGCAATATTACCGATATTGACGACAAAATCATCCAGCGCGCGGTCGAGCGCGGCATCACCATCCGCGCGCTGACCGACGAGATGGTTACCGCCATGCACCGCGACCTGGATGCGCTGGGCGTAGCCCGCCCCACGCACGAGCCGCGCGCCACTGAATATGTACGCCAGATGACCGATTTGATTGGTGTGCTGCAGCAAAAGGGCCTGGCTTACCAAGCCGATACAAGTGCAGATACAGGTGGCCCTTTAGCCAGCGGCCGAGGCGACATGAATTTCAGTGTGCGCAAGCTGCCCGGCTACGGCAAGCTCAGCGGCAAATCACTAGACCAGCTGCGCGCAGGCGAACGCGTGGCGGTGCTAGACGGCAAGCAAGACCCGCTGGACTTTGTGCTGTGGAAAGCCGCCAAGCCAGAGGAGCCTGCCGACGCCAAATACGACTCACCTTTTGGCCCAGGCCGCCCTGGCTGGCACATTGAATGCTCGGCCATGAGCATGGGCGTGCTGGGCGAGACCTTTGACATCCACGGCGGCGGGGCCGACCTGCAGTTTCCGCACCACGAAAACGAAATCGCCCAAAGCGAAGGCGCCACCGGCAAAACCTTTGCGCGCTACTGGCTGCACAACGGATTTTTAAATGTTGACGGCGAGAAAATGAGCAAGTCGGTGGGTAACTTTTTTACCATCCGCGATGTGCTTAAAAGCTACGACGGCGAGACCATTCGCTATTTTATGATTCGCGTGCATTACCGCAGGCCGTTTAACTTCAGCGACGCCGGGCTGGACGATGCACGAACCGGGCTTAAGCGTTTGTACACCGTGCTAGACGCTGTGCCGCCTACGACAATTACCCTCGATTGGACCGAGCCTTGGTCTGCCAAATTCAAAGCCGCGATGGACAACGACTTTGGCACGCCCGAGGCTTTTGCCGTGCTGTTTGATTTAGCCAGCGAGATTAACCGTACCAAGAGTGCGCAACTCTCCGGTGTGCTCAAAGCACTGGGCGGTGTGCTGGGCCTGCTGCAAAGCGAGCCAACAGCATATTTGCAATTGGGCTCTGCCTTGGATGATGCGGCGATTCAAAAACTTATAGCCGAACGCGCAGCCGCCAAAGTGGGCAAAGACTTTGCGCGTGCTGACCAAATACGCAAAGATTTACTGGCACAAGGCATTGTGCTGAAAGACGCAGCCGCTGGCACGACGTGGGAAGTGCAAAAATGATCTGCACACACCGTTTAAGCATTAAAACACTCCTAAATTTTCAGTGTTTTAGGCCGTGCAGGCCGTATTACCTGCTCAAGCAGCTATGAAATCAATAGCTGCCACTGTTGCGCCTCTAGCGGCACCGCCAGACTATTGGGACGAAGCCTGCAAGCACTTGGTTAAAAAAGATCGCGTGATGAAGCGGCTGATTCCGCAGTTTAGCGAGGCCTATCTGCAGCGCCGCAGCGACCCATTCATTACGCTGTCACGCAGCATCGTAGGCCAGCAAATCAGCGTGAAAGCCGCGCAAACCATCTGGCACCGGTTTATCAAGCTGTCTAAAAAACCGTCGCCGCAGGCGGTGCTAAAGCTCAAAGTAGACGACATGCGCGCGGCAGGCTTGTCGGCCCGCAAAATTGAATACTTGGTAGACCTGGCACTGCACTTTGACAGCCGCGCACTCAACGTGAAAGGCTGGGACGCGATGGACGACGACGCCATCATTGCCCAGCTGGTGGCTATTCGCGGCATTGGCCGCTGGACAGCTGAGATGTTTTTAATCTTCCACATGATGCGGCCCAACGTACTGCCTTTGGACGATATTGGATTGATCAACGGCATCAGCCACAATTATTTCTCGGGTGAATCAGTCAGCCGCAGTGAAATACGCGAGGTGGCGGCTGCGTGGGCGCCCTACTGCAGCGTGGCAACATGGTACCTGTGGCGTTCGCTGGATCCACAACCATGATCCATGACTTTAATCCACAGCTCTGATGAATAGCTGCAGTGGCCCGTTATGAATTAACGCCTGTTAAAAACTGGCGAACCAGCACTTACAAATCAGTTGCCTCTGCGCTGCCCGTGAATGGATACTTAGGGACTACAAACAGTGTGTATTGCGCGTCTTAGTATCAAAACAATAGCGTTTGTCAAGCCCCCAAATCGCGTCAAACAGGTTTAAACTGCGCTCGTTGTCACGACCAGGAGCCAATTTTGGCCAAAAAAGTTTTCTTAGATTTTGAGTCACCGATTGCCGAGCTGGAAACCAAGATTGACGAACTGCGCTATGTGCAGTCGGAGTCTGCGGTGGACATCAGCGACGAGATCGACCAGCTGGCTAAAAAAAGCCAGCAACTGACCAAAGACATCTACAGCGACCTCACGCCCTGGCAGATCACCAAGATCGCCCGCCACGCTGAGCGCCCGTACACGATGGACTATGTGAACGAGTGCTTTACCGATTTTGTTGAGATGCACGGTGACCGCCATTTTGCAGATGACCAATCTATCGTAGGTGGTTTAGCACGCTTTAACGGCAACGCCTGCATGGTGCTGGGCCACCAAAAAGGCCGCGACACCAAAGAGCGCGCACTGCGCAACTTTGGTATGGCCCGGCCCGAGGGTTACCGCAAAGCCCTGCGCCTGATGAAGACAGCTGAAAAATTCCACCTGCCCGTTTTTACCTTTGTCGACACGCCAGGCGCCTTTCCCGGCATGGACGCCGAAGAGCGCGGCCAGTCAGAAGCCATTGGCCGCAATATTTTTGAAATGGCCCAGCTGGAGGTGCCTATCATTACCACCATCATAGGTGAGGGCGGCTCTGGCGGCGCGCTGGCTATCAGCGTGGCCGACCAAGTGCTGATGCTGCAATACTCGATCTACAGCGTGATCAGCCCCGAAGGCTGCGCTAGCATTTTGTGGAAAACCAGCGACCGCGCGCAAGACGCTGCCGAGCAACTGGGCATTACCGCGCACCGTTTGAAAGCACTGGGTTTGATTGACAAAATCATCAACGAACCTGTGGGCGGCGCGCACCGCGACCACAAGCAAATGGCGGCATTTTTAAAGCGCGGTTTGAATGACGCCTACCGTCAGATGGCTGACTTCAAAGTCAAAGAGCTGCTGGACAGGCGCTACGATAAACTACAAAGCTTTGGCCGTTATACCGATACTAAAGCAGATGCTAAGTAGCGACTAAACGGCCATCAGCACCCATCAAGACGGGTAGCGTTTTTGCACCTTGGCAAACACGGGCCCCCAGATGGGTTGTTGCCGCTCTGACGGGCTGAGGTTGAATTTCTTGTCCACCGCAAACGCGGCTTCAAACGATTTTTCGCACTGTGCCGTGCGGCCTGTCACGCAGTACACAAAGGCTTGTGTTTTGTAGCCTCTGAGCAGGTCGGGCGTGTTGGTCAGGCCCAGCTTGAAACCCTCAGTCACTTTAGCCTCGGCGCGGCCATACTCGCCGCGGTCTAAGGCCTGCGCACTATCGCGCAACGCACCAGCACCTGCGGAAGGCCGCTCAATCATTGGTGGGCCTGCAGGTGCCGCGCCCGGTGTGCCCGGCGTGCTGCAACCCACCAGCAGCACTAGCAATAAACTAGCGCAAGTCAGCAAGCAGCATTCAAAAATCCATTGTCGTTTCATAGCGGTTGGCCTACGCCTTAACGTACAGCAATAATTAACATAAACTATTTTGCTGCACCGCCGCAATGACCCAGTAACAAGCTGTAGGTGACTCCTTAAGCGACGGATTAATGCTTTTGAATAAAAAAACATGTGCTTTGGTACTTGTTGGTTGCAAGCACTGTCTTTGGCGCAGCCCTGCATCGCCCTGCTATGCCGCCTGTAGGCTGCCTGCAGCCTGCCTTATGCCTTTTGCTGGCCGGCACCTTCAGCGCCTGCGCATACACTTGCTGCTGTATGAGTTTGATGCACGACTTACAGTTAATACCACCATTTGCCGTAGCTTATAGCGGCGGCGCGGACTCTACCGCGTTGTTATTGCGCTGTGCGCAGCAATATCCGGGGCAGGTGACTGCCATCCACATCCACCACGGCTTGCAGGCTGCTGCAGACGATTTTGTGGGGCACTGCACCGCGTTTTGCGTGCAGTTGGGCGTGCCTTTGCAGGTAGTGCATGTGCAGGCACGCCATGCCGCAGGCGACAGCCCCGAGGACGCAGCGCGCAAAGCTCGTTACACGGCGCTGGCAGCTAAGGTTTTAGAGCTCAATTCGGGCTTTCAGGCCGTAGAACCTGCTCAAGAAGCTATTAAAAGCGTAGCGTTAGCGCAGCATGCGGATGACCAGGTAGAAACGCTGCTGCTGGCGCTCAGCCGTGGTGCGGGGCTGCCGGGTTTGTCAGCTATGCCAGCGCACTGGCAGCGCGGCGGCGTAGAGTTTGTGCGGCCTTGGCTGGGTGTGCCTGCGCACGACATTCGCGCTTGGCTGGCCGCCCGCGGCCTGCAGGCGCGCACCCCTGGCAATGCAGATTTTGCGCACACCATGGGGCAGGGCTGGATAGAAGACCCCAGCAACAGTAACCTGCAGTTCACCCGCAACCGCATTCGCCACACGCTGCTGCCCGCACTGCAGGCGAGCTTTCCGCAGTTTCGCGAAACTTTTGCCCGTTCTGCACGCCATGCAGCCCAAGCCCAAGTGTTACTTGCTCAGGTAGCTACAGAAGATATAGCATCTACGGGTAACCCACCGCACATTGCAGCGCTGCAAACACTGAGCTTTGAGCGCCAAGCCAACTTGCTGCGCCATTGGCTGAAAACCACCCATAACGTGGCCCCCAGCGCTGCGCAACTAGACGAACTGCAAAGCCAGGTTGCCGCGTGCACGCACCGTGGCAAACACATCCGCATCAAGGTGGCCTCGGGTTTTGTAGAGCGGGCAGGCGATGTTGTTGCGTATTTACCCTTGGTTAGCACTACTGCCACGTTATAATCGCAGGCTTTGCCATGCGCCCGCGCTGGGGCGGCAAAACACTGTAATTCAGCGCCTTTTGATTTCAACATGGCTTTAATTGTTCATAAATACGGCGGCACGTCGATGGGCTCGCCCGAGCGTATTCAAAGTGTTGCCAAGCGCGTGGCTAAATGGGCCCGCGCTGGCCATCAAATGGTGGTGGTGCCCAGCGCCATGAGTGGCGAAACCAACCGTCTTCTGGCCCTGGCCAAGGCCTTGGCACCTGCTAAATCTACTGACGCTTACCACCGCGAACTTGATGCGTTAGCTGCCACCGGCGAGCAAGCGTCTTCCGCACTGCTGGCCATTGCGCTGCAAGCCCAGGGCATGCAATCAGTCAGCTACGCGGGCTGGCAAGTGCCCATTAAAACCGACAGTGCTTTCACCAAAGCCCGTATCGAAAGCATTGACGACAAAAAAGTGCGCGCCGATCTGGCTGCTGGCCGCGTGGTCATCGTCACCGGCTTTCAGGGCGTCGACCCCGATGGCAATATCACCACACTAGGTCGTGGCGGCTCGGACACGTCTGCCGTAGCGGTAGCTGCCGCCATGCAAGCCGCAGAATGCCTGATCTACACCGACGTAGACGGCGTGTACACCACAGACCCCCGCGTGGTGCCCGAGGCGCGCCGCCTGCAAACCGTCAGCTTTGAAGAGATGCTGGAGATGGCGTCGATGGGCAGCAAGGTGCTGCAAATTCGTTCGGTCGAGTTTGCCGGTAAATACAAAGTCAAGCTGCGGGTGCTGAGCAGCTTCACCCCGTGGGACATTAACCTAGATGAAGAGGCCAAGTCGGGCACTTTGATCACTTTTGAGGAAGACGAACAAATGGAACAAGCCATCGTATCGGGCATTGCATTTAACCGCGATGAGGCCAAAATATCTGTGCTGGGCGTACCCGACACCCCAGGCATTGCGTACCAAATTCTGGGCGCTGTGGCTGATGCCAATATTGAAGTCGACATCATCATTCAAAACGTGTCCAAAGACGGTAAAACCGACTTCAGCTTTACCGTGCACCGCAACGACTACGCCAAAACTATGGATTTACTGAAAACTACTGTTGTACCCAAGCTGGGCGCGCAAGAGGTGGTAGGCGACACCAAGATTTGCAAAGTGTCCATTGTGGGCATCGGCATGCGCAGCCACGTAGGTATTGCCAGCAAAATGTTTCGCGCCTTGGCTGAGGACGGTATCAATATTCAGATGATCTCCACCAGCGAAATCAAAACCTAGGTGGTGATCGACGAGAAGTACATGGAGCTGGCTGTGCGCG
>JANNCO010000143.1:0-6036 GCA_031386655.1 Polaromonas sp. | reverse complement strand
GCCGCAGCCGCTATGCCAGTAGCACAACCCGCGTGCGCACCAGCGAGCCTGGTGACGCCGCGCCACGCATCTTGCAGCCTAAGCCGCTTAGCAAATGGGGAAGAGAGAAACGGTCAATTTCTAGTTAATAGAACAGTATTGACTCCGCGGCTGTCCTCCGCCCTGCGGGCTCCCCCTTTATGCCGCTGCGTTGTCCACACCAAGCGCCAAGGCTACGTACAAAGTTGGGGGAGGCAAAAGCGGTTGATTGCCCGTCATGTGTGCAAGAGCTGGCAGGCAGTGCATTCAGCGCAGCGGATAAGGTAGGTAAGCAAGTAAGTAAGCGGTTGATCGCCCACCATGTTCACAAGAGCTGGCAGGCGGTGCACTCAGCGTAGCGGCATAAAGGGGGAGTCGGCGGCGATAGGCCGCCATGGAGGCCAGCTTTGTTGGGGAGTGGGCCGCCGGCCAGTTACCGTACAAGACAAAAAGACAAGCGACACACGGGAAACAAGTGCCTGATCAATTTTCGCAATGCAAGCTAAGTCACAAACCCGTTCCAGCCCAGCAGCCCAGCCACCCAGTTCATAAACATACCTGCTGCAGCGCAGGCCAGCGACGAGGCCAGCATGGCGCGCAAACCCAGGCGGTGCGCGCCAATACCTGAGTGGGCCTGCTGTGTACCCGGCCATGCGTACAGCACGGCGGCTGTTACGCACACGCCTCCCAGCAGCCAGGCCGAGAAGGCAGCACGCAGCCACACCAGTGGCGGTACGCGCGCAAACACCATGTCCATGGTGCTACGCAAATCACCTACAGCCAATACCAAGGCCGCCAGCAAACCAAAGCCCAAAGTAAACATTACCAGCAAGCAGGCGCTGGCCAAAGCCACGATAGCGTGCGCCATGATCAGCGGCACGGCGGCGTGGGCCGCTTGGGCAGAATGCCGCACGATATCTTCCACATCAAAATCACCTTGCATTTGCGCTTCGGTCAGGCGCATGGCGATGTTGGGCGAGTTTTGCATCGCCATGGCCTGTGCACAAATCATGGGCACTACCTGCACTACCCACAAAGGCCACAGCGTGGCCAGCAAGCTGGCTGACTGGTCGCGCAGGGACGTTGGCAACACTACGAACAGCGTCACACCCGCCACCAATCCCAGCACCACCAAAATAGGCAGCATCTCGCGCATTTCAAAATTGCGCTCACGGCGCATGATGGCGCGTGCACCGGGCAAGCGCCAGCAAGCGCGGTACCACCACAGCTCGCTTAAGGCAAACCAGCGCAGTTTAGCGGGGGTCAGCAATAAATCATTGACACTCAGGCGCTGCACGGCGCGGGCTTGGCGCAGTTTGTCGGGAGTAGCCATGGTTAGTATGTTCTGCAGCCGTGCGCGCTGGTCAGGGCGCGCTACGCTCGCCGCGCAAGGTAGCTGCAGCCAGCTTGGCGCGTTCAGCCAAGGCGGTGTAGCGCGCTGCGCTGGCCGTATCGCCCAGCGCCAAGCTGGCCCGCTGCAAAAGCTGTAAATCCAATGCTACACGCTGCGCCAGACCCAGGTTTTGATCTAATTGCAGTGCCTGCTGCGCATTGCTTAGAACTGCGCTGTACTGTCCCAGTGCAGCTTGTGCCTGCGCTCGCAAGCGCAGTGCATTGGCGCGGTCATTGTCATTTTTAGCAGCGGTCAGAGCGGTGCTGGCACTGGTTGCAGCGGCTTCGTTTTGATTCATGGCCAGTTGTACGCGTGCACGCAGTACAGTGAGCGCCGACAACTGGTTGCAACTGGCTGCGCACGCAGTCATGGCGTCTTGCACATGCACTTGAGCGCGCCCGGCATCATCGTCCATTAACAAGGCTGCCGCACGGCCATGGGCTGTGGCGCGCAACTCAGCGCTTAAGGCAGCGGAGCCTGCAGCGTTGGACAGTACGCTTTCTACCAAAGACAAGGCCAGTTGCGGTTGACCCGCTTCTGCCAAGGCACGTGCTTGGCTCAGGCGCGCACGTGCTTGCGGTTCTAGCAAAGCCAAGGTTTCGTAGACCAAAGCCGCAGATTCGTAGCCGCCTGCCGCTGTATCAAACTCACCCTTGGCAAACGCCTGCCCCGCACGACGCTCTATAGTTTGTGCGGCTTGCACCATGGCGTTGGTTTCTTTAGCAGGGGGTGCGCTGGAGCATGCTGCCAATGCAGCTGTCGCACATAACGCGATAACAACCCAAGTACGCATTATTTAGGCCCCGCCGTGCTGGGCACAACGGGAGCAGGCCTACCCTCAAACCCATCCAGCTCCAAATTGCCATCGGCTGCTGGTGAAACGATGCTGCGCAGTGGCCAGGTGCGTTTTAAGCTGTCGGTGATGTCGGCCGCATCTTGCGCCGCAGACCGTGCAGCGCGCACAGTCGGTGGCAAATCCTGGCGCGCTTCACGGATGATTTGTTGCACATCAGCGGTGCTTTGTTTGACGTTGCTGGTAGCGTCCCGCGCATTGTCCAGCGCAGCTTTTGTTTTGTCGGTTACCAGCGGCATATCCTGCTCTAGTGTTTTAAGCGCTGTGCGCGCACTCTCTGCTGCCGCGTTGGCTTGCACCAGCATTTTCTGAATGTCGCCTACGATCACTTTTCGGTCACCATCCAATTTAGCGGTTACGCTTGCCGCGCTGTTGCCCATACGCTTAAATTGGGCCGACATTTCTTCCGCGTTGGCCAGCACCGTGCTCACCGAGGTGCGCACATCTTTACGCATGGCGCTGGCCTCGCCCGTGAGAGTTTTGGTGTCGTCGAGAATGGGCTCAATCTTGCCAATGGCTATCGCCAGTTTCTCAATCGCCACTTTCACCGTGCCCATCACGTCTTCCAGCTCGTTGCCGCCTTCCATGGGTAGCGTTGCCTCGGCTACGATACGTTTACCTTCCAGCGGACCCGGCACGATATCGATAAACTTGCCGCCGATAGGCCCATCGCGGCCAAACTTAGCGTTGGCGCCAGTACTGATCAATGCCAATCGCTCTTGCACTACGCGCATGCGCACCTTGACATTCAGGTTAGGCTCTAAGTCAATATTGTCTATCTCGCCTATCTTGAAGCCTTTGAGCTTGACGGGCGTACCTATCTGCACGCCCACAGCACCTGGTAGCACTACAAACAAGTGCGCAGTGGGTGTAAACCAGCCTTGCCGCCAAGCCGACAGCCCGACCAGCACCAAGCCCGAAACAATCGCCAATATCAACCAAAAGCGCCCTGGATTGCCCCGGGCCATCTCGCCCATATCGTGGTCAAGCAGCGACTCGGCCAGAGAAGGCGGCGGTTTGGGTGGCGTGTCTTGCTCTGTCATATTACTAGGATAGCGTATTTGTCAAACATGACGTGTCTAAATGAAAAAAGGCGTGTCCTGCACGCCTTTTAAAAATCGCACCATAGCCATCAATGCGCACTATTTATTTTTACGCGCATCCGAAATAAGGTAGTCCGTCACTTGCAGCGCGCGCTCCATGGTCTGCGTGAGCGAGCCCGATGTCAAATAGCGCCCTGCTATGCCCAGTGAAGGCACGCCATCAATTTTGTATTCATTTTGCAGCTGGGTGGCTTTGCGTGCTTTGGTCGCTACGCTAAATGAGTTGAACATCGCGTCAAACTTGGCTTTGTCTACGCCTTGTTTTTCAATCCATGCGGAGATCGCGGCGAAAGTATTGATGGGCTGCTTTTCAACATGGATGGTGTAGAACACCTTGGCGTGCAGACTGTCTAGCTTGCCCATCGCCTCCAGCGCGTAGTACAGACGCTGCTGTGCTTCAAAGTTCGGCTGGAAAGCTATAGGCACACGGCGTACAGCCACGTCTTTGGGGGCTTTTTTAATCCACGCTTCCAGCGCAGGCTCAAACGAATTGCAGTGTGAGCAGCTGTACCAAAAAAACTCCACCACTTCGATTTTGCCAGCCGGCGCTTCGGTAGGGGCGCGCTTTTCCAAAGTGATGAAATCCGTGCCGTCTTGAAAGCCTTTTGCCGCTTGCGCTTGGGCCAACGAACTTGCTGCGCCAGTTACCGCACCAGCTACAGTGCCAGCTGCCAAACGCAGAGAAAAATCACGACGCAACATACTACTACTCCCTATTGCCGCTTGGCGGCATTGCTAAATTTACTAACTTTATAGAAGACCTTGTGGAACACTGAAGGTTCCGCCATGCAGACGGTGATACAAATTTAATCAACGTTGCACGCGCACCAAGGCAGTATCAAAACCGCCACCATCGAGTTTTTCTTTCGCCTTGTCCGCATCGTCCTTGCTGTTAAACGGACCCACGCGTACGCGGTAGACCGTTCGACCTGATTGCTCGCGCTCGGTAATTTTGGCGTCCATGCCCAGCATACCCAGCTTGGCACGTTGACCTTCAGCGTCTTCAGGTGTGCGAAACGCACCTGCCTGCACCAGGTAAGTAAACGGGTCAGCAGTAGCGGGGGTTGACCCGGTGGCTGTTGTCTTGGCCTTGGCCAAGTCACCCAAAGGGTCGGTGCTGGCGGGCTTGGCAGCAGGCTTGCCAGCAGCACTGGCTGGTGCGCCAGGTTTAGGCGCTACTGCTGCAGTGTTGGTAGCAGCATCAGGCGTAGTGCCGACAACGCCAGAAGCTGCGAGGTTGGGTTTGGCAGGGTTTTTGCCATACAGCGGAGCGTTGGGGTCCCAGTTTTTATTTTTTTGCGCTTCAGCTGCGTCTTGCTCGGTGCCTGTGCCGCGCGATGCATTTTTATTCATAAAAGGCACCGGCACTTTGGTGACATACACCGCCACTGCCAAGGCAGCACCCAAGCCTACCAGTACGCCAATCACAATGCCCAAGACCGTGCCGCCTTTTTGTGGACTCTTGTGTTGCTTGCGCTTAATTGTTTGCTGGTGGTTAGTTTGCATATTCAATCCTACATCTTAGTGGGTGCGGACACACCCAATACCGCCAGCCCGTTGCGCAGTACCTGGGCTGTAGCTGATACTAATGCCAAACGGGCGTTTTTCACCGCTACGTCGTCTACCAAGATACGCTCTGCGTCATAGTAACTATGGTACTGGCTGGCCAGATCACGTAAGTAAAAGGTAACATCATGGGGCGCAAAATCACGCGCAGCAGCGGCTAGCATCTCGGGATATTTGGCCAGCTTTAACATCAATGCCAGCGCTGCAGGGGTGTTCAGTGGACTGAGGCCCGCGCTTTGCAGCGACTCGGGCTTGCCAGCGTCTTTGTCCGCCCACGCGGCCAGCACGGAGCAAATGCGGGCATGCGCGTATTGCACGTAGTACACCGGATTGTCGTTATTTTTAGCGACTGCAAGGTTCACATCAAAAGTGTATTCGGTGTCTGGTTTGCGTGACAGCAAGAAAAAGCGCACGGCGTCTTTGCTGGTCCAGTCAATCAGGTCGCGCAGCGTGACGTAGCCGCCCGTACGCTTGCTGATTTTGACTTCCACACCGTCTTTGATCACCCGCACCATGGTGTGCAATACGTAGTCGGGGTAGCCAGTGGCTACGCCCATGCCAGCAGCTTGCAAGCCTGCGCGTACGCGGGCAATGGTGCCGTGGTGGTCGGTGCCCTGGATGTTGATGGCACGGGTGTAGCCGCGTTCCCATTTGGTCAGGTGGTAGGCTACGTCGGGCACAAAGTAGGTGTACTGCGGCTGTGTTTTAAGCCCATCGGGGCCATCAGGCGCAGATTTCCTCATCACGCGGTCTTTGTCGTCGCCATAGTCTGTGGTTTTAAGCCACAGCGCGCCATCTTGCACATAGGTTTTGCCTGCGGCAATCAGCTGCTGCACGGCTTGGTCAACGCGCCCGCTGCTGTACAAACTGCTCTCCAGGTAATAGTTGTCAAACTTCACGCCAAAGGCCTTAAGGTCAAGGTCTTGCTCGTGGCGCAGGTAAGCCACTGCAAACTGGCGAATGCTGTCCAAGTCGTCTACATTCCCGCTGGCTGTGAAACTGCGGTCATCGGCCATGACGGTTTTGCAGGCTAGAAAATCTGTGGCAATGTCGGCAATATAGTCACCGTTATAAAAGCCTTTGCTCAAAGGATTGTCAGGGTC
>JANNCO010000122.1:0-3952 GCA_031386655.1 Polaromonas sp. | reverse complement strand
CGAAATACGCATTGACCACGACTTTGCCGCTGTCATTGCAGCCTGCGCGCAGGCCCCACGCCAGGGGCAGTCGGGCACGTGGATTGTGCAGGACATGCAAGACGCCTACTGCGCCCTGCACGCCGCAGGCCATGCGCACAGCGTCGAGACCTGGGTAGACGGCCACTTGGCAGGCGGCCTGTACTGCACCAATGTAGGCTGCGCAGTGTTTGGCGAGTCGATGTTCAGCCGCGCCAGCGATGCGTCCAAAATAGCCTTGTGCGCGCTGGTGGCGCTGTGCAAAGCGCACCACATCACGCAGATAGACTGCCAGCAAAACACACCTCATTTGGCTAGCATGGGCGCGCGTGAGATGCCGCGCGAGGTATTTTGTACTGCAGTCACCAAGGCCACTGGGCAGGCCGCGCCCAATTGGCGGTTTGATCCTGCATACTGGCAAACATTACTGTAATATTTAGCTTGTGACTCTGCTCAAGGATCTTCCCCTTCAAACGCTGCAGTTCTATGCCACTGCGCCTTACCCCTGCAGCTATCTGCCGGGCAAAACCGCGCGCAGCCAGGTGGCTACCCCCAGCCACCTCATTCACAACGACGCTTATTCTGAGCTGGTAGCCGGCGGCTTCAGACGCAGCGGTATGTTTACCTACCGGCCCTACTGCGACGGTTGCCAAGCCTGCGTACCGCTGCGGGTAGAGGTTGGCAAGTTTGCACCCAGCCGCAGCCAGCGCCGCGCCCACAAGGCACACGCAAGTCTGCAAGCACGTGTGCTAAAACTGGGCTTCGTGCCCGAGCACTACCAGCTGTACCTGCGCTACCAAACTGGCCGCCATGCTGGTGGCGGCATGGACCACGACAGCATTGACCAGTACACCCAGTTTTTGCTGCAAAGCCGGGTTAACTCGCGCATGGTTGAATTTCGCGCGCCGCCGCCCGAAGGTTCACCCGAGGACACGCTAGGCCCGCTCAAAATGGTGTCTATCCTGGATGTACTCAGCGCAGGTATCTCCGCGGTGTATACCTTCTACGAACCTGAGCCGCAAACCCACTACGGCACCTACAACGTGCTGTGGCAAATCGAGCAGGCGCGGCAGTTGCAGCTACCGCATGTGTACTTGGGCTATTGGATCGAGCAAAGCCCCAAGATGGCCTACAAAGCACACTTTGCACCGAACCAAGTATTGCAAGACGGGCAATGGACCGCACACACAGTTTCAAGCAAGTAAAGTACTACTAACCCAAGCTAGAAATTAGGCTTGCTACGGCAATACTTTACTGCCCTACCCCTGCCACATCAATATAAACCGGCCCATCACAAAGCTGACTGGGTGATGCTGGTGCTACAGGGTCGACTAAATTCGCAGGCGCAATGCGCTGCGGCAAATTTGCTGGCAGCCTTAGGTGGTAGCGAACTTCGGTTAAGTATTGCTTGCTGTTCAAGCTGCTGCAGATAAATTCAATAGACGCGTTGGCCACGCTACCGTAGTCCTGCTCAGCCGCAGCATACAGATCGTCCACATTGGTAGTCTTGCCAATATTTTTAACAATAGCTGCTTGCAGATTGGTGGCATGCACGCCGTTTAGCAATGACAAAGAGCTGGCAAAGTATTCTTGCTGGCTGTAGCCAGAACAGGTGCCGTGTTTGATCCATTCATGACGCTCCAGATAAGAGGCCGTGCCCGGCATGTCGCGGTTAAGCTGCGTGCGTGTAGGGTTGCTAAGGTTAACTTCTGGTAATTTATTCCAGCGATTAGAGGTATCGTAGGTCTTGTCGGTGCGGCTGACTCCACAATATGCACCGCTTTGTGGCCACAGCCCATGCAAGGTAAAGTGGGTCGCGTCAAAGCGCCCTGGCGTACTGGTTTGGCATTCCAGTTTGTTGGGTTTGGTTTCGCAAAATGCTGGTTGCCAGCTGATGGCCAGCGTGTAGGCGCGGTCGGCAGCGTGTGCGGCAAAGCAAACTACCAGGCCAGCTGCCAGTGCCAATCCACGCAGGGCGTGTTGAGTGTGGTGCATTTGTATCTCCAATCGGGTTTTAGTGTTGCCGTGCGCATGCCACCATGGCATACAGACAACTTGTGCAGTAGAAGCCCGGTCTGTGAATCGCGCATGACATCACCGCATTGGCAGCTTCACACCACCACTTAATTTCATAGCGTTACGCTTGTCATTACAAAGTAACGTGTAATGGCCTTCTTCACTCAAGTTCGACGTGCTGTTGGGCGTGTTGTTGAACGCACTGTTGCGCGTGTTGTTGCGCGCCAAGATAACGCAAAGTAAATTTCACAAAGTAAAATTGCCGTCATAATACAAAGACATTTGATTGATTGCGACGCCGCTAATGAAAAAACCTCTGCCCCAGCACACCACCCCCGCCATACAGGTGATGGAGCGCATGTTCAGCCTGATTGACGTGCTGGCATCGCGCGAAGAGGCTATTTCGCTCAAAGAAATTAGCGCCAAAACCGGCCTGCATCCGTCTACAGCGCACCGTATTTTGAACGACCTGACCTTAGGCCGCTATGTTGACCGCCCCGAGGCAGGCAGCTACCGCCTGGGCATGCGCCTGCTGGAACTGGGCAATATGGTGAAAGCCCGGCTGGACGTGCGTGACGCCGCCCTGTCGCCCATGCGCGAGCTGCACAAGCTGACCCAGCAACCGGTCAATTTGTCGATGCGCCAAGGCGACGAGATTGTGTATGTAGAACGCGCTTTCAGCGAGCGCAGCGGCATGCAAGTGGTTCGCGCCATCGGTGGCCGCGCACCGCTGCACCTTACCTCTACGGGCAAGCTTTTCCTAGCTGCCGACGATGTCCCCCGCATGCGCGCCTACGCCACGCGTACGGGCTTGGCGGGCCACACTAAAAACAGTATCACCCAGCTGGCCATACTGGAGCGCGAGTTGTCCAAAGCCCGCCAGTACGGCGTGGCCCGCGACAACGAAGAACTGGAGCTGGGCGTACGCTGCATTGCCGTAGGCATCTATGACGACAGCGCGAAATTGGTGGCGGGCTTGTCAATATCAGCCCCTGCAGACCGGATGGACGAGGGTTGGCTGCCTAAGCTGCAGGCTACGGCGGCAGAAATTTCTGGGGCGCTAGGGTATCGGGTGGCAGTGGCTTAGTTTTTGAATTTGGTGAGTGCTTACGAGAGCTGGTTACTGGGTTAGTGTGTGCGCCGATGAGCTGGTCACTTGGTTCGGGTGATCGCCGGAGAGCTAGTCATTTGATTGGCGTGCGCGCTGGTGAGTTAGTCACTTGGCTCAGCGTGCGCGCCGGAGCGCTGGACTCGAGCCGGGCATCTCGCTGCAAAAATATTCCGCAAACACGCGCGAACTGAGGTCTTTAGCGCGCTACCTTCAACAACGCGCGCCTTGCTACATATTTTTCATCGAGACGGACCCGACTCGTCACATTGTTCTTTGCTTGGTTTGGGGCAGCCCGCGCGTCGGTGAAACCGATTTGGGTCCAAGCGAACTTCTTGCCTGTCCCATCACCTCGCGGTCACGCAGCACCTCACGGCATGCCTATGCCAAACGGACCTGCGGCCCTTTACTGTTTGTCATAGGCACACCGAACGTTGCTGCGCTCCACTGGCGTGGTCACTGGCGGTTGGGTAGCTATCTCAGTTGCGTACTTATCTATTTACCGCGCCCATTCCAGACCTAAACCCCCGCCCAACTACAAGCGACCGGCTGTGGCGCAGCCCTATCGCCACCCGAACCCCGGGCCTTCGGCAAGCATCTCCAGTACTCACTCCGGGGGAAATTTAGAAACTCGCTGCGCTCAGACATCTAAATTTCTGATCCCCTGCGTTCCGTGCTTCGAGCCCGGGGCTCGAATCGGTGGCGACAGGGCTGCGCCACAGCCGGTCGCTTGTAGTGCTGCTAAGATTTCGCTCGGTGGTGGTCGCGGTAAATTAGATATTTAGACACGTACACAACTGAGATGGCCAC
>JANNCO010000107.1:0-1837 GCA_031386655.1 Polaromonas sp. | reverse complement strand
TAGTACGCAGCCTTGGCGCTTGGTGTGGACAGCGCAGCGGCATAAAGGGGGAGCCCGCAGGGCGGAGGACAGCCGCGGAGATGTTCACGCCAAGTGCCAAGGCGAGCACAGAACAGGCGTTGAAGGCACGCTAAGCGTATTTTGAGGCCAATTTTCAGAGTGTTTTAGCCGTTGTAGGCCGCAGAACCTGCTCAAGCAGCTATGCAATTGATAGTATTGACTATTCCAATAACCCAACCGAAGCACGGGCTGCCCAAGCCAAGCAAAGAACGATGCGACGAGTCGGGTCCGTCTCGATGAAAAATATGCAGCAAGGCGCGCGTTGTTGAAGGTAGCGCACCAAAATCCAAGTTCGCGCGTGTTTGCGAAGTATTTTTGCAGCGAGATGCCCGGCTCGAGCCCAGCTTACCGGCGCGCACGCTACGCCAAGCGACCAACTAACCGAAAATAACGCCAGCCAAAAAAACAGCCCATCGACACATAGTTCAGCTCTTGCGTAGCGCTTTAAAAACACGCGGCAGTACCAATATGGCCACAATCACAGCCAGCAAAGTGACAGATCCTGGACGCTCTAAAAACACCGTCCACTTGCCCTCTCCAATGCTCAGCGCATTGCGCATCTGTGCTTCGGCCAGCGGCCCCAATATCAAGCCCACCACCACAGGCGCAGTAGGAAAGTCAAACCGCCGCATCAGCACACCCACCAGGCCAATGCCATACAGCAGCACCAAGTCAAACGCACTTTGGCGCATGCCATACACGCCCACGGTAGAAAAAATCAAAATACCAGCGTACAAATGCGCTTTGGGAATTTTCAACAGCTTGACCCACAGCGTCACCAGGGGCAGGTTCAGCACCAGCAGCATCACATTGCCAATGTACAGCGACGCAATCAACGCCCACACCAAAGTGGCCGAGGTTTGAAACAGCTGCGGGCCCGGCTGGATGCCATAGTTTTGAAACGCCCCCAACAAAATAGCCGTGGTGTTAGACGTAGGTATGCCCAGCGTCAACAGCGGAATCAGCGTGGCGGTAATGGCGGCGTTGTTAGCGGCCTCTGGCCCCGCCACGCCTTCAATAGCGCCCTGGGTGCCAAATTCCTGCGGATGCTTGGAGAATTTTTTTTCCGCAGCGTAGCTTAAAAAAGTAGGTATCTCACTGCCGCCCGCAGGGATAGTGCCAAACGGTATGCCGATGGCCGTGCCACGCAGCCACGCGGGCCACGAGCGCTTCCATTCATGGCGCGTCATGTGCACACTGCTCATGGCATTTTGCGTCTGCGCCTCTAGGCCTTGGTAGATCACGCAGTACAGCGCCTCGCCCACGGCAAACAAACCAACTGCCACCAGAACTATCTCAATACCGTCCAGCAGCTCACTCACACCCCCGGTGTAGCGCACTTGGCCTGATATTTGGTCCATACCCACCAAACCCACCGCCAAACCTAAAAACAGGGCCGTTATACCGCGCACCGCACTTTTACCCAACACCGCACTGACGGTGCAAAAAGCCAGCACCATCAGCAAAAAATATTCTGGTGGCCCCAGCTTGACAGCATGCTCAGCAATAAAAGGCGAGGCAAAGGTGACCACTACCGTAGCAATCGTGCCGGCGACAAATGAGCCAATGGCCGCAGTGGCCAGTGCCGCACCTGCGCGGCCATTTTTGGCCATTTTGTTGCATCCATGGCGGTCACCATAGAGCCGGATTCGCCGGGTGTATTCAGCAAAATCGACGTGGTGCTGCCGCCGTACATGGCGCCGTAGTAGATGCCTGAAAAAAATATCATGGACGCTGTGACGTCAACCTTGGTGGTGATGGGCAGCAGCATGGCCAC
>JANNCO010000039.1:0-3131 GCA_031386655.1 Polaromonas sp. | reverse complement strand
CAACCCCGCTACCGCGAAGCGAGCGGCGCGTTCATGGCTTTGCGTTGCCGCTCGACAAAATCGTCAAACGTGTTGATGCCGCGCAGCTGCAAAATCGTGTTGCGCACGGCTGCTTCCACCAGCACCGCGATGTTGCGGCCTGCTTCTACCTGGATGACGACTTTGCGAATCGGCACGCCCAGTACGTCTTGCGTCAACGGCTCGTACGGTATGCGCTCGTAGTCGCGTTCCATGGTTTGGCGGCGCACCAGGTGGACAATGAGTTTGAGGCGCATTTTGCGGCGCACTGCCGTCTCGCCAAAGATCGCACGAATGTCCAGCAGGCCTATGCCGCGCAGCTCCAGCAAGTTTTGCAGCAGTTCGGGGCAGCGGCCTTCGATGCCGGTTTGGTTGATGCGAAACAAATCTACCGCATCGTCAGCCACCAGGCCGTTGCCGCGTGAGATCAGCTCCAGCCCCAGCTCGCTTTTACCCAGGCCCGACTCGCCTGTGATCAACACACCCAAGCCCAAAATGTCCATGAACACGCCGTGCATGGTGTGGCGGTCGGCAAAATGGCGCGACAAATAGGCGCGCAGCACGTCAATCACAAACGCTGCTGACTCGTCGGTTTGAAACGCCGGTATCTGCGCGCGTTCGCACAGCGACAGCAGCGTATCAGGGGCGGTCTGGCCGTCGGCAATAATCAGCACCGGCGGCTCGAGTGTGACGATGCGCGAGATGCGGCGCGCGCAGTCGTCTACGTTGGCGTTGGTCAAGTACTTGACCTCACGCTCGCCCAGCACCTGTACGCGGTAGGGGTGAATGTAGTTGAGGTAACCGACCAGGTCAGCGCCTGACCGCGCGGCCCGCACCGCTACTTCGTCAAAGCGCCGCTCTGACGCACCCAGGCCCGCCACCCAGTCCCATTTAAGGTGGGCGCGGTGGTCTTCAAACAGCACATCGGCACTGATGACGGAGGGTTTCATAGGTTAGGCAGTGGCAAGTGGCAAGTGGCAAGGTTTGCATCTTAGCTTGCCGCTGAGGTGGCCGGAGGGTGTGTGCCGTAATGTGCAGCGAACACGCTAGCCACTACAGCAACTAACACGCCGCTTAAACCAGCTTCAAGCGGCAGCGGCCAAGGCCACAGTAGACGACTGCCAGTGCGCAATCAAGCCGTGCAATTGGTCGGCTTGATCGGTGCTTTTGATTTTCTCGCGCAGTGGTGCATCGCTTAGCATTTCGGCAATTTCAGACAAAATTTCCAGGTGCTTTTGCGTAGCCGCCTCGGGCACCAGCAGAAATATCAGCAAGCCCACGCTCTGCTCGTCGGGTGCATCAAAACCAATCGGGTTGGCTAGGCGAAACACCGCTGCCATGGGGGCTTTCAGGCCTTTGATGCGCCCATGCGGAATCGCCACACCATGGCCTAAACCGGTGGAACCCAGTCGCTCGCGTGCAAACAGGCTGTCAGTCACCAGTGCGCGCGACAGGCCATGCAAGTTTTCAAACAACAGCCCAGCTTCTTCAAAAGCGCGCTTTTTACTGGTGGCATCGATCCCTACCTGCACTTGGGCAGCGGGCAAAATAGCAGCAAGACGGTTCATGGGCAGCGTAATGTCACAACCGATAGGTCGGGAAAAGGATTATGCACCCGTAGTAACCCGAATGTCCAAAAACGTGCGAAATTTGCGATTAACGGTAAATATGACGTAACTTTAATGGCAATTCGGTGACAAATAAATTCACTGTATTTAGATTTTGGTACTTTTGATTTACTTCTACGGGGGCAGACACTGCGTGCATTCATAAACCACGCCAGTTAACATGCAGGCATGTCCAGCATTGACTACAAATGGCTTGAAGACTTCATTGCACTGGCGCGGGAGCGCAACTTTAGCAAAGCCGCTGTGTCGCGCCATGTCACACAGCCACAATTTAGCCGCCGCATTCGCGCGCTGGAGCTGTGGCTAGGCTCTGACGTGGTCAACCGCGCCAACGCCCCACTCACACTAACCGACGCTGGCGAGCAACTGCTGCCCGTAGCGCGCAACACCACCACGGCCCTTGCCGACCTGCATGGCCGCATCCACAGCAGCCAGCGCGGCGGCGACTGGGTGGTGCTGGCCACCGGCCGCACACTGTCGCGCACTTGGGTGCCCCTGTGGGTGCAAAGCCTGCGCCGCACCATGGGCGCACCGATCAAGCTGCGCCTGATCACCGGCTCGATCAACGACGCTGTAACGGCCCTAGAGCAGGGCCATGCCGACTTTATGCTGTGTTACAGCCACCCGCGTTTGCAGCTGGCCTTGGACAGCAGCGCGTTTGAATGCGTGACCGTAGCGCAAGAACAATTGCTGGCCGTGTCTGCACCCAGCAGCATCCACGCGCCCACGACACCGCTGCACAGCCTGCCCGGCACTGCCCAAAAACCCGTGCCCGTGCTGCGCTATGCCCCCGGCTTGGCACTGCACCAGATTTTGCAAGACACGCTAGAGAGCGACAGCCGCGTATTGCACCTTCACGACGTGATGGAGTCTGACTTTGCAGAATCCCTGCACGAACAAGCTTTGGCGGGCCTGGGTGTGGCATGGTTGCCGCTGTCGCTGGTACGCGCAGATTTGCAAGCAGGCAAATTAGTACGGGCCGACCCAGACGCCGCACCAGGCCGCTTTGATATTCAACTGTTTCAGCCCCGCACACCGCGCAATGCGTTGGCGCAAGCGGTGTGGAAGGCGAGTATAGAGGCGCACTAGCGATGCAGCGCATCACCAGTGGAGGATAAAGCTACTATAAATTTCATAGCTGCTCGAGCAGGTTTTACTTGGGTTATTGGCCTGTTTTCTTATTAAAAAATGCTGTTAGAAGCGTTTTGAATGCTCTTTATGGCTTCATGCTTTGCGTTCTTAGTTCTAGCACGCGCACTGCTGCGGCGTGTGTCCCATGCCAAACGGACCTGCGGCCCTTTATTGTTTGTCATGAGACACACGCCACAACAGCACGCTTGTAATCGGCTGGGGTTTCGCTCTGTGATGGTCGCAATTATCAGATCAGTGCTTAGTTGAAACTTCTACCCATCTGCAAGCGACCACGCCAGTGGAGTGCAGCAACGCTCAAATCAAACAGGCACTTGCATTTGCACCCAAGTTTTC
>JANNCO010000024.1:0-4022 GCA_031386655.1 Polaromonas sp. | reverse complement strand
CATGCAAATTCGCTGGACCCGTACTTGGGCCGAAAAAGGTGGGCGGGCCCGAGGCGTCTGATGCTTCGGTTACTTAGGCTATTTTTGTAATGAAACAGGCCAGTAACCCAAGTAAATCCTGCTCAACCAGCTATGCTATTGATAGTGATATGTAAAACGCTACCCGTTCGACATGAGCTTGTCTACGCGTTCGCGAACGGGCGAGAAAATGAATGACTAGAAAAGCGAACGAGCGAGCCACTTGAACGGGCAGCAAGGCGCGCGTTGTTGAAGGCAGCGCACCGAAGGCCTCTGTTCGCGCGTGTTTGCGAAGTATTTTTCGCGAAAGAGATACCCGGCTCGAGTCCAGCTTACCGGCGCGCACACTAAGCTAAAAAACCAACTCTCCGGTGCTCAAGCAGCTATTTAATCCATAGCACTCAGCACTTCAATCCCATGCCCTCAGGCATTACGCCAGAAGCCATCCAGTGGCCCACCGCATGGCGCTGCTGGTGGCAAACCAAATCGCAATCAGCCAACCAAGCATCGTTAAAGTACGTATTGCTGTAGCGCGCGCCACTGTCGCACAGTATGGTAACGATAGAGCCCATGTGGCCTTGCGCTTGCATTTGGTGCGCCACACTCAGCGATGCAACCAAATTGGTGCCGCTAGAGCCGCCCACTGCGCGGCCCAGCACATGGCTTAGCGCGTGCATGGCAGCTAATGACCACACATCGGGCACCTTGACCATCGCATCAATCGCGTCGGGCATAAAGCTGGCTTCTACTCGCGGACGGCCAATGCCTTCGATACGCGAGCCTTGGGTAATGGTCAGTGACGTGTCGCGGCTATGGTAGTAGTCGTAGAACACGCTGCGCTCAGCGTCTACCCCGCACACTTGCGTGGTGCTGCGGGTGGGGTCGGCGTGGTAGCGCACATAGCGCCCCAGTGTGGCCAGCGTGCCGCCCGTACCCGCGCTGGCCACCAGCCAGGCGGGTGTAGGGTAACGCTCCAGCTTCATCTGGGTGAAGATGCTTTCTGCAATATTGTTGTTGGCCCGCCAATCGGTGGCACGCTCGGCATAGGTAAACTGGTCCATATAGTGGCCACCCAGCTCCTGCGCCAAGCGCTCGGATTCAGCGTAAATGGTAGTAGGGTCATTCACTAAATGGCAACGGCCCCCATAGAACTCGATAGCGGCAATTTTCTCGCTGCTGGTGGTCTTGGGCATGACAGCTACAAAAGGCAAGCCCAGCAAACGCGCAAAGTACGCCTCTGAAATGGCGGTAGACCCGCTGGAGGCCTCTACCACAGTGCTGCCTTGGTGCAGCCAGCCATTGCACAGCGCGTACAAAAACAAACTGCGCGCCAAGCGGTGTTTTAAACTGCCAGTGGGGTGACTGGATTCGTCTTTGAAGTACAAATCAATACCCGGGTAGCCCGGCAGCGGCACGGGGATGAGGTGCGTATCGGATGATCTTTGGTAATCAGCTTCAATACGGCGCACGGCGTGGGCGGCCCATGCTTGGGATGAACTAGACGTAGGCGATGTGAATTGCATGCGGCAGATTATGGGGCTTGGCTTGGGTAGGCTTTGATAGCCACTACGCAAACCAAAGCTGTGGCCCAGCTACTTGGGCAGAAACACCAGCCAGGTCACCAGCAGAAAGTTAAACAGCACGCTCATGGCCAAAGCCGCTTTCCACAGCGCAGTAGGGTCGCGCTGCAGCAGGGGTGTGGCTTGCAACGCACCCAGCGGGCGCGATGCACCGCGCTCTAGTGCCAGTAAAAATTCTTCTGCGGTTTCAAAGCGCAGTTTGTGGTCGCGTGCGATGGCTTTCAGCACAATATGGTCTAGCCAAATCGGTACCTCAGGGTGGTTGCGGCTAGGCGGCACAGGGTCACGAAAGTAGCGGCCTGTTTGGTAGGGCAGCACCTCGCCGTAGGGCAGCTTGCCAGTCAGCAATTGGTACAGCGTGACGCCCAGTGCGTACAAATCACTTTGCGCATTGGCAGCCATCTGGCCAGCATCGCCATGCACGCTGTAGCCAAACTGCTCTGGGTTGATGTAGCTGGGTGTGCCTGCATGCAAATAGCGGGCGGATTCAGGTTCATTACCGCTAATCGCAACGCCCAAATCGAGCACGCGCAGTACGCCGTCAGCCCCTAAATGCAAGTTGGCAGGTTTAATGTCGCGGTGAACCACGCCCTGCCTGTGCAGGCGGCCCAGTGCTTTTAAGGCATGGCTGGCAGCACCGATGGACTGCTGTACCCCCAAAGCGCCTTGGCGCATCCCAGAATTGACTTGCCGCGATCCCGCATTGCCTTGGCCCGACAGCAGCTGCGCCAGCGTCTCACCACTGTGCCAGTCGTACAGCAAGTAAAAACTGCTGCTCTGGCCTGTGGGCGGCTGCTCGTGCAGGCGCACCAAATAGTCTGCTGCGCGGCTGGTTTGCATGCGCTTGGCCAACCACGCTTCGTGCGCCAGCATGGCACGCTCTTGTGCATCGTGCGCGCGCGCGGGGTGCAAGGCTTTTAGCGCATACAGCTGCTGCGTGCTGGGGTCGCGCACTTGGTACAGCAGGTTGATACCACTGTCGGCCACGATGGCGGTCACTGTCATGCCGTCTATAACGTCGCCTACTTTAAGTTTCGGCGGTACGGGCAAAGCCAAGGCAAGGCGGTTTTCGTCACCCAACGTAGCCTCCAGCACACCCAGCACGCGCAGTACCATGGCACTGGCGTTGTCGTGTGTGCCCAAGTCTATGGCAGCACGCACCAACTGGTCGCTTATGGCCTGGGCCGAGGCCAGCTGGGCAAACACTTTGAGCCGACTGCCCGGCACTGTGCCATGCACACCGTCGGTCGTCAAAATAAACACATCCCCTACCTGCAAATCACCTTGTGAATAATCCACCAGCAGGCGCTCGTCAGCCCCTACTGAACGCAACAGTTGGTGTCGCATGTCGGGGTGGTCCACCACATGGTCGGCGGTAAGCAGCGTGGTGTGCCCGCCCCGCAGCAGGTAGGCCCGCGTGTCACCTACATGGGCCAGCGTGTAGCTTTGACCGCGTAATACGATGGCCGTGAGTGTCGTAAGCCCGTATTCTTTTTTGCGCCGCCGGTTTACGCCTACCAGCCAGCTGTTGTGCGCGCTGAGCACGCGGTCTATGGCGACTGTGGTGTCCCACGTGGCGGGAGTATCAAAGTAGTCGCGCACCAGGCTCATTACCGTGGTTTGTGCGGCTTCTTTGCCTTGGCCGCCCGTGCTCACACCATCGGCAATAGCGCAAATAGCCCCGTAGCTTTCACGCCCGCTCTCAGGCAGCATGGCAGCGCAAAAGTCTTCGTTCACGTTTTTTTTGCCGGCCAGAGAGGCGTAGCCAATGTCAAGTTCAAATGCCATGCACCAGTTTATGCAATTTGCGTGCCCAACGGTGGTGCTGGCTATTTTGGTGCGTTTTATACGGCTTCACGGTTTTAAGGTGTTTTGAAGGCATTATTTTTGACGAAAAGTGCTTCTAAGCCAAGCAAATATTGCTCAAGCAGCTATTAAATTTGTAGTACTAATGGTTTGATTTGGGATTGAACTCCGCTGTGGCAATGCATGGTGTCGCTGTTTACCTTGGACGGGCGGCGTGACATGTCTTTCGCGAAAAAATCTCCGCGAACACACGCGGGAGGTAGTAGCCATCTAATGTTGGTGGGCCGCGCCTCGCTACAATTTTTTCATCGACACGCTCACACCGCTCACCCTGGTGGATGTAGTAGGTTGAAGGCAGCGGTGCAAATTTATTGTGCGAAAGGTCAGAGTGAACCACAACCCGTGAGTGGCTAATTCAAACAGCGTGACTAATTTTGCGAATGACCTCCAGCCGCGCTACAAGCGACCGGCTGTGGCGCAGCCCTGTCGCCACCGATTCGAGCCCCGGGCTCGAAGCACGGAAAAATGGGGATCAGAAATTTAGATGTCTGAGCGCAGCGAGTTTATAAATTTCCCCCATTTTGAGTACTGGAGATGCTTGCCGAAGGCCCGGGGTTC
>JANNCO010000023.1:0-2374 GCA_031386655.1 Polaromonas sp. | reverse complement strand
GGCAGCTGTTTGTAGCTTTTAAATTCTTGGCGTGCAATGTCGGTCACGCATTCTTCGCTGGTAGGTTGCACGATAAAGTCGCGGTCGTGGCGGTCTTTGATGCGCAGCAGCTCAGGGCCGTTGGTGGTGAAGCGGCCGGTTTCTTGCCATAGCTCAGCAGGCTGAATAACGGGCATGACACATTCAATAGCGCCTGCGCGGTTCATCTCCTCGCGCACGATGGCTTCAACCTTGCGGATCACGCGCAGGCCCATGGGCATGTAGGTGTAAATGCCAGCGCCCAGCTTTTTGATCATGCCGGCGCGGGTCATCAGCTGGTGGCTGGCTACCTCGGCATCAGCTGGGGCTTCTTTAAGGGTGGAGACTAGGAACTGGCTGGCTTTCATGGCGGGTAACTTTACAAAATCAATGGTAACTGCGCGGAAAAAATGCAACAGAGGGTTGCGCTGAGCAACCGGGCGTGCATAATGAACTTAAGTTTAAAAAATTGGAGTTGATTATGCTTGACCGGGACGGCTTTCGCCCGAACGTCGGCATCATCTTGCTCAACCAGAGAAACCAGGTGTTTTGGGGTAAGCGCATTCGCACCCACAGCTGGCAGTTTCCGCAGGGTGGCATTGACCGGGGAGAAAACCCCGAGCAAGCCATGTTCCGCGAGTTGCACGAGGAGGTGGGCCTCAAAGCTGACCACGTGCGCATTGTGGCACGCACCCGCGACTGGTTGCGCTATGAGGTGCCGGACAGGTTTATCCGCCGCGAATCGCGGGGCCATTACCGTGGCCAAAAACAAATTTGGTTTTTACTGCAGCTGGTAGGTTTTGACACCGACCTGAATTTGCGCGCCACCGACCACCCCGAGTTTGACGCCTGGCGCTGGAACGACTACTGGGTACCGCTGGACGTGGTGGTGGAGTTTAAACGCGGCGTCTACGAGATGGCTCTGACCGAGCTGTCGCGCTTTTTGCCGCGCCACGACGGTTACACCTGCGACGAAGCTTTTGGCACTCGTGCAGATTCGCGCTACCAGCAGCGCCGCCGCTTTGGCGAACGCGGTGCCTACATCGCCACTTTGGGCCAAGACCAGCATGCCGACCATGACGACGGACACCATCGCCACCATTTTGCCGATGTGGAGCTGCCCCCTGGTGCCAGTTTTGACCCGCATTCGCAAAGCGCTTATGCACAGGCCGCTGTCGGCAGCCGCATCATCACGTCAGCCCAGCAAGTGCATGCACTGCATGACGCTGACCACCACAGCCCCGACCAAGCCAGTGACATCAGCACGACGCAGCATGAGCCCTGAACTAGCGCTCTGGTCAGCCCATGGCCTGGCGCGCACTTGGGCCGTGGTGGTGGCGCTGGCGTTGTGTAGCTGTGCCGTGCTGGCGCAGGCCACATCGCCGGGCTCGGAATTGGCTGAAACACCTGCAGCACCCCCACCGGCGTTTGAGGTGAAGCGGTTGATCCCGTTCGACGTTTCGGTCGGCTCTGCATTGAAGTGGGGCATTGACCCGCAAACCATCAGCATTGCCGCCGATGGCACGGTGCGCTATGTGGTGGTGGCCCAATCATCGGGTGGCGTGGTGAACGCCATGTACGAGGCCATTCGTTGCGCCACCGAAGAATTTAAAACTTTTGCACGCTACAACAAAGACAGCGGCTGGACTGTAGCTGCAGACCCGCAGTGGTCCATTATGCGCACCGCCGCCAACTCGCGGCACGCCTACACGTTGGCTAGGCAAGGCGTATGCACAGTCGCTGCAGCTGCGTCGTCGGTAGTGGACATTGTGCAAAGTTTAAAGCAACCCGAAGCGGTGCGTTGATGCTGTGGCTGCAAAGCTTTTAAATTTGCTACAAATTCAATAGCTGCTTGAGCAGGTTTTACTTGGGTTGTTGGCCTGTTTTGTTATTCAAAATGCCGTTCGAAGTGTGTTTTAGGGTGTTTTTTTCGCGTTGGTTTGTTTCGCGTTGATTAGGTCGTTGTTTTTGCACGCGACCGGCTGTAGCCTAGGCCTTTTGCCACTCGACACCACGGGCCTTCGGCAAGCATCTCCAGTACTCACTCCGGGGGAAATAACGAGCCTCGCTGCGCTCAGACATCTAAATTTCTGATCCCCATTTTTCCGTGCTTCGAGCCCGTGGCTCAACGGGTGGCAACAGGCCTAGGCCACAGCCGGTCGCTTGTAGTGCGCTGGGGATTCGCACTGTGATGGTCAAGGTAAATTTAGATCATTGCTACATCGGGGTTGCTACCCACTTGCTAGTCACCACGCCAGTGAAGCGCAGCAACGTACGGTGTGCCTATGACAAACAGTAAAGGGCCGAAGGTCCGTTTGGCATGGGCACACCGTGCGGTGCTGCGTGACCGCGAGGT
>JANNCO010000496.1:0-8197 GCA_031386655.1 Polaromonas sp. | reverse complement strand
AGAAATGTATTTAATAATTTTATAGTTCGTAAGTTGTGTAAATGCATGATCAATTTTTGTACTTAGACATTAGATTGGCTAAAGTATCTAGGCATTCAGTGATTGACTGCAGCAATCAATAATTACGATATTGTCATAATTGGAATGAAAGCATGCAAAAATTAAATGATGAAATTTTCGCGCAACAAATATTGCTGTTTTTTGTTGCTATCAAAAGATAGCTTGCTATAGTTTTTGAATTTTTAACAAACAAAACAAATTGTTTCTATTTGTTAATTTGGATACAAACCGTCGTAATAGTGCATAACAGCTACAGCGCGTGCTTTAAAGCTTTTGGCATATTGTGGTTAGCGCAAGTTGTGGGTAACCTTTGTTTTGCGTTGCAGTTACCTAACTCGAACAGTAAAACAATGTTCGGTCTGGTCTCTTTCCAAAATCATCACATGCGCAAGGCACGCCATAGCACTACGCACGCGTCCCAGCGGCCTAGCTTGGGGCGTTGGCCTATGGTGCGGTGGCGCAGGGCGCGGGTTTTGTCCAGAATGCGCAGGCCACCTTGAATAACGCAGCGCAGCTCTAGCCCGGCGCGCCAGCCGTCAAAGCCGCCTAGCTGGCGCTGCACTCTGGCCGGCAATTTAAGGCCTTTTTGCATGGTAGCCCAAGCAATGTCTGCGCAAGCTGCTATTAAAAGCATAGTTTTATCGGTGTCTTTGTGTTCCAGCAGATCCAGTGGTGTCACGCTATGTTCGGCCATCAAATCCAGCGGCAGGTAGTAGCGGCGCTGCTGCATGTCGCGCCCGGCATCTTGCCAAAAATTGATCAGCTGCAGCGCTGTGCAAATAGCGTCTGACTCTGCCAGCGCTACCGGGTCGCTGATGCCGTACAGATGCAGCAGCAAGCGGCCCACAGGGTTGGCTGACATAGTGCAGTACTGCACTAGCTCGCTATGGTCGGTGTACCAGTGGTTGGCGGCGGTGTACTGCACGTCTTGCACAAAGGCGCTAAGCAAGTCGTCTAGCAGTTGCACGGGCATGTGCTGCTGCGCAATGTGGGGCGACAGATTGTCAAACAACCCAGCCCAGCGGCCTGCGGTGCCATAGCCTTTGGCGCAGGCGTGCAAATTGGCGCGGTAGGCGGCCAGGTCTGACAGGCGGCGCGCGATGGTAGCGTTGCCTTCGTCGGCTATGTCGTCTGCGGTGCGCGCAAACCAGTAGATAGCGGCAATGGCGGGGCGCAGCCGGGCCGGGCACAGCCATGAGGCTACGGGGAAGTTCTCATAATGGTTGACACCGCTGCCTTTGGTGTAGTGCGTGCTGGTGGACAGGCCAAATTGACTGCTCATACATTAGCTCGGTTCAGGTAGTTGAGGTGGGTTGAAGAAATTTATGTAAGCGCATAAAAGCGTTTAATCTCGTTCCACGCAGCTTGTGGGTCGTCTACGTACTGAAACAGCTTCACGTCGTCGGGCGAGATAGCGCCTTCGTCTACCAGCACGTCAAAATTAATGAGTTTTTTCCAATAATCGGAGCCATACAGAAAGATGGGCACGGGCTTGGCTTTGCGCGTTTGCACCAGGGTCAGCACTTCAAACAATTCGTCTAGTGTGCCAAAGCCTCCGGGGAACGCCACCAAGGCTTTGGCGCGCATCATAAAGTGCATTTTGCGTAAGGCAAAGTAGTGGAATTTAAAGCTCAGTTCGGGGGTGACGTAGGCGTTGGCGCCTTGCTCATGGGGCAGGGCGATGTTCAGGCCCACGCTGACGCCACCTGCGTCCTGTGCGCCGCGGTTGGCAGCTTCCATTACGCCGGGGCCGCCACCGGTGCAGATAAACAGCTTGTCTTTGGCAGCGCACTGTTGGCTATGCTCGGCAACCAGGCGGCCAAAAACGCGGGCCTGGGCATAGTAGAGCGCGGTGCGAACCAAGCGCTGGGCTTTGGCCAGGGCTGCTCCATCGCCCGTGGCCTGCGCTGCAGTTAAGGCGTTTTGCGCCTCTTCGGGGCTGCAAAAACGCGCACCACCAAACACAACAATCGTACTTTCTACGCCATAGGCCGCCAGCGCCAGCTCGGGTTTGAGCATTTCCAGTTGCATGCGAATACCGCGCACTTCACGCGACAGCAAAAACTCGGGGTCAGCAAAGGCCAGGCGGTTGGCATCGGGCTGCAGCAGCGCGCCTTTGTCGGCGTGGGCTTGCAGAGTGGCCCAGGCGTCGGCAATGGGTTGTTCGTTTAAGTTCTGGGTGTTTTCCATAGGTTTTATTTTAGTGGTTTGGCATGCAATGGCCCAAGTTTTTTGGACTAGTTGGCATGCTGCGTGGGGCTGGCATGCGGCGTGCATCAACACACGTTAATTGATCCTTTTTATCTGCGCGCCATGACATTTGCTTCTCCCTACAGCTATCGCCTGCTGCTGCAAAACAAGCAGATTGGCCCGTTTGACCGCCGCACGGTGGTAGGCATGCGCATGAAAAAACTACTTCCCAAAGAGACCCAGGTTATGCGCAGCGACGGGCTGATGATGACAGTGGCGCAGTTGCTGGCAGACCGGCGGGAGAAGACCGATCTGGCCACGGGGCGCGTGCCTGTTATGCCGGGGCTGGCATCCGCGCTGTGGCCTACTTTCACGGTAGATTTTGGAGGCAGCTGGCTGCGCGCAGGTGTTTTTGGCTTGGTGGGCAAAGGGGAGTTGCGTTGTCAGGACGATGTGCTGCGTGTGACTGGGCAGCGCAAAAGCCTGCTGCGGGGCAGTCAGCTTGAGCGTTTTAAAATTGCCTTGACAGACATTGTTCGCGTTCGCGCTGTGGCTGAAAATCCTTTTTGCTTGCTGTTAACCATGCGTGCGGGCAGTCGATGGGATGTGCGGGGCAAACCGTCTACCTTAGCCCTTATTCTGGATGACGAAGGCTCGGTCACCGAGGTACGCGAGCTGCTTAGCGCGGGCCAACCATAAAGCGCGGCGCGGATGCAAGCCTGCACATAAATTGTCACAGCGAGTGACAATACAGTCATACAAAAATGAATTAAAAAAGCTCCCGAAGGAGCTTTTTTGCAGTTGAGCTATGCTAAGTTCACAACTTGGTGCATGTACGCAAGCTATTGACAGTTCTTAAAGTTATACGCGCTTGCGGTATTCGCCCGTGCGGGTGTCGATTTCGATTTTGTCGCCTTGGGCTACAAAAATAGGTACACCCACATCAAAGCCAGTAGCGATTTTGGCAGGCTTGAGCACTTTGCCCGAGGTGTCGCCTTTAACTGCGGGCTCGGTCCAGGTGACTTCGCGCACTACACTGGTGGGCAGTTCTACCGAGATGGCTTTTTCATCGTAGAACACCACTTCCAGCTCCATGCCGTCTTCCAGGTAGTTCAGCGAATCGCCCATGTTTTCGGCCTCAACCTCGTACTGGTTAAATTCGGCGTCCATGCAGATATACATCGGGTCGGCAAAGTAGCTGTAGGTGCAGTCTTTTTTGTCCAATATAACTTGGTCAATTTTGTCGTCGGCTTTGAAGACGTTTTCGGTGCCAAAGCTGCCGATCAGGCTTTTCAGCTTCATGCGTACGGTGGCGCTGTTGCGGCCGCCGCGGCTGTACTCTGTTTTTAAAACGACCATGGGGTCTTTGCCGTGCATGATGACATTGCCTGCGCGGATTTCTTGTGCTATTTTCATAGTGGACTCTTCAAGCTGTGCTGCGCCGGATGGCCCCAAGGTGTTAAATCTTGGGGCTTTTGATAAGGCTGCTGCGGTAGGAGTGCAGGGTATCTGCACAGAAACTGTTATTTTGACCTATGATTTTAGCGCGTTTTAACGCTGTATTTAGGCCTGTAGTGCTTAGCAAGTACGCTACTGCCCGGTTGCACTGACACCGCAGCTCACGGTAAACACCAGCCGATTGGCAGGTGGGTTACCCGTAGTGGGGGGTAGCAGCGGTATCACCAAGCCTGTAGTTTGCAGCGTGTTGATAGCCAGTGGCGCTGTGGGACATACTGCCGTACCAAACGACTGGCAAGTGACCGTCGTGCAGCTTAAACCTGCTGCTGCTGGGTCAGCCAGCGTGGCGCTGGCCGCTGGGAACGAGCCCAAATTGGCCACTGTGATGGTGTAGGCGGTAGTGCCGCCTGCAGTCAAGGTGCCCAAGCTGTTGGTCTTGGTAATTTGCAGGTTGACACTGCCCAACACGCGTACGTCTTCTTGGGTGGAGCTGGCAGAGTTGTAGTTAGTACCGCCTGCTATGGTGCTGGTGCCTGTGTAGGGCGTGCCAGGCGTTACCTGGGCAGTGTTGGTATTGCGGAATGGGTCCAGGTAGTTCACGGTGGCCGTATTTTGGTACGCAATGTTCAGCGTGGGCGTTTGGCCGTCACCGTTGACCACAACGGTGACGGTGTAGGTGACCGTGGCGTTGGGTGGAATGAAGAATGCCGTGCTGGTGGTGTTGCTGCCAGGTGTGCCTACCACGAAGCTTTGCGTGCCCGTGCCTGTGGTGGGGCTGGCGGGGCCTGCTGCATTACCTGCATAGGTCAGCCCGATTTGGTTGTTGGGTGCAGTAGCGGGCGCGTACTGGAACGGTGTTTGCAGCGTGTCGGCCAACGTGACGCCCACAGCGGTGCCTGGGCCTGTGTTGGCAATAGATATGACGTACTGCGCGGTGGTACTGTCGGGAAACGCTACCACGGGTGTTGTGGTAATTTTGTTGACCTGCAATTGGGGCAGGCAATTGGCGTCTTGGCTAAACAAAGTCGGCACAAAAGGTGCCGAAGCCGCTACGCCGCCACCTGCGCCCGCGCCGTAGCCATTGCTAATACCGGTGTTGCCGTTAACTGGAAACACGCGGCCGCCTGCTCCTCCGTTAAATGCAACCGAGGTAAAGCCGCCTGCAGCCGGAATGTTGGACGAACGCACTACTGCTCCGCCACCGCCACCAGCACCAGGGCCTTGGGTTTCACCAGCTCGTAAGAAAGTTGTGGCTACGCCGCCAGACCCCGCATAAGCGGTATTGCCGCCTTCGCCGCCGTTGGCTTGAATAGCCAATGCAGGGGTGTTGGTATTGGTTAGTACCACCACTGTACCGCCTGCACCGCCGCCGCCTGCAGCGTCACGCCCGCCGGGTAAGGCGTTTTGTCCGTTGGCCAGCAAACTGCCATTGCCAGATACCGTGCCTGCACGAACAAAAATAATGCCACCGCCATTGCCAGCAGCTGCCTGGGGCGTGGTGAGGTTGTCGCAGGCATTGTTGCTGTCGCCCGCGCCGCCGCCGCCGCCCATGATCAAGTTGTTGATGCTGGCGGCCAGGGTGCCGCCACCCAAGCCACCTACGGCGCGCGCGCCGTCGCCGCCGCAGCCAAAGAAGCTGGTGGTTAACGTGACACAGTTACCCGTGTTGGTAGCGCTGTAAAACGCAAACGTATTACCACCCACACCGCCTTGGCCTGCGTTGGATCCGCCGCCGCCGCCAGCGTTGTGCTGTGTACCGCCACCGCCCGCATTACCCGGCGCACCGCGCGCTAAAAATGCGCCGTTGGCATAGCCTACGTTGCCTGTCCCCAAATCTTGGTAAGCAAACGGAGTTTCGTAGGTGCCGCTGTCGGTAGTGGCTTGACGTCGAATAAGCCGCGGCGTGCCCGCTATGCCCTCGCCTTTAGAAGCGCCTACGTTGGCGTACACGCCCACAGTAGTGGTAATACTGTCATAGTTGGTTGAGCAAAACGGGTTAACCGTGGTCTCGAAGGTTCGGGTATTCGCGTAAGCCACATTACCGTTTTCAGGGTAGTTGGGCCAGCCGCCTGCGCCCCTGAAGCCTAGGCTAGTGGCGTCTACCGTTGCGCCGTTCATGTTCAAGTTGCCTGCAACGTCTACTACCCAAACGCCACCGGTTTCGCCGTTCCAGGCCGGTGGTGACGTGACGCCTGTGGGCATAGTGAGGGTGGAAAATTGCGGCACACGGATAACCTGAAAGCGGCGGTTGCCGTTCTCGGCTGTGCCAGTACCCGCGGAGGGGGCTGCACGGGTGTAGGTGTTAGCCAAGCCTTGGTCGATGACCAAATTACCGCCTGTGAAGCTGACTACACGGCGAAATTCGTACTTGCCGCTGTTGTTCAGGTTGGTCCAGCCGCGGCCTGTGCTGCTGTCGCCGTAGGCAACCGTAGAGGCGTTGTTGTACTGGGCATCTTGCATTTGGATAATCATGACCAAGTCACCGGGCGACAGTGCAGTGGTGCCAGGTGTGCCGCTGTTGGCGGGCAAATTGGTGCCGCCTGCGGCGCGCAATGTGCCTAACGTGATGTTGGTGTTACCCGCTGTGGCCGTAGCATTGCCAGGGTAGTACGAGGGCTGCGAGAAAGTAATGCCGTCTTTGCCGGGTGCGCTGCAAGATGCTGTTTGCGCTTGCGCAGGTGTGCCAAACATCACGCTAGCAGCGAAGCTGATGCACGCCAATGTGCGAAGAAATTGCATGGTGATAAGTTTGTTACGTTAGGAAACGCCATTATATTGGTTTTTGTAATATTAAAATACTAATCGTTAGGATTTTGCCTCTGAGCGTTACATATAACTAAGATTGTTTGCGCATTGCGCACCAATCTATCAGCTGGCTCGCCAAATCGTTTTGTAAAAGCAACCGCGTTCGGGCCCGTTGCGTTACTTGAGCCCAAGCCATCGTTGAAATGGTGGGCAGGGGTTGCTGGCTTAGGCCGTTCCACACATGGTGAAACAGGCGCAGGTCGGCAGGGGCGTCCAGCCAGTTTAAAAAAGCGTCTAGTTTGGCTGCGTGGGCACCGTCGCTTTGGGGGTAGATATGCCACACCAATGCTTGGCCAGCCCACAGGGCGCGTACCAAGCTGTCTTCGCCCCGCACCACGTTCAGGTGGCAACTGCGCAGCAGTGCGTCGTAGCAGGGCTGGGGCATTGGCACTTGGTAGTTAATGTCCAAATGCTCTGAATTCAAATGCTCTGAATTTAATAGCTGGTTGAGCAGGTTTGATGTGCCCTGGAGGGGTATTCCATTGTTAAATTGATTGCTAGAGACTGGGTTTTGCAGCGTTTGCAGGGCTGTTTGCACTGCAGTGCTGGCGCGTCCGTGGGTAACCTGCAACTGGGTGCTGTGCGGGCCCAGGCCCAGCTGCTGCAGTAGTTGGGGCAATGCGGGGCTTTCGTAACAAAACAGGCTGACACCTTGCATGCCGCCTGGCGCCCAAGGCAAAACATCGGGCAGGGCAAGGTCTGCCTCGCGCAGCAAACCGCCAGTGCCGTACGTAAACCCGGGGTAGAAAAACCATTTGGTCATGCCGGCTGCAGGCCCCGCCATGACGGGTGAGGGCAGGCCGTGGCTGCGTGCAACGTAGTCCTCGGCGCTTAAGTATTCTAGGTTGATCCATAGCAAAGAATGCTCGGTTAAAAGTACATTTTTAAGTGCCAAATCGTGGTTTGAAGCCGTACTACCTGCTCGGGCAGCTATCGAATTAATAGTAGTACGACTCATTACCCATGCCGGGTTTATGGTGCAGCCAAAAGCCTCTATGACTACGTCGCCGGGTGCATCAACGCCAATGCGCGGGGCGTGCTGTGTCCAAGTGCGCACCTGTACTGGCTGGGTTGGATCTGCATCATCTACTTGCGCGTGCGGTGCCATCCACTGTAGCGCGCTGGGGTCATCTACCCACAAACGTACTTGCTGGCCGCGCTGGGCCAAGTTGCAAGCCAGGCGCCAACACACGCCAATGTCGCCAAAATTGTCGACCACTTGGCAGAAGATGTCCCATTGCTTTGGTTCGGGCTTAGGTGTTGGCATGCGGGTGATTGTGACTAGGTTTTTGTGGCTCGTGCTTGGGAACTGATCACTTGATTCTCGTATGCAGCGGCTTGCTTGGTCACTGGGTTCGTGTGCGCGCCGGAAGGCTGGACTCGAGCCGGGCATCTCTTTCGCGAAAAATATTCCGCAAACACGCGCGAATAATGGTCTTTGGTGCGCTGCCTTCATCAACGCGCGCCTTGCTGCATATTTTTCATCGAGACGGACCCGACTCGTCACATTATTCTTTGCTTGGTTTTAACAGCCCGTGCTTCGACAGATACTACTGTGCTGATTATGGGTAGTTCCTCTGCAAACTACCCAGTAACTACCGGTAGCGCGCTAAGTTGGTTGCAAGTGAGATAGCGTATGCCGACCGACCGATTTCTGGTACCCCCAGTATGAGGGCGGTCGGCA
>JANNCO010000490.1:0-7173 GCA_031386655.1 Polaromonas sp. | reverse complement strand
AAGGGCAGAGTGCCTGCAATGCCCAGCTCGTCACGTTTAGTTTGCCGGGCTATGGGGTAGAGCAGCGATGCATCGTACTGGTCGATGTAGGCACTGCTTTTGCCTAGCTGGGATTGCTCGGGGAGGTTGGCTGGATGGGTCATGTCGCGGGGTGTGTATCTAGGCTTGCAGATGAGCTGGTGAGTATGCTGCTGGGTGGGCTGGTGGATGGGCTGGTGGATGGACTGCCAGGCGAGCTGGCAGGTGGGTGCGCAGCTAAAAAAGGCAGCATATGCGGCAGCAGTGCGGCAATCACACCGGGTGCCAGGTCATGCCCCATGCCGTGGATACCTACCAACTGCGCGCCAGGTATGCGGCGCGCAGTGTCCTCGCCACAGGCGTAGGGCACCAGCGGGTCTGCATTGCCGTGCAGCACCAGGGTGGGGCAGCGCACACTGCGCAGTAGCTCTGCCCGCGTGCTGTCAGCGGCTATGGCCACCATCTGGCGCAACGAACCTGCCGGGTGGTTGCTGCGGGCCAAGCTGGCCGCCACGCGCTGGTGCATTTGCTGCGGGTCGGTGGGAAAGCCGGGGCTGCCGATGATGTTAAACAAGCGAATGCCATGCGCTATGAGGGCGCTGGTGTCCGTGGCTTTGGGGCGCGACATCAGCGCGCGCATGACGGCGGGTTTGGCCTGCGGCAGGCCGCGTGCGCCACTCGTGCTCATGATGCTGGTGAGGCTGAGGGTGCGCTGTGGGGCCAGCAGCGCCAGGCGCTGCGCGATCATGCCGCCCATCGACGCGCCAATAATGTGGGCGCCTGCAATGCCCAGCGCGTCCAGTACGCCCAGTGCGTCAGCGGCCATATCTTGCAGGCTGTAGGGCGGCTTAATCGCTATGCCCATGCGGTGTTTTAGCGCGGCCAGCAGCAAGTTAGGCGTACGCAAGTGGTCAAAGTGCTCTGACAGGCCAATGTCGCGGTTGTCCAGGCGAAGCACGCGGTAGCCTGCGTCTGCCAAGCCCTGCACCATCGCAGGCGGCCAAGCCGTCAGCTGCATGCCCAGGCCCATAATCAGCAGCACGGGCGTGCCCGCGCCCCCCGTATCTTCTACCTCTAGTTGGATGTCATTTACTATTAATTTCATAGCTGGTTGAGCAGGTTCTACGGCCTAAACAGCCGATTTAGCATATAAAAATACAGGTTGAACGGGTTATTTCAGCCAAGCTGCACTTTTTAGTCCAGCGCTTGCACCATGGCGTTGAGCAGTTCCTCTGCTGGCTGCGCGCCTGATAAAACTATTTTTTGGTTGAAGATAAAAAACGGCACACCGGTAATGCCCAGGCCGCGCAAGCGGGCGTCTTGCTCGGCTACGCGCGCCAGTGCCGCTGGGTCTTGCAGCTGGGCGATAACCGCTTGCACCGGCAGGCCGCAGCGGGTGGCGATGCTGCCCAGCTCGGCATCGTCGGTCAGGTCACCGCCGTCGCAAAAGTAGGCGTGCATCAAGGCCTCTTTGACTTGTGATTGCAAGTCGTACTGCGCTGCCAGCTCCACCAAAGCGTGGGCTTTGCTGGTATTGGGCTGGCGCTCGATGCTGTCAAAGGCAAACGGCAGATTGACTGCCTCACCCGCGGTGCGCACCCGCTCGTATACCTCGTGCGCGGGGCGGCCAAACTTGCGTTCTACGTATTCATCCCGCGACATGCCGTCTGCTGGCATGTCGGGATTGAGCTGAAACGGCAGCCACGACACAGTCGGCGCGGGCGCGTTGGGGTATTCGTCGGCAAACAACTCGAGCGCCTGTTCCAAATGCCGTTTGCCAATGTAGCACCAGGGGCAGACAATGTCGCTGGCGATGTCGATGTGCAACTGTGTCATGGCTGCACCTGGTGTTTTAAAGCTGGGAACAAGATCACATCGCGGATGCTGGAGCTGTCGGTCAGCAGCATCATCAGGCGGTCTATGCCAATGCCGCAGCCCCCTGTGGGCGGCATGCCGTATTCCAGCGCGCGCACAAAATCATGGTCGTAGTACATGGCCTCGTCGTCGCCACTGTCTTTGGCGTCAACCTGCGCGGCAAAGCGTGCGGCTTGTTCCTCGGCGTCGTTTAATTCGCTAAAGCCGTTGCCAAATTCGCGGCCCGTGATGTACAGCTCAAAACGCTCGGTAATCTCGGGGTTGCTGTCGTTGGCGCGCGCCAGTGGCGAGATCTCGGTGGGGTGTTCGCAAATAAAGGTGGGCTGCCACAGCTTGTCTTCTACTGTTTCCTCAAAGTACAGCACCTGCAGCGATGCGAGGCTGCGCGCTGCTAATTTGCTAGCGTCTTCTTTATGCCCCAGCTTGCGCACAGCGTTGATGAGCCATTCTTTGTTGTCTACTGCAACGCCCGTGCTGTTGGATAATTGCTGACCGGCTTCAGTGTGCTTGACGATCGCTTCACGGATGGACAATCTCTCAAATGGCTGCGCCAAATCGACTGGTTTGCCGCTGTAGTTCAGCTGCAAACTGCCAGTGGCTTTCATCGCTACATCACGAATTAACGCCTCGGTGTAGGTCATCAAATCTTGGTAGTTCCAATACGCCGCGTAAAACTCCATCATGGTAAATTCGGGGTTGTGCCGCACGCTGATACCTTCGTTGCGGTAGCTGCGGTTGATCTCAAATACGCGGTCAAAGCCACCCACAATCAAGCGTTTCAAATACAGCTCGGGCGCGATACGCAAAAACATTTCCTGGTCTAGCGCGTTGTGGTGCGTGGTAAATGGCTTGGCGTTGGCCCCTCCCGGAATAGGGTGCAGCATGGGTGTTTCCACCTCCAAAAAGCCGTTGTCCACCATAAAGTTGCGCATCGACGTAACGGCTTTGCTGCGTGCGCGAAAGCGCTCGCGCGCTGCTTCGTCGGTGATCAAATCAACATAGCGCTGGCGGTACTTTACCTCCAGGTCGGCAATGCCGTGGAACTTGTCGGGCAGCGGGCGCAGGCTTTTGGTCAGCAGGCGGACAGACGTGACTTTGAGGGTCAGCTCGCCTGTTTTAGTTTTAAACAGCTTGCCATGTGCGCCCAGAATATCGCCCAAGTCCCAATGCTTGAAGGCTTCATAAGCTTCTTCGCCAATCGCGTCTTTGGTCACATACAGCTGGATGCGGCTCACGCCATCTAGCCCCGCAGAGCCGTCTTGCACGGTAGCAAAGCTGGCCTTGCCCATCACGCGTTTGAGCATCATGCGGCCAGCAACGCAGGCGGGTTGTGTGGCGTCGTCGCTGCCGGGCATATCACTACTGCCATATTGGGCGTGCAATGCAGCGGCAGTGTCTGCGGGTTTAAAGTCGTTGGGAAAAGCCACCGGCCCGCCGGCAGACTGCACAGCACGAATTGTTTGCAGCTTGGCGCGGCGCTCGGCGATCAGCTTGTTTTCGTCTTGGGCCTCGGTTGCTGTGGCGGGGCTAGTGGCTGGAGCGTGTTGGGTAGTCGTGTTCATAAAGCGCAAGTGCAATAGAGTTGTCAAAGTGGGGGCGATTATCCAGGCGTTAGCAGGGCAGGCCTACAGGCAATCGCTACGGGCAACTATGCGCCCAATCCCGTATTTTAAGTGGCTGGGGTTTGGCTGGCGCACAGGGTGGTGTTACGGTAGCTTAGTGGCCAAATAATGCGCCGCAGTGGCTTGTAAACCTTGGGCCAGCGTGTAGGGCGGTGTCCAGTCCAGCATACTTCGTGTTTTATCTATATCTACCGCTAAATTGCCACACAAGCGCTGGGCCATGTCCGCGCGTCCCAGTAACGACAAAACGCCTTCTAAAACCGTTTGCGGCACGGGAATTAACCGGGGTTTGACTTTGAGTGCATGCGCCAGTGCGTATAAAAGCTCTGTGATCGACACATCATGTCCATCGCTGGCCAAAAACGTTTGGTTGGCGGCGGCCGGGTGCATGCTGCACTTTTCCAGCAAGTCGACTAAATTGCCCAGCCCCACCAAGCTGCGCTGGTTGCTAATCGCCCCCAGTGGCAGCGGAATGCCGCGCTGCAGCCACTGCATCATGGTTAAAAAGTTCGCTTTAACTCCCGGGCCGTACACCAAGGGCGGGCGGACGATCACCACCTCCATACCCGTGTGTAAAGCCATAGCCCGCAGGCCTGCCTCAGCCTCACATTTGCTTTTGCCATAAGGGTCGGTTGGCTGGGTGGGGCCGTCAGCAGTTAAAGGCTGCCCCGGGGCAGACCATTCGCCGTTGACTTTGACCGAGCTTAGAAACACAAAGCGCTTCACGCCCTGCTGGGCGGCCAAGTGGGCCAAAGCCAGTGTTTGTTCTGTATTGACCTGGCGGTACAGCTGCAATGGGTTACTGGCGTTGTCGCTGACTTGGTGCACCCGTGCAGCAGTGTGTAGCACGGCCTGCGTGCCGACCAAGTGCGGTGCCAATAGGGTAGGGTCGGCAAGCTCGGCTGTAACGTGCCTGATGCGCGGATGGACTGGCGTTGTGCGGCCCTGTTGGCGTGATTGCGCCACGACGTCCCACCCTTTAGCGTCAAACACGCCCGCTGCGGCTGACCCTACAAAACCTGAGGCCCCTGTAATCAAGATTTTCATGCGTCCAAGTATGACATTAGCTGCTGCAGCCCACCCTCCATAGCTTGTCGGGTGATCAAATCGCCACTGCGCAGCGCAAGTAGAATCTAAGGCAATGATCACCCCTGTTATTCTCTGTGGCGGCGCGGGCACACGGCTATGGCCACTGAGCCGCAAAAGCCACCCCAAACAATTTGTACCATTAATAGGCGACAAAAGCCTATTGCAAACCACACTGAACCGCGTGGCGCTGCTGGGCCAGCAGGTAGTATGTATCAGCGCAGAAGAGCACCGGTTTTTAGTGGTAGAGGCAATGGACGCTGCCCAAGTTACTGGCACTGTCATTTTGGAACCCACGGCCAGAGGCACTGCGGCTGCGATGCTGATGGCCGCGCTGGGCGCGCCAGCCGACAGCCTGCTGCTTTTTTGCCCCGCAGACCACCACATACCTGATGCACAGGGTTTTATGGCTATGGTCAACACTGGTGTACCGGCTGCAAGTGCGGGGGCTATCGTGACATTTGGCGTGCTACCTACATTTCCCAGTACGGGTTACGGCTATATCGCCAAAGGCGCTGCGCGTGGAGACGGCAGTTTTGCCGTCCGGCAATTTATTGAAAAACCCGCCTTGGCAGCCGCACAAAAAATGCTACTGCAAGACGATGTGTTGTGGAATGCAGGTATTTTTCTTATCAAAGCCAACGTTTTGCTGGATGCGTTTGAAAAGTATGCGCCAGATATTTTGCAAAGCTGCCGCCCCGCGCAGCAAGCAGCGCAGCATGAAAAGATGGGGCTGCATAGTTTTGTGCGTCCCGAGCCACACAGTTTTAACGCCACCCGCAGCCAAAGCATTGACTACGCCATACTAGAGCCGCACCCCCAAGTGGTAGTGGTACCGTTTACAGGCCAATGGAGCGATGTGGGCAGCTGGGACGCTGTAGCCCAGCTGACAGCGCCCGACGCATCTGGCAACCGTATTGTGGGTAACGGGGTGGCTGTGGACACTGGCAATACCTACATCCATGCCCCCTACAGAACGGTAGTGACTTTGGGCTTGCAAGATGCAGTTATTGTGGACACTGTAGATGCTGTACTGGTTGCGCACCGCGACCATGTGGACAATATGAAGCAGGTGGTAGAACAGCTAGAAGCGCTGAACCATGCAGAATCAGTGCTGCACCGCAAAGTCACCCGCCCTTGGGGCTGGTCAGACACCCTGGACCAAGGTGCGCACTTTGAGGTCAAACGCGTATGGGTTAAACCCGGTTGCAGCCTAAGCCTGCAAGTGCACCGCCAACGGGCGGAGCATTGGGTGGTGATCAAAGGTACCGCCAAAGTAACCCGCGATAATGAAGTTATCGTTCTAACTCAAAATCAGTCGTTGACTATCCAGATAGGCCAAACCCACCAGTTAAGCAACCCCGGCAGCGATGAGCTTGAAATTATCGAAGTACGCTCGGGCGCCTATCTGGCTGAAGATGATATTGAACGCATGAAGGATAAAAATGGCAGAGATTAAGAAAACAGCACTCATCACCGGCGTTACAGGTCAAGACGGCGCGTATCTGGCTGAATTTTTGCTAAACAAAGGCTACGAAGTGCACGGCATTAAACGCCGCACATCGCTGTTCAATACAGCACGTATCGACCATCTGTTCCACGATACGCATGAGCATGGCAAACCGTTCTACTTGCACCATGGCGATATGACTGACTCGTCCAGCTTGACGCAGATTATCCAAAAAGTGCAGCCGCACGAAATTTACAACTTAGCCGCACAAAGCCATGTGGCAGTTTCTTTTGAAGAGCCTGAATACACGGCAAACTCTGATGCCTTGGGCCCGCTGCGCGTACTGGAAGCCATGCGTATCTTGGGCCTGCAAAAAAAGACGCGTTTTTATCAAGCATCTACTTCTGAGCTGTATGGGCTGGTACAGGAAACACCACAAAAAGAAACCACGCCTTTTTATCCTCGCAGCCCCTACGCTGTGGCCAAGCTGTATGCCTACTGGATTACAGTCAATTACCGTGAAGCGTACGGCATGTATGCCTGCAACGGCATACTGTTTAACCATGAGTCCCCCATTCGCGGTGAAACCTTTGTCACGCGCAAGATCACCCGTGCTTTAGCGCGTATAAAGCTAGGTTTGCAAGATTGTTTGTATCTTGGCAACATGGACGCATTGCGCGACTGGGGCCACGCCCGCGACTATGTAGAAATGATGTGGTTGATGTTGCAGCAAGACAAGCCCGAAGACTTTGTTATCGCAACCGGTACCCAATACAGCGTAAGAGATTTTGTCAACGCAGCCGCAGCCGAGTTGACCATGCCAATTACTTGGCGCGGCACAGGCGTAGACGAAAAAGGCTATAACGCAGCAGGCAAATGCATCGTCAGCATAGACCCACGTTACTTTAGGCCCACGGAGGTAGAAACTTTGTTGGGTGATGCTAGCAAAGCAAAAAATAAGCTAGGCTGGGTACCTAAAACTACGTTTAAAGAGTTGGTGGTTGAAATGGTGCGAGAGGATTTTAAAATTGCTGAACGCGATGAGTTGATTAAGAAGCATGGGTATGCATTATTTAGCTCTCACGAATAGCATGGAAAAAAATACCAAAATTTATGTTGCTG
>JANNCO010000474.1:0-7381 GCA_031386655.1 Polaromonas sp. | reverse complement strand
GCACAAATTGCCAAGCTGCTGGCCGGCGTGGTGCTGGACGATTCACCCCAGCCCGTGCGCGCTGCCGCTTGCGTGCAAACGGGCGAGCTGACTTTGGACCTGACCTTGACCGAAGGCAAGTACCACCAAGTCAAACGCATGGTCGCCGCCGTAGCCAACCGCGTAGAAGGCCTGCACCGCGCCAGTATGGGTAGCTTGACTTTGGGAGATATACCCAGTGGCGAATGGCGTTGGTTGAGCGCAGACGATTTGGCAAAAATACGTGCATAGTTTGCGCGCTTAAGGTGCACGGTTAATGTGTGCCGTTCAAACATTCAACTACTGCTACCATCACTTTAGCCGTTTGATCTTTATGCGGTGAATGCCCACACTGCTCTAATTTTAATAGCTGCCTGAGCAGGTTTTTTGGGCTGAAAGCATCATTTTTCTTATGAAAATCTGGTGCCAGCGCGTCAATTTGTGCCATAGTGCCATACACGTCGTCATGGCCTTGGATGGCCAGCAATGGGCAGGTGATGCGCTGGCAGTCTGCGGTGATGTTGAAGCTGCGAAACCCTACGCTTAGCCACACATCGTTCCATTGCCAAAAAGCACTATCCACATCGCAGTGAAATTTGGCCAGCTTGCTACGCAGATCAGTGGTTTCAAAAGCTAGCCGCGCTGCGGCAATGCTGCGCAGGCTGATGTCTTCAACCCATAAATGCGGAGCCATGGCAATGCAGACTGTGGTGTCATAACGGCTGGCGTACAGCAGTGCGATAGTGGCTCCGTCGGAGTGGCCCAGCAAAACAGGACGCTTAATGCCCAACTGCGCCAGCAAGGCGGGCAATACTTCCCACGCCTCATAGTGCATGTAGGTAGGCAGCAGTGGCTGCGTGGCAGGCGATGACTGACCGTAGCCTGCGCGTGAATACACTAGGCCTGCACGACCCGTGGCGGTACACACCTGCGCCGTAAAATCACGCCACATGGCGACCGACCCTAAGCCTTCGTGCAGAAAAACGATAGTGGGTTGCGCAGCATTGCCTGCAATGTGCTGCACTTCCAGCGAATGGCCCAAAACGTCAAGTTGCAGGATGGGTTGCATGGTTTGACTATAGCTGTTCTTGCTTTGTGAACTGCGGTTATTTGGTAACTTGCTTTGGGTTGAAGATTGATATTCCGGTAGCGTGAGCTGCGGCGACGGAGGAAGTCGCGCTGCAAAATCTTACGAAAACACGCGCGAACGTTGATGGCAGTGAGGCTATTTTTTGCACCGCGCGCCTTTCTCCAGATTTTCATCATGACCACGCTCCATCACCGCTTGGCTGACTTTAGTAGTGATCGTTTCGCATCAACTCGGTCGCGGTTGAGCCGAGTGTTGTGTAGTACGCAAACCACCTTAATTCACGCGGGTTCTCACAATGTTTTAACCGGTATAGGCCGCAAATCCTGCTCAACCAGCTATGCAATTAATAGTACTTACCATTCCAACAACCCAACAGAAACGCGGGCTGTTCAATCCAAGCAAAGAACAATGTGACGAGTCGGGTCCGTCTCGATGAAAAATACGCAGAAAGGCGCGCGTTGTTCAAGCTAGCGAACCAAAAGACTCAGTTCGCGCGTGTTTTCGGAGTATTTTTGCAGCGAGATGCCCGGCTCGAGTCCAGCTTTCCGGCGCGCACGCGAACCCAGCGACCAACTAAAAGCGGGCAAACACTTCGCGGCGTTGCCAGTCGATGGGGTCTGGCGCGGCGTGGTGGCGTGCAATTTCTTGGCGCTTGATGTGGCTGAAATAGTCTACAAACGCAGTGCCAAAAGCTGCCCACAAAACCGCATCGCTTTGCAGTGCATCTAGCGCGTCGGCTAGCGTGGTGGGCAAAGGCAGGGCACTTACGGCAGTTGCGGTACTTGAGACTTTTGCGGCATCAGCAGCATACGGCGATACCGTGGCCAAGGGCGGAGCCAGCTTGCGGACCATGCCGTCTAGGCCAGCGTAGATTTGCGATGCTAGGTACAGGTAGGGGTTGGCCATCGGCTCGCCCACGCGGTTTTCAATACATGTGCCGGCCAGGTTGCCCGGCGGTGCGATTACGCGCAGCATGGCACCCTGGTTGTCGTGGCCCCACACGGCAAACCGCGGTGTTGATGGGTTGTAGGCTGAGGTGTTGTAGTCTGAACCGATGTGTGCTGAAGCGTTGGGCGCAAAGCGGGCATAGGCACAGGAATACGCGTTGATGCTGGGGTTAGTCAGCGCGGTGGTGCCTGCAGCGTGCGCCAGCAGGCCTGCAAGGTAGTGGCAGCCGGTGGCGCTAAGGTAGCTGGCGGCGGCCAGTGGTTTGGCAATGGGCAGCAGGGCTTGTAGCGGGGCCATGGCGCGCTTGTACCAGTCGGCTTGCGCCTCGGCTGGGGGCGGCAGCGCAAAGGCGTTGCCACCGTCTTCCAGCTGCACCAAGTACTGCTGCACATGCCAGTGGCTGCACACCGTGGCCGCAAACGGTGGCTTGCACATAAAGGTAGCGTGGTAGCCTGCGCGGCGCAAAGCCTGGCGCACGGCACTGCGAAACAGCACCATGTTGTCGGCAGCGGCCATCGCGTCGGTAGGCTCAAACACGGCTTTAAATTGCGAGGGGCCTAGCTCAATGTTGAGTGACACCAGCGGCAGGCCCAGTGCCTGCGCTGTCTCGCGCACCATGCGCAGCGGCGCGTCGCACATGTCACTGTACTGCTCAGACAGCTGGTGGTAGCCGGGGTGCAGCATCGACACAGCGGGTGGCAGGCCGGGCCAAGCGGCCAGCTCGGGGTCTAGCTGGGGGCGGGTGCTTTCAATTTTGTAGATATAAAACTCTACCGCCAAGCCGCAGCGCAGGCCCAGGCCTTGGGCCTCCAGCTGGTCAATAGCGGTTTGCAGTGCATGGCGTGTGTCGATGCTGGCGTGGCGGCCATCGGCATGGCACAGTTGGCCTTGCAGCCATGCCGTGCCGGGTGCCCAAGGCAACTCTTGGTAGCTGCCCAGTGCAGGGCGCAGCAGCAGGTTGGCAGCGTGGGCAAAGTCGGGCATGCTGCTCACACCGCTGTTGATACCGCCGCTTTCAAACACCTGGAATGCTGTGCGGTCTGACGTATCCCCCAACGCCAGCGTGCCCACCATGCCCACACCATCGCGCAGGGCTTCTTCTACCGCCAGTGGCATCAGTGTGGTGCTGCGCAGCTCGCCATGCAGGTCGCACCATGCCATGCGCACCTGCGTAATGTCAGAGGCGGCCATGCGTTTTAAAGTGTCTTCGATATTCATGGAGTGCAATGGGAGTTAAGTTATTTTTTCATATTTTGCTAGATGCATGAATGTACCGTCAAACTGCTGTGATTGGGCGGTTCTGCCCAATCGGGTTATCCTTATGCCCTATGAAACTCTACAACTATTTTCGCTCTTCAGCGTCTTTTCGTGTACGCATTGCGCTGCAGATCAAAGGCCTGCCGTACGACTACATTAGCGTGCACCTGGCCAAAGGCGCGCACAAACAGGCTGACTACACCGCACTGGCCGCAGACGGTTTGGTGCCACTGCTTGATACGGGTACCGACAAACTCAGCCAGTCGATGGCCATCATTGAATACCTAGACGAAACGCATCCCACGCCTGCCCTGCTGCCCGCCGATGCACTGGGCCGCGCCCGCGTGCGTGCGCTGGCGCAAAGCATAGCGTGCGAGATTCACCCGCTAAACAACCTGCGCGTGCTGAAATATTTGACCAGACAGATGCAGGTGACCGACGAGGTGAAAAACACCTGGTACCGCCACTGGGTGCGTGAGGGCTTGGTCAGTTTTGAAAAGCAGTTAGCCCAGCTGCCCGCCAGCCAGTTTTGCTACGGCACCACGCCTACGCTGGCCGACTGCTGCCTTGTCCCACAAATCTTCAACGGTCAACGCTTTGACTGCGATTTTTCTGGCCTGCCGCGCACCATGGCGGCGTTTGACACGTGCATGCAGCTGGAAGCTTTTCTAAAAGCGCAGCCGTCGAGTTGCCCAGACTTTGAAGCCTGATCTGGGTGTCTCGCAGCAACCTTTACAAACTTGAAAGCAAGTTGACAAGCTATAATGATACTAGCTGCTAGCAATTGCTAGCAATTAATAGCATGGAGTTCAAAATGACCAATATTGCTGCATCAGCCCCAGCTAAAGAGCAATTCAATGTTCGCGTGACCCAAGAGCTGAAAGAGCGCTTAGACAAATACGCTGCGTTAGCGGGTCAGTCGAAAGCTATTATCGCGGCCAATGCTTTGAGTGATTATTTAGACTGGCGTATTCCGCAGGTTGAAAATCTCAAGCTTGCTATTGCGGCGGCAGACCGCGGCGAGTTTGCCACTGATGCAGAAGTTGACGCCGTGTTTAAGAAATACGGTGCTTGATGCGCATTGTTTGGACGCGGGTAGCCAATTTAATGCTCGACTCAGTAGGCGGTTACATTGCCAAAGACAACCCCAAAGCGGCTACTAAATTGCTCAAACAAATTCGCAGTAGCGTCAGCCTTCTGCAGGCTAATCCGTTTTTAGGCAGGCGAACTGACTTTACCGATGTGCGCGAGCTGGTGGTGCATCCTAACTATCTGGTTTCATATCGTGTAAGCGCAGACGTCGTTGAAATTTTGCAAGTCTGGCATGTGGCCCAGCAGCGTTACCACTGAGCGCAATGTCTATTGCCTTTCTGCAGCCGCAATGGCCTGCGCCTGCCCATGTGCGCGCTGCATTCACCACGCGCGCAGGTGGTGTGTCGGTTGCACCGTTTGACACACTTAACTTGGGCGACCATGTTAACGACAACGCAGACCATGTGGCGCAAAACCGGGCACGCCTGCAGGCTGCTGTCAATGCACGGGCAGTGTTTTTAAAGCAAGTGCACGGGGTTGATGTAGCCAGGCTGCATGCATCTACAGCCGGCGGCCTAGTGGCCGACGCATGCATAGCTACTGAACGCGGCGTGGCCTGCACCATCATGGTGGCAGACTGTTTGCCGCTGCTGTTTACCAACCGCGCGGGCAGCTTTGTTGCCGCGGCGCACGCAGGCTGGCGTGGGCTGGCAGGGCAGGGCGGCCAGGGTGTGATTGAGTCAGTTTATACAGAATTTATGGCCCTGGAGCCCGTAAGTACTGCTCAACCAGCTACGAAAAATGTAGCAAATGATGTGCTGGTATGGCTGGGCCCTTGCATTGGTCCGCGGCAGTTTGAGGTGGGGGCGGAGGTGAAGGCAGCCTTTGAGGCACTGCAACCAAGGGCCACGCAACACTTTGCAAAAATTACGGCAGCAACTGGTCTACCCGAGAAGTACCTCGCTAATCTGCCCGCGCTGGCGCGTGACCGATTGCATGCGCTGGGCATCACACAAATCTATGGCAACGACGGCAGCGATGCTTGGTGCACAGCCAGTAACCCGTCACGGTTCTTTTCGCACCGGCGTGACGCTGCTAGCTTGGGCAGCACCGGTCGCATGGCCGCTTGCATCTGGCTGGCTGGTATCGGTTGAAGCCAGGTTTGCATGTGTTGAACTGGCTGTGCTGGCTTCGGTGACAGGGCCGGTGGTGAGGTCGTTGGCAAGGTCGGTAGTACTGTCAACAGTTGCGTCGCCCACAGCGGGCTCCACCGTAGCCGCCGCCATGGCGTTTTGCTGCGCCACCCACTCGGCGCGCTCCTGCGCTTTGCGTGCACGGTTGCGCACGGGCGTGCGTAGCAGGTACATCACAATGCTGACCGGAAACACGCCATACAACACAAATGTGACGATGGCCCCTATGACGGTGCCATTGGTGTTGGTAGCCTCGGCCACGGCCATCATCAGCGCGACATAAATCCAAGCTATTGCGATAAGGTACATGGTGGGTGTGAATAAGTCATATGATGGGGACTGAATTTACTGTTGCGGCGCAGCATTAAATGTACAATTCTAGGGTAAACCCTAAACATGCCAAGCAGCGTGCACAGACACGCCACCCGGAGACAACATGCATTTTGAATCACCATGGGCACAGCTGTCCCAGCAGTTTGAGTTTGACCCTGCAGTTTTGTCAGAGCTGCAGCAAAACTACCTAGCGCAGACCCAAACTTTATGGGCGCAAGGCTTGCAAGCCCACCCTGTAGTAGGCGACAGGCGCTTTGCGTCTGACGCCTGGGCGCACAACCCAGTAGCCTGCTTTAGCGCCGAGCAATATTTGCTCAATGCCCGCACTTTGATGCAAATGGCCGACGCTTTGCAAGGCGATGCCAAGGCCAAAGCCAAAGTACGTTTTGCCCTAGAGCAATGGCTGGCGGCCACCGCACCTACCAACTACATGGCGTTTAATGTTGACGCACAGCAAAAAGCCATTGACTCACAAGGCGCCAGCATCGGCAAAGGCATTCAAAACCTGCTGGCTGACATACAGCAAGGCCATATGTCGATGACGGATGAAAGCCAGTTTGAAATTGGCCGCAACGTGGCCACCACCGAAGGCGCAGTGGTGTTTGAAAACGATATTTTTCAGCTGATCGAATACAAGCCACTGACAGCCAAGGTGTTCGAAAAACCCTATCTTGTGGTGCCACCGTGTATCAACAAATACTACATTCTCGACTTGCAACCCGCTAATTCACTAGTGCGGCATTTGGTGGCCCAAGGTCACCGCACATTTGTGGTCAGCTGGCGCAATGCGGATGCGTCGGTAGACAAGCTGACTTGGGACGACTACATAGAGCACGGCGCTATGAAAGCCATAGCTACCTGCGCAGCCATTACGGGTGCCAAGCAAATCAATGCTCTGGGTTTTTGTGTGGGCGGCACAATACTGACCACGGCACTGGGTGTGTTGGCTGCCAAGGGTGAGAAGCCCGTTGCATCGGCCACGCTGCTGACCACCTTGCTGGACTTTACCGACACTGGAATACTCGATATTTTTATCGACGAGCAGTCGGTGCAGCAACGCGAATCCAAACTAGGCCAAGGCGGTTTGCTCAAGGGCCAGGAACTGGCCAGCACATTTAGCTTTTTGCGCCCTAACGAGTTGGTGTGGAACTACGTGGTGGGCAATTATTTAAAAGGCGAAACCCCGCCACCGTTTGACCTGCTGTACTGGAACAGCGACAGCACCAACCTGCCGGGCCCCATGTACTGCTGGTATTTGCGCAATACCTACCACGAGAATAATTTAATCCAACCCGGCAAAGTCACCGTGTGCGGCCACAAGCTAGACCTGCGCAAGGTAGACCTGCCCGTGTACATATACGGCAGCCGTGAAGACCACATTGTGCCCATTGGCGGCGCGTACGCATCTACGCAAGTGCTGCCTGGTAAAAAACGCTTTGTCATGGGCGCATCGGGCCATAGAGCCGGCGTGATTAACCCGCCAGCCGCTAAAAAGCGATCACACTGGGTG
>JANNCO010000450.1:0-4707 GCA_031386655.1 Polaromonas sp. | reverse complement strand
CTGTGCGCATGGCCTGCGGCGTGCAGGGCGCAGTAGGCGTCTTGCATGTCCTGCACAATCCACGTGCCCGACTGCCCCTGGCGTGGGGCCTGCGCGCAGGCTGCAATGACAGCGGCAAAGTCGTGGTCAATGCGTATTTCGCAGCCCGGCGTATAGCTAAATTTGGCCAGCGTTTTGCGCAAGCTGCGGTGCAATTTGAAGTCATCCACTTGCAACACCATGCGCGGGTCAGGGCTCCACCACAAAATGGGTTGGCCCGCGCTGTACCACGGAAATATGCCGCGCGCATAGGCCGCCTGCAAGGTAGCCACGTCCAGCGCGCCACCAGCCGCTAGCAGGCCGGGCACATCGGTGGTGTCGCCCCAAGCACCCGCGACAGGCGGAAAAGCATCACCCGGCTCTAGCCAGGGCAGTTTGGGGGGCGATGCAGCCATCTGCGCTGGGGCTTAAATTACTGCGCGGTGGGGTTTACTGTGCCGTCCAGCCGCCGTCCACCTGCCAAGCTACGCCGCGCACGTTGCGTGCTGCGCTGCTGCACAGGTACACAGCTAGGTCACCAAGTTCTTCTGGGGTGGTGAACTGCAGCGATGGCTGCTTCTCAGCCAGCAGCTGCTGGCTGGCCTCATCATTGCTGATACCCTGCGCGGCGGCTTTGGCGTCAAGTTGCTTTTGCACCAGCGGGGTGAGCACCCAGCCTGGGCAAATGGCGTTGCAAGTAATGCCCGTGGTGGCGCTTTCTAGGGCGATGACTTTGGTCAAGCCTACCAAGCCATGTTTGGCAGCCACATAGGCCGATTTTTGCGCTGAGCCCACCAGCCCGTGCGCCGAAGCGATGTTGATAATGCGGCCCCAACCCTTGCCGCCATCAGCCTTGAGCATGGCGGGCAGCGCCAAGCGGCTGGTATGGAAGGCGCTGGTGAGGTTAATAGCCATAATCGCGTCCCAGCGGTCAACTGGAAAATCTTGCACATTGGCCACGTGCTGAATACCTGCGTTGTTGACCAGAATATCCACTTGGCCAAAGCGTTGTGCTGCCGCTTGCATCATGGCCTCAATCTCGGCGGGCTTACTCATGTCCGCGCCGTGGTACAGGGTTTGCACACCCAGCGCCTCAATACTTTTTTGTGCGTCTGCATAGTCGCCAAAACCATTCATCACGATGTCAGCCCCCTGTTTGGCCAATTGCAGTGCTATGCCCAGCCCAATGCCGCTGGTAGAGCCTGTAACGAGTGCTGTTTTTCCTGTGAGCATGCTGATTCCTGGTGTGTTGCGATTAATATGATGGTAATTATCCCCTGCAAGTCTTGCAGGCGCATGACCTCATTATTAACAGCCTACCCGATGACCGAACCTATCCTCAATTATGTACAGTGCCCTCATATGACGAATGGGGTGGCTGGCAACCACCGCATGGCCTACTGGAGCTGGGGCAATGCAACGCATGCGCATGTGGTGGTATGTGTGCATGGTATTTCCCGCCAAGGACGCGACTTTGACACACTGGCCAAAGCACTGATTGGCCTAGACGGCCAGCGATGCCGTGTGGTGTGCGTAGACATAGCAGGCCGTGGCCACAGCGACTGGCTGCGCGACCCACGCATGTACCAAGTGCCCAGCTATGCCGCAGACATGGGCGCACTGCTGGTGGCGCTACGCGCTGGCGGCGCACAAACGATTGACTGGGTGGGCACCAGCATGGGCGGCTTGATTGGCATTGCTGTGGCACCGCAGCCTGCAGCAGGTTTGCGCAAACTGGTACTGAACGACGTAGGCCCCGTGGTGCAGTGGGCTGCGCTGCAGCGCATCAGCAGCTACATTGGTGCAGACCCGCGCTTTGCGTCGGTGCAGGAAGGGGCTGACAAAATGTGGGAAGTGTCTGCCAGCTTTGGCCCGCATACGGCTGCGCAGTGGCTGGCGCTGTCCCAGCCCATGCTGCGCCCCGTAACAGATGGTAGTGGCGGCAATTTCAAGCTGCATTACGACCCTGCCATAGCCGTGCCCGTCAAAGCCACCACACCCGAGCTGGCTGCGCAGGGCGAGGCGATGCTGTGGCAACTGTATGACGCTATTTCCTGTGACACTTTGTTGATTCGCGGTGCAGAGTCTGACCTGATCAGCCCTGCCACGGCGCAGGCTATGCAGGCGCGTGGGCCTAAAGCTGAGCTGGTGGAGTTTGCGGGGGTGGGGCATGCGCCTACGTTGATAGCTGACGATCAGGTGGCTGCGGTGGTTGCGTTTTTGTTTGGTTGAATTGGTTGGTTCGCTGAGATGTTTCTATTCGCCTCGTCACGTACGCACGGTTGGTCATACATCAATCGCCCTCCTACTGGGGTGACCAAAATTGGTCGATTGCTGCATGCCCAACCGTGCCGCAAGCATGGTCGCCCGCCACCAATAGTTTTATTCAAATTCCCGAGCGAAACTACCGCTAGCGGGCTACTTTCTGCGCAGGCGATGCAGCGTATGCCGACTGCCCGATTTCTGGTACCCCAGTATGAGGGCGGTTGGCATACGCTGCATCGCCAGTACACAACAACAAAAACGCGCGTGGAAATAGAAACGCACGTGCAAAAATGAAACACGCCGAGTTAACGTTAATCACTTCAGCAGCTCTAGAAGTAGCCGCAGCAGGCTTCTCTGATCAAGCCATAGCCTTAGAACACGCCTTGCAGCGCACACGCGCCTTTGCCGAGCCGTTGATAGCGCATGAAACGCTGGACACGGGCGAGAATACTTTGCAGCATGCCGACGCCGTGGCCGCTATTTTGCGGGGTATTGGCGGATCAGAGGCCATGCAAGCGGCCAGCTATTTGGTGTACGCCTGTGACTACTTAAACCGGCCACAAGACATTATCGCCAAAGCCTTTGGCGAGAGCTATGCCACGCTGGCGGTAGAGACCACCAAGCTGGTCAAAATCCAGCGCTTGTCGCGTGCTGCAGCCGCTGGTAGCCACATCAGCCCCGCTGGTAGCCACATCAGCCCTGGGGCTGCATCGCAGACCGAAAACATCCGCAAAATGCTGCTGGCCTTTAGCCGCGACTTGCGCGTGGTCATGCTGCGCCTAGCCTCACGGCTGCAAACTTTGCGCCACTATGCCGCTACCAAATTGCCTGTACCCCAAGCCGTGGCTGCTGAATCGCTACAAGTTTTTGCACCGCTGGCCAACCGCCTAGGTATTTGGCAAATCAAGTGGGAGATGGAAGACCTGGCGTTTCGTTTTTTGGAACCCGACATCTACAAAACCATCTCCAAACAGCTGGATGCCAAACGCATTGAGCGCGAAGCTGCCATGGCCCAACTGCGCACCGACCTGGAGCTGCAGCTGCACGCGGCAGGCGTGCCCGCCAGCGTGCAAGCGCGGCCCAAGCATATCTACAGCATTGTAAAAAAGATGCGCGGCAAGCAACTTGGGTTTGACCAAGTGCTGGACGTGCGTGCTATGCGTGTGATAGTGCCCAGCGTGGCCGACTGCTATGCGGCCCTGTCGTATGTGCATGCCCAGTTTGCACCTATGGCAGGCGAGTTCGACGACTATATTGCCAAGCCTAAAGCCAATGGGTACCAAAGCCTGCACACCGTGGTGCTGGCAGGTGTGTCGGCAAGTGCGCAAGCAGGTGCTACTGTAGATTCGCCAGTAGAAATCCAAATTCGCACCCAAGCCATGCACGACCATGCTGAGACCGGCGTAGCGGCCCACTGGGCCTACAAAGAAGCGGGTGCCAAGGGCTACGCAGGCGTGAGCGCCACAGGTGCGTACGACGCGAAAATAGCCGTGCTGCGCCAGCTACTGGCCTGGCAACGCGATGTCTCTGGTGGCGAGGGCGCAGACGGCTTTAGCGCAGCGCATGCCAATGATGTGCTGGACGACCGTATTTACGTGCTCACACCCGACGCTGCCATTGTTGATCTGCCCGCAGGCGCTACGCCGATAGATTTTGCCTACGCAGTCCACACCAATTTAGGCCACCGTTGCCGTGGCGCCAAGGTGGACGGCGCTTTAGTGCCGCTGAACACGCAGTTGCACAACGGCCAAACGGTGGACGTTACGGTGGTCAAAGAGGGCGGCCCTTCGCGTGACTGGCTTAACCCTGAATTGGGCTTTTTAGCCAGCGCCCGGTCTAAATCCAAAGTGCGCGCATGGTTTAACGCTATTGCCCTGACCGAGACGATTGCCAAGGGCCGAGAGGCCGTAGAAAAGCTGCTGCAGCGGGAGGGTAAAACCTCGTTGAAGTTAGACGATCTAGCGGCGCAGCTAGGCTTTAAAACAGCGGACGATGTGTTTGAAGTGGTGGGCAAAGACGAGCTGTCACTACGCACTATCGAGCAGCTTTTCCGCCCTGCCGAGCCGGTGGTGGATGACGATGCACAACTGCTGCTGAAACAAGCGCGGAATGCCGAAAAATTCAAATCCCAAAGTAGCAAGGGCGGCGTGCTGGTAGTGGGGGTAGATTCGCTGCTGACGCAACTGGCCAAATGCTGCAAACCTGCACCACCGGACGCCATTGGCGGCTACGTTACGCGCGGCAAGGGCGTCAGCATTCACCGCGCCGATTGCGCTAATTTGCGCCAACTGCTGGTGAAAGACGCTGGGCGCGGTGTAGACGTAGCGTGGGGCCAGCCCAAAGCGGGTGCCAGTGGGGGCCTACCCGCCTACGCGGTAGATGTGACAGTGCAAGCCAGCGACAGGCCAGGCCTGCTGCGTGACA
>JANNCO010000346.1:0-4142 GCA_031386655.1 Polaromonas sp. | reverse complement strand
CTGTTTGACACTTTGGTACAGCCGCTGCCCGTCAGCCGCGAGGTGTTGATTTACGCCGCACAATTGCGCGCAGATACGCCCAGCTTGCGAATGCCAGATGCAATTCACATAGCGACTGCCACTTTGGCTAAGGCAGATGCTTTTGTGTCTGGCGATGCGGACATTAAAGAATTGCCTGAATTTATGCAGCGATTTTCTATTTGATAAAACTACGATAAAAGCACCCCATGACCGATAAAAACCAAATCTCCGAATTCTTAAAACAATCTTTCCCACAAAGCAAATGCACTGTAGAAGAAGTGGGCCTTATGTCTGCTGTGGTGCGGCACACGGTAGGTGTGGATGAGCTGCGGCCTGGCGGTACGGTATCAGGCCCGGTGCTGATGGCTACTGCCGATGTGGCTTTGTATGTGGCTATTTTGGGGCAGATTGGCATTGTGCCGCTGACTGTAACAACCAGCTTGAACATTAATTTTTTGCGCAAACCCGCGGCTGACTGCGACATTATTGCGCACTGCAAACTGATCAAGCTGGGTAAAACGCTGGCGGTGGGCGAGGTGTCGCTGTACTCTGAGGGCAAGCCTGATATGGTGGCGCATGTGACGGGTACTTATGCTATTCCGCCTAGCAAAAACCCATAACAACGCTTTAAAAATACTTCAACAGCTTAAAAAAAAAGCGACTGCACAAAGCACGGCGCTGGAGGCGTTGCATGACGTTGTAGGGTGTTGCATGGCACTGCCCACCGCACATCCAATACTGGGTGAATAAAGTCTTTACCGCCGTTACACGGCGCGCTCAAACTTTTCATACGTACTGGCAAAACGTGGCTCGATAAAAGGCAGCGACTGGGTCATCAGCAGCCCAATCACGTTGGCCGTGGGGTCAAACCAATAGTGGCTGTTGAGCACGCCTGCCCAGCCCTGCGACCCCGCGCGGCGCATGCCGGGGATGTCTTCGTCAAAACGCATAAAGGCCATGCTGTGAGATTTTTTGCGGCCAGGAAAAAGGTCTAGATCAGCGCTCAGGGGCGGGGCCGTAGATTGCAGGCTGTTAACGGGTACGCTGCCCATCTGGTTGGCCAGCATATGCGCCAGGACCGCCACGCTGATGATGCGTTTGCCGTCTAGCGCGCCATGGCCCATCACCATGCGCAGAAAACGCAGGTAGTCGGGCGCAGTGGAATACAGCGCATGGCCCATGCCATAAAACTCAGGCTTAGAAGGTGGGGCCAGTGCAAAGTCGACAAACTTGCCGTCTTCGCCGCGTATACACACGTTAGCCAGGCGGGGCTGCATATGCGGCAGCATCTCAAAGGCGGTATCGGTCATGCCCAGGGGTTCAAAAATTTCTTCGCGGCAAAACTGGTCTATGCGTCGGCCATCTACCGTCTCTACCACGCGGCCCAGCCAGTCGATGCCAATGCCGTAGCCCCACTGCGTGCCGGGTTCAAACTGCAAAGGGTAATTCATCGCGCGTGTCAGGCCCGACAAAATAGCGGGAGCACCGCTGGCCTGCATGTAGCGGGCCATAGCAGCATTCCAAAATTCATAGCACAGGCCACAGGTGTGGGTGGCCAAATGGCGTACGGTGGCTTTAACCTTGGGCGCATGCAAAATCGGCGCGCCACTGGCGTCAAAACCATCCAGCAATTGCAGCTGTGCAAACTCGGGCACGATGCTCTCTACCGTGGCATCTGCGCTTAGCTTGCCGCGGTCCATCAAAATCATCGCCGCCATACTGCCAACCGCTTTGGTCATAGAGAAGATGCGAAACACGGTGTCTAGACTGGCGGGCTGCCCCGGGCTACGCTGGCCCGCCGTGCCAGACCACACTGCGCCATCGCGGTGGCCTACCATGGCGACCAAAAACGGTGCGTCTTGCTGGGCTACAGCGTCAGCGATAACTTTGTCCAGTTCTGTCATACCTGTCTCCTTTATTTAGTCCTTGTGCGGTTTGCGCCTCTAGGCCCGAGCAGAAAGTTTAGTCTGAAGATGGTGCGCTAGCAAGGCCGGTTCGTGCTGTGCTGCGGCAAGCGCTGGGGGTTTAAACTACTTTACTTGGGGCTAGGCACTTTGCTTGATAAAAAAAGCGTGCATGGCACATTAACTAAAAAAGCATTTGGTGCCCTGCATGCACCGCAACAACACAAGGAACACCAGCTATGGGTGCGCAATGGAAAGCAAAAGGTAAAGAGCTGGCAGCCAACGCCAGAGGCAAACTATTTGGCCGCTTGGCCAAAGACATCATGGTGGCCGCGCGTAACGGGGCAGACCCAGCGTCTAACTCCAAACTGCGCTTGGTGGTAGAGCAGGCGCGCAAAGTGTCGATGCCTAAAGAAACTCTGGAACGAGCGATTAAAAAAGGCGCAGGCTTGACCGGCGAGGCGGTGCATTTTGAGCATGTGATTTACGAAGGTTTTGCGCCGCACCAAGTGGCGGTGATGGTGGAATGCTTAACCGACAACGTCAACCGCACTGCGCCCGAGATGCGGGTGCTGTTTCGCAAAGGGCAGCTAGGCACCAGCGGGTCGGTAGCATGGGACTTTGACCATGTGGGCTTGATAGAGGCAGAGCCTACCGCTGGCGCTACCGCTGTGGACGCCGAGACTGCCGCTATCGAAGCGGGCGCACAAGACTTTGAACCCGGCGAAGAAGAAGGCAGCACCACTTTCATCACCGATGCTACTGATTTAGATTTAGTGTGCCGCGCCCTGCCCGCGCAAGGCTTTACCGTGCTGTCGGCTAAGCTGGGCTACAAGGCTAAAAACCCGGTTGACCCTGCCAATTTAAGCGCTGAACACCTAGAGGAAGTAGAAGCGTTTTTAGCAGCTATTGATGGCAATGACGACGTGCAAAATGTGTTTGTGGCACTGGCCGGTTGATCAGTTAGATCAACCTACGTACTATTAATTTCATAGCTGCTTGAGCAGGATCTACGGCCTAGACGCCTTAAAACACTGTTAATTTGTAAGACAACAGCTCGTTTTCGCATACTGGGTGTGCTTGCAAGGTGCGCGCAGTGTTTTTAGCCCCATACCTAATGGAAACCCCGCTGTTCGCTGCGGCATGGCATGGCTTTAATATGTCAGTCACATTTCAATGTTAGTGTGTAATTTTTAGTTACCTACCGGAGTTTTTCCCATGAAATTGCGCTTAACCGCCCTAGCCCTTGCCGCTGCAGCGTCTGTACCCGCCTACGCCCAAACCGAGATCCAGTGGTGGCACAGCATGACGGCGGTTAACAACGAAGTCGTCAACGACTTGGCCAACAATTTCAATGCTTCACAAAAAGCCTACAAAATAGTGCCGACTTTCAAGGGCACCTACACCGAGTCGTTTAACGCAGCCGTAGCGGCCTTTCGCGCAGGTTACGCACCGCATGTGTTGGAAGTGTTTGAAGTGGGCACGGCCACCATGATGTCCAACAAAGGTGTGACGGTGCCAGTGGGCAAAATCATGAAAGATGCTGGCGAAAAGTTTGACCCTAAAACCTTTGTGTCCGCTGTGGCTGGCTACTACACCTCGCCCAGCGGCGAGATGCTGAGCTTTCCGTTTAACAGCTCTACCACTGTGTTCTACATTAACAAAGACGCCTTCAAGGCAGCGGGCATCGACACCACCAAGCCGCCCAGCACATGGCCTGAGGTAGCGTTAGCCGCTGCCAAGCTTAAAGCCAGTGGTCACAAATGCCCATTCACCACAGCATGGCAAGGCTGGACCCAGCTGGAGAGCTTTTCTGCCTGGCACAATGCTGAATTTGCTACCAAAGGCAACGGCATGCAGGGCATGGAAGCGCGCATGAAGGTGAATTCTCCGCTGCACATTCGCCACATTGACAACTTGGCCAACATGGCGCAACAGGGTTTGTTTGTCTACAAGGGCCGCTCCAATGTGCCTGAGGCCAGCTTTATTTCAGGCGAATGCGCCATGATGCCCACCTCCACCGGCTTTTATGGCAACGTAGCCAAAAACGCCAAGTTCAGCTGGGCACTGGCTCCGCTGCCCTACTACCCTGATGTACCCGGTGCGCCGCAAAACACAGTGATTGGCGGCGCTTCTCTTTGGGTGATGTCGGGTAAAAAGGCTGACGAATACAAAGGCATTGCACAGTTTTTCAGCTACCTGTCTAAGCCTGATGTA
>JANNCO010000376.1:0-2892 GCA_031386655.1 Polaromonas sp. | reverse complement strand
CACGCCGCTCAGCATCCCGTCGCGGCCAATGTCGGTGTAAATGATGGACTCAACCCCGTAGCCTTCAAACTTTTTAGCAATGTCGATCACGTCGTGTTTGGTCAGCTTGCTCCAGCCGTCGGTGGCTACTTTGCCGTCTTTGGCGTCTAGCCCCACGATGATGTGGCCGGGGAAGGCGGTGCAGGCGTCTTGCAAAAAGCCGGGGTTTTTGATGGCGGCGGTGCCGATGATGACGTATTGCAGGCCGGCGTCGATGTAGCGCTCTATCGTGTCCAGGTCGCGGATACCGCCACCTAGCTGCACGGGGATATCTTGGCCCACAGTTTTTAAAATGCTTTTGATGGCGGCTAGGTTTTGCGGCTTGCCTGCAAACGCGCCGTTCAGGTCGACCAAATGCAGGCGGCGGGCGCCTTTGTCAAACCAGCTTTGCGCCATGGCTTGCGGGTCTTCGCTGAAGATGGTGGATTGAAGCATGTCGCCTTGCTTGAGGCGTACGCAGTGGCCGTCTTTAAGGTCAATAGCGGGGATGAGTTGCATGGTGCTGCTGGGGGTTAACAAAGAGTTCAAGGGTTCCAATGAAGGAAATTGCGGTACAGCGCTAGCCCTTGAGCAGCGCTTTTTTCGGGGTGAAACTGTGTGGCAAAAATATTATCACGCGCTATGGCGGCTGTAAACAGCGCGCCGTAGTCGGCCTGGCCTACACTGTGCGCGGCCAAGCTGGGCTGGGCGTAGAAGCTGTGCACAAAGTAAAAATACGTTTGGTCGTCAATGCCGTTCCACAAAACATGCGGTTGAGATTGCGCTACACGGTTCCAGCCCATATGAGGCACTTTAAAACGGCTGCCATCGGCCTGCAAGCGGCCGGCCAGATCAAATTTGCGCACTTGACCGGGAATAAGGCCCAGGCCGGGCGTGTTTTGTTCTTCTGAATGGTCTAGCAGCATTTGCATGCCTACACACACGCCAAACAGGGGTTTGGTGCGCGCGGCTTCTAGCACGGCGGGTAGTAGGTTGCCACCGTCTGCCGCGCCTGGCTGTTGCGTGCTGGCGTGCATGTTGGTGCGCAGGTGGTTGTCTGCCGCGTGCGCCTCGTGCAGCTCGCGCATGCAGTCGCGCATGGCGCCTTGGCCGGGTAGTACGATACGGTCTGCGCGGCGCACGTCATCAGGGCGGTTGGTCACCAGCACCTCAAACCCTGTGCCCTTGGCGGCTTCTTTCACGGCGTTCGACACTGAGCGCAGGTTGCCCATGCCGTAGTCGACGACTGCTACTGTCTTGGTCATATCTGGGTGGCAACAGGTGACTGTAAATTGCTACAAATTTAATAGCTGCTTGAGCAGGTACTACGGCCTAGAACGATTAAAACACTGTTTATTTTAATCACAAAACAGTATCTTGGCGGTATTGCAAGCAAACTTGACCAGGTATTACAAACTGCCCTTGGTAGAGGGTATCACCCCCGCAGAGCGTGGGTCAAGCTCTAGCGCCATGCGCACAGCGCGTGCAAAGGCTTTGAACACAGTCTCGCTTTGGTGGTGAGCGTTCTCACCGGTCAGGTTGTCAATGTGCAGTGTGACCAAGGCGTGGTTGACAAAGCCCTGGAAGAATTCATACGCCAGCTGGGTGTCGAATTCCCCCACCATGCCGCTCTTAAACGGTACATGCATATGCAAACCGGGGCGGCCCGAAAAGTCGATGACCACGCGGCTTAGCGCCTCGTCTAGCGGCACATAGGCATGGCCGTAGCGTTTGATGCCTTTTTTGTCGCCTACGGCTTTGAAAACAGCTTGGCCCAATGTGATGCCTACGTCTTCTACTGTGTGGTGACCGTCGATATGCAGGTCGCCTGCGGCCTTGATGTCCAGGTCAATCAGGCCGTGGCGGGCAATTTGGTCCAGCATGTGGTCAAAAAAACCTATGCCCGTGGACAGGTTGGCTACGCCCGTGCCGTCGAGGTTAACCTTGACGGTGATTTGGGTTTCGTTGGTGTTTCTGGTGATTTCAGCGGTGCGGTTCATGGCGGTATTGTCGCATTTTGGCGGGTTGGGATTAAGTGGTTATACGCTGGTTAAACAACTGCTTGCATCAACTGCTTGCATCCACAGCTTCACGGACTGTTCAGTAGTCGTAGGCGGCGCCCAGCAAAGAAAGTTGATGTTTAGCCCATCTTTTGAGCAATTTATCGTCTTGCACATCTTCTACATCCAGATGTAGCGACGCCACCATGTCTTGCAGGCGTTGGGTTTCAAAGCGCAGCCCGCTGTCTAGGTTTTTTTGGCTCACATTGCCGTAGCCCACGTTAAACGCAGCTTGCACATAGCCCAGCGCGCTTTGGTACTCAGCCTGCAGGTCTTTAAGCTGGTTTTTCAGCATGCGGTTAAACCCGCGCAGCTTGTCGTCGGCCATAGCGGCTACCGACGATGGGTTGATCTGGTCTACCTCCATCTGCAGGCGCAGCAGGGCCAGCAGGTCTTTGCTGTCGTTGGCAGCGTTCACGCGCACCATCAGCTGGGTTTTGCGGGTGCGCTCTGCCGGGTCGGTCTCGCGGTCGGGGTGCAGGGCGCTGGCCAGCTTGCGGTAGATGGTGCGCAGGGCGCTGTGGGCGTCTAGCTGCTCTTGTTCGGCTTGTTTTTGTTTGGGTGATTTTTTGCGTTTGGCTTGGCGTGCGGCGTGGGCTTGCATCGCGGCATCCTCATCGGCTTGCATTTTGCGCATCAGCGCCTCGATCATGTCGTCGGTAGACAAGATGTCGTCGTTATCCACCGGCACGCCCATGGCCTTCGCCATGGCGCGGTTGAGCTCAGACGATGTTTCTAAGTCCAGTCCATCTTCTAGCCCGTCTTCGTCTTCTTCATAGCGGTCTGCCACGGCTTGCAGTGCGGGGCTGGGGTC
>JANNCO010000367.1:0-14112 GCA_031386655.1 Polaromonas sp. | reverse complement strand
CGAAGACCTTGTCAGTCAGGCAAAGAGTGCCCTAAACTCTAGGCAATAATGTTTTCAGGCCCTAACAGCGGCTGAGTACCTTTGGTAAATTCAAGCAAAAAACTACCCGGACACCACCATGAGCACTCCCTTCACATCGTCGGCCCCTTTGTCTGCAGGTGCCACTACGCTGTCGTCCACCCCGCGCCCCAGCGTCATCCAGTTGGCCATTAAAGAAAAGGCCGCGTTGTATGCGGCCTACATTCCGCTGTTTACCGAAGGCGGCATGTTTATTCCCACCGCGCGCGACTACAAGCTAGGCGACGACGTGTACGTGCTGCTGACTTTGCCCGAAGACCCGCAACGCTACCCGGTCGCTGGCAAAGTAGCTTGGGTCACGCCTGCGCGCGCCGCAGGCAACCGCACGCAAGGTGTGGGCATTCGTTTTCCAGCGGACGAAAAGTCCAAAGTGCTGAAAATCAAAATTGAAGAAGCACTGGGTGCGCACCTGGCGTCTGACAGGCCTACGCAAACCATCTAAGCCGCTGGCCTGCAGGGGCTGATTGATCCATGTTTACCGATTCGCATTGCCACCTCAGTTTTCCCGAGCTTAAAAGCCAGCTGCCGCAAATTCGCCAGGCCATGGCTGACGCACATGTCACCCGTGCGCTGTGCATTTGCACCACCATTGAAGAGTTTGACGATGTGCACGCGCTGGCCATGGGCTACGATAATTTTTGGTCCACCGTGGGCGTACACCCTGATAACGAAGGCATTTACGAACCTACTGTTGACGACTTAGTGCAACGGTCGCAGCGCCCTAAAGTAGTGGCTATTGGCGAGACAGGCCTGGACTACTACCAAATGCAAGAGCGTAAAGGCGGCCGCACCGTGGCAGACATGGAATGGCAACGCGAGCGCTTTCGCACGCACATTCGCGCTGCAGGCGCCACCGGGCTGCCACTGGTGATCCATACGCGCAATGCCTCCGATGACACGCTGGCTATCTTGCGTGAGGAGATGCATGCGCATGCTGGGCAGAGCGCAACTTTGGGTATTCAAGCAGCTACGCATTCCAAGCCCATCACCGGCGTATTCCACTGTTTTACTGAAAGCATGGCCGTGGCCCGTGCCGCGCTGGACCTAGGCTTTTACATCTCGTTTTCTGGCATTTTGACCTTTAAAGCCGCGGCTGATTTACGTGAAGTTGCCGCCTACGTGCCGCTGGACCGCTGCCTGATTGAAACTGACAGCCCGTATCTGGCTCCCATGCCGTACCGCGGCAAAACTAACAATCCTTCTTACGTCCCCTTCGTAGCGCAGCAGCTGGCCACGCTCAAATCAATCAGCATAGAGTCGGTTGCACAAACTACCAGCGATAATTTCGACCATCTTTTTAGCCATGCGCTGCATGCATAGGCTGATTTTTACGATAATTTACAGCGGATTTAGTATGAGAAATTACTTTAAATATGCTTTCTATCTTATTGTTTTAATTCAGTTAAACATCTTCAATGTCGCATCTGCAGGTGCGTTTGAGGATTATTTTCGTGCTGTAAAAAACGATGACGCTGCTGCTGTGCAAAATCTGCTGCAGCGCGGATTTGACCCCAATACCCGTGATGAAAACAGCCAGCATGGCCTGTTTATAGCGCTGCGCGAGTCGTCGCTCAAAGCCGCCAAAACCCTGATTGACTGGCCCAAGACTGACCTGAACGCCGCCAACAAAGCCAATGAAACGCCGCTGATGATGGCCGTGCTGAAGGGTCAGGTGGTGATGGCTGCAGCCCTGCTGGCCAAAGAAGCTGATGTGAACAAGCCTGGCTGGGCACCGCTGCACTACGCCGCCACGGCTGGACATATTGAGCTGATGACTATGCTGCTAGAAAAGCATGCCTATATCGACGCCGAATCGCCCAACGGCAGCACACCACTGATGATGGCCGCCCAGTACAGCACGGCCAGCGCTGTCAAACTGCTGCTAGAGGAGGGCGCTGATCCGCTGCTAAAAAACCAGCTGGGATTAAGTGCCATTGACTTTGCCCGGCGCGCTGACCGCGCTGACAGCGCCGAAATCATTGGCGCGTTTGTACGGGCCAAGCAGCCCAAAGGCGCATGGTAGGACAGGAACCTTTTTTCATGTCCGCTGCGTTCGCCAGCGTATAGATCGGCAGCGTGTAGAAGCGCAAAATAATTGCTTCTATTTACCTTGCCTGGTTATCCAGGCTACAAACCATGCTGCTTAGCGTCATTTTCAATCTGGGTATTGCCGCAGCTATCTGCGTTTTCTTGTTTCGCCTGCAGCGCAGTTCTGCATCTTTTAGCGTACGGGTGTTTACAGGCTTAGGCCTGGGTGTGCTGTTGGGTGGTGCAATGCATCTTGGCTACGGCGTTGGCTCGCCAATCACCAAGTTGACCAACTCGTACTTGGACATCGTAGGCACAGGCTATGTGAAGCTGCTGCAGATGATCGTTATTCCGCTGATCATGGTGTCGATTGTTGGCGCCATCTTAAAGCTCAAAGACGCTGCGTCACTGGGAAAAATGAGTGTGCTGATCATTGGCATGCTGATGCTGACCACCACCGTTGCGGCCCTGATTGGCATAGGAATGGCAAATCTTTTTGGCTTAACAGCCGTTGGGCTTACTGCCAACGTAGCCGAGTTGGCCCGCGGTGAGGCGCTACAAAGCACGCTTGCTACAGCCCAGGCTGTAACGTTACCCAATATGCTTTTAAGCTTCATACCCACCAATCCTTTTTTGGATATGACCGGTGCGCGTAAAACCTCCACCATCGCTGTGGTTGTATTTTCTGTATTTATCGGGGTGGCAGCCACCGGTATTGCTGCCGCCAAACCGCAGATATTTTCCTCGTTTGAAAACTTCGTCAATGTGGCCCACACGTTGACCATGCGGGTTGTAAAAATGGTATTGCGCCTGACGCCTTATGGCGTATTTGCGCTGATGGCGCAGGTAGTAGCAGCCACCAGCTACCACGATATATTAAAGTTGCTTAATTTTGTGCTGGCGTCCTATAGCGCGTTGTTGCTTATGTTTGGTGTTCATTTACTGCTGATTGTGGGCGCAGGTTTGAACCCTTTGCGGTACATCAAGAAAGTTATTCCATTGCTGGTTTTTGCTTTCACATCGCGCACCAGTGCCGGGGCAATCCCCTTGAATATACAAACCCAAACGCACAAGCTGGGTACACCCGACGGTATTGCCAATTTTTCCGCATCGTTTGGTGCCACCATGGGCCAAAACGGCTGTGCAGGCATCTATCCAGCCATGTTGGCCGTGATGATCGCGCCTACAGTGGGAATTGATCCTTTTACGTTGGGCTTTATTTTGCCGCTCATTGCTATCGTCACCATCGGCTCTGTGGGTGTAGCCGGTGTCGGCGGCGGAGCCACTTTTGCCGCATTGATCGTTTTATCCGCTATGGATTTGCCGGTTGCGCTAGCTGGGCTGCTCATATCCATCGAACCATTGATTGATATGGGCCGTACTGCGTTGAATGTTAACGGCTCAGTGACTGTGGGTACCGTCACCAGCCGTATTTTGGGTCAAACCGATATGGGTGTGTTCAACAGCAATCAAGACAATTAAATTTGAACAGGCCACGCAGTACTACAGCAGTAGAGCTTCAGCCGGCCAGTAAATTGGTCGTTATTGAACTCAAACATTCTTTATATATACTTCATACGATGTATATTATGTTAAGTTAAATATTCATTCGATTAAGACGTACGTTTATTAAAAACTTGTCTTGACTTAGTAACGTACGGTCTTTGACTAGCTCCCAGCACTGCAAAATCTCACTAATTACAGTGACTTGACGGTGGGTACCACCGGGACACAGTCCTGTCGCACAAGCAGCGGTGCTATGCGCCGCGCGAAGTAGCCCGCGAAATGGTTCACTGTTCATGTCTGATACTTCACCTCACAAATACTTACTAAGTGCTTGATTTATATGTTGTAATTTGTGAACTAATTATCATTTATGTGCCATTTGTTCTTGCCTTCGCGTAGGACGGGGTCTATCGTTAGATTATGGATAAAGCAACGAGACAGGACAAGTTATGCGTTGGGTAAAGAGTACTTTAACAAGCGTATGGGGCATGATGGGTTTGCAGCCTATTCCCAACGAGGACGAATTGCATGATCGCACCGAAGAGATACGTGAAAACATGCTGGATATCCTGGGCGAAAAAGGTGCAGAACTGCGCCCGGTAGTGCGCCGCCGCATTCAATATGCGCCCGACATTGAAGCGCTATGGTATTTGCGCAGCGACTGGATGTCTACCGTAGCAGCTACCCAAGGCGAGGCAGCCGCTGCAGGCCATGTGCGCCGCATTAACGCCAGTTTTTCTGGGCTGCTACCAGAAGGCTTGCAATCTAGGCCCAGCAGCCTGTCCCATTAGCTGCTGTCTGGTGGGCTTAGCAGCTACACCCGTTGCAATCGAGCTTAGCCCAACCAAGTTGTAAATTCGCCAGCATCTACCCGCGTAGTGGCAAACGTATTGACCAAAGCGCCCTCGTCTGCATAACCCAGCGCCATGCCGCACACCAACATTTCGCTGTCTGCTGCGCCTATGTGGGGCAAGATAATTTTGGCAAACCCGTTCCACGCGGCCTGTGGGCATGTGTGCAGCCCACGTGCACGGGCTGCCAGCATGATGTTCTGCAAAAACATACCATAGTCCAGCAGGCTGCCGCGGCCCATCACCTTGTCGATAGTGAACATCAGCCCTACGGGTGCGTCAAAAAACTTGTAGTTGCGCTGGTGCTGTGCCTGCATGCCTGCTTTGTCGCCCTTGCCTAGCCCCAGCACGCCGTACAGCCCAAAGCCGCATTCGCGGCGGCGGTCGATATAGGGCGACACCCATTTTTCGGGATAGTAGTCGTAGGCTTCGGTGTACTGCGCAGCCAGCGCCGGGTCTGCAGATACAGCGTCGTGCGCGGCGCATACTTTGGTCACCAAGTCGTCCTTGCTGGCGCCTTGCAGTACATACACCTTCCACGGCTGGGTGTTGGTGCCGCTGGGCGCACGGGCTGCCACCTCCAGCAAATCAGCCAGCAATTGCCGGTCAACCGCTTTGGGTAAAAATGCGCGGTTGCTGTACCGGCTAAGCATGGCAGCGTCTACGCTGGCGCGGTCAGCCACTACCGTGCTGGCTTGTGCAGTGGGCAGAAGGTCGGTAAGTTTCAAAGTCGAATACTCCATAAAGTGGTTGCTAACTGGCGCATGAAGTTATCCGCCATGAACACCACTGTGTCATGAATAACGCTATTATTTAAATAGCTGCTTGAGCAGGTTTTACCTGGGTTAACAGGCTAAAAAGCATTAAAAAGAGCCTACAAAATCCTTCTTGCTCAGCTCCACACCGTTGTGGCGCAGCAGGTTGTACGCGGTGGTGACGTGAAAGTAAAAGTGCGGCATGGCGTAGTGGACCAAGTAGGTTTGGCCCGTAAAACGCTTTTCTTTGGGCGTGCCAGCTTGGGTAACAATCTCGCGCGTGGCGGCGGTGTCGAACTGCTCTGGTTTCAGCGTCGCCATAAAGGCTTGCACAGCGGCAATGCGTGCCTGCAGCTGGGCAAACGTGGTCTCAGTGTCGTCCATCTTGGGCACGTCAACCCCTGCCAGGCGGGCTGCAGCGCCCTTGGAAAAATCGCAGGCTACTTGCACTTGGCGCACCAGTGCAAACATGTCGGGGAACAATCTGGCTTGCAGCAATGCGTTGGGGTCGATGCTTTTGGCGGTTGCATGGGCATCAGCTTTGGCCAGCACGGCAGCCAAACCACCTAAAATTTGTTGCAGAACAGGCACGCTGGTAGCGTACATCGATGGGGTGGCGGTCATAGCGGAGGCTTTCTAAGTGAAATGTCTACTGGGTTAAATACAGCCATGATTGTCGCTGGTTCCAAGCTGATAACTACAGCCCGCAAAGCTTTACTAAGTTTGACTTACACAGCAGCAGCGAGCGCGCAATCACGCACAATCAACCCATTGCATTGGACTACAACAAACTCTATGGACGCATTTCAAACTCTGCTGACCAGCTTTTTCGCCTTCAAGGCCTATGTCATGCTGCCAGTGATTATTTTTGCCATTGCGTTGGCGGTGCGGCTGCCTGTGCAACGGGCGGTGCTCAGCACGGTGTCGCTGGCCGCAGGCTTTGCCGGGGTGTTTATTGCGTTTAACTTTTTTGTGGCCAATATCAGCCCGGCGGTGCAGCAGCTGTCGCAGGTGCGGGGCCTGGCTTTTCCGGTGCTGGATGTTGGCTGGCCTCCGTTGGCCGCTATTACCTGGGCGTCGCCGCTGGCGGTGATCTCGATACCGCTGGTGTTGGTCGTCAACATCGCCATGTTGGCTATTGGCTGGACGCGTACTATCTACATTGACATCTGGAACTATTGGCACTTTGCGCTGCTGGGTGCACTGGTGATGACCACCACGGGCAGCATGGCGCTGGGCTTGTCCAGCGTGGTGCTGCTGGCGGTGTATTGCTTCAAAATGACCGAGTGGACAGCCCCCGATGTAGAACGCGAAATGGGGCTGCGCGGCATATCGGCGTCGCCTGTGTCGGTAAACGGCCTGGTGCCCTACACGGCCTGCGTAGACTGGCTACTGCAGCGCACACCGTGGATTAAAAACATTCATTACAACCCCGAGTTGGCCTCTAAAAAAGCCCATGCACACGACAAAGCAGACGACAAAACAGAGGGCAAAATAGACGGCAGCTTAGATGACAACACCGCGCGCCGCGTAACGTGGGCTAGCCTGCTCAGCGAGCCCACGGTGATTGGCCTGCTGATGGGGCTGGCACTGGGCGTGGCTGCAGGCTACGGCGTGCGTGACACGCTAGAGCTGGGCGTGCACATTGCCGCGGTGATGTTTATTTTGCCGCAATGCGCAGGGTTGATAGGCCAGGCCATGATGCCCATTACCACCGCGTTGCGCGACCAAGTGGCGCGGCGCTTTCCGTCGCGGCACAACCTGATCGTAGCGCTGGATACGGGGTTTTTGATGGGGCATAAATCGGTCATCATGACCGGGCTGATTTTGATGGCGCTGGCGATTGTGATTGCGCTGATTTTGCCGGGCAACAAGGTGCTGCCATTGGGCGACTTGCCCAATGTGATCTCGGTGATGTCGCTGTCGGTGCTGATGCTGCGGGGCAATGTGTTTCACGCTGTGCTGGCGGGCATTCCGGTCATCGTTGCCTTTTTGCTGGTAGCGTCGCATTTGGCACCGCTGTACACCGACCTGGCTTTGAAAACACCGTCGTTCAACGCGCAGGGTTTGGGGCAGATCACTGCTTTTACCGACGGTGGCCACCCCGTGCGCTTTGTGCTGCTGCAGCTGTACCAAGGCCAGCTGTGGGCTTGGGGCGTCGCACTGCTGACGGGTGCGGCCATGGTGGTGGCACAGCGCAGGTTTAAGGCGGCAGAGGTGTATAACCTCGCTGCTGTGGGTAAGAATCAACCGCTTTGAGTTGGTTTTTGGTCTGCGTGCGCGCCGGTGAGCTGCGTTTGGGGTTAGCTACTCTGTCCTGGTACTTCGCTGTCGCACAGCACCGCACGGCAGGCCCATGCCAAACGGACCTGCGGCCCTTTATTGTTTGTCATAGGCCTACCGAACGTTGCTGCACTCCACTGGCGTGGTCGCTGGCGGATGAGTGGCGGTCTAATTTCTGTGACCATCCTCGAGCGAAACTCCAGCTCCATTACAAGCGCGCTGCTGTGGCGTGTGTCTTATGAAAAACAATAAAGGCCCGCAGGTGCCGTTTTTCATAAGACACATGCCGCAGCAGTGCGCGTACTAGAACAACGAACGATGCAGCGCGTGCTAGAACAACAACACGAAACTACAAACGCAAAAACATTGCTCAAAGCACTTCAAACGGCTTTTTTAACAGCAAAACAGGCCACTAACCCAAGTAAAACCTGCTCAAGCAGCTATGCAATTAATAGCTGCTAGAAGTTATAAAAACTTACTTGCCATTCACACCCAACAGCTCCACTTCAAACAGCAGCGTCGTGTTGGGCGGAATCACGCCGCCTGCGCCGCGTGAGCCGTAGGCAATGGCCGCGGGGCATGTCAGCTTGGCTTTGCCGCCTACCTTCATCATGCCCACGCCCTCGGTCCAGCAGGGGATCACGCGGTTCAGCGGGAACGACGTTGGCTCGTTGCGTTTGTATGAACTGTCAAATTCTTTGCCGTCGGCAAACGTGCCTTTGTAATGTACTTTCACCGTATCGGTAGGCGCTGGGCTGTCGCCCTTGCCTTCAGTCAGAGCCAAGTACACCAAACCGCTTTTGGTGACCTTGGCACCCTTTTCTTTGGCCGATGCCTCGGCAATGGGGTCGGCTTGTGCGGCGCAGATGCCAGCGGCGCTGAGCAAAACAAAAGACACTGCAGCTTGGCGAAGGGTAAAACGCATGGGGATTCCTTTAAAAAATATGCGCTGATTATGCCGCGTCTGGGATGCGTTCAGCTACAGGTGAATTGCAAGGTGGGCTAAAAATGTAAGTGAAGCAGCGTCCGCTACGCGGCGGTAAGGATTGCCCGCGTTGTCTAGCTGCGTTTTTTAAACACCACCACATGCTGCCAAGGCAACGTGCTGGCCGTGCGCTCGTACACCAGCGCGTGCTGGCTGGCCTCTTTGCGGATTTGTACCTCAGTCATTTTGTGCACGGTTTTAATCGGTACTTTGGCGTCCTCGGCGCGGTATTCCACATACACCACCCTGCCCCCGGGTTTTAAGGCGCGCACAATCGACTCCATGACTTCAAACGGAAACTCCAGCTCGTGGTACACGTCCACCATGATGGCTACATCGATGCTGGCTTCGGGCAGCTTCACGTCGTCTGCCGTGCACAGCACTGGTTTGATGTTGGTGATGCCGGCCTTTTGCGCCATGGAGCTCAGCATCTCAATCATCTCGGGTTGAATTTCTACAGCCATAACCTGCCCACCCGGGCTGACCAATGGTGCCATGCGCCGTGCGTAGTAGCCGGTGCCTGCGCCAATGTCGGCCACGGTCATGCCCGGTTTCAAGCCCAGCTCGCGCAGCAGCAGGTCGCCGCGTTCTTCCTTTTCCCGCTCCTCGCGCTCTAGCCACGCTGCGGCTTGCCAGCCCATTACACCGGCAATCTCGCGGCCCATGTATTTTTTGCCAATGCCGTCGCGGGTTTTGGGCACGCGCTGGTATTTGCCTGATTCAGGGTTGGGAAATTTTTGTGCCGTGGCTTGCGTGTGTGCCATCAGCAGTGGCGCAGCGCACGGCAGTGCTAACCACCGCAGCACGGTGCGACGGTGCAATGAATGGGATACTTTTGACATAGATACTCCTTAATTTAAAGAAATAATGGCCATTAACCCAGGCAGAACCTGCTCAAGCAGCTATTGAATTAAGAGCATTTATTTTAGAGGCTTTATCTCAAAACCCACCACCAGGCCGCTGTCTGTCACCGTAATGCTGGCTGGTTGCAGCCCCAGGTCGTCTGCCAGTGCCAAGTCTTGCGGGCGCAGCTGGTGCAATATTACTTCTTGCAGGGCTTGCTGCGCTATGGCGGGGCCATACAGGTTAAGCAGGTCATTGCCGGCAGGCGTCAGGTCAGCGATGCGCAGCTGTTTGTAGCGCAGCTGGTGGGCGCGCACCGTGCGGTCGCTGGCCTCGTAGCGCAGCGCAAAATCTACCTCCAGCGTGCCCTTGCGGCTGGTGTTCAGCGCTGGGCCTGCCGCCTCTATCACCATCTCAGCGCCAAGGCGGTTTTGCTGGGGCAGCAGCCGCAGCAGTGGGGCTTGCACATCCATATTCAACACCCCAGCTATTGGGTAGCGCAGCGGGAAGCTCTGGGCCACCATCAGCTGCAGCTGCGCCGCCGACACCGTGGTGCGCGGCTGCGCCAGGGCCTGCCCAACCGACAGCCCTGCAAGCCCCACCATTGACAGGGCCGCTGCGCTAAATAAATATCTGCGTTGCATGCATCGCCTTTACTATCAAACTCGATTGTGCACCGCCCTTGTAGCATCTTAAAACACACATTTGCTGACTAACTTTACGCATATATAGGAGGCACGCTATTTTTTGTCACAGCGCTGGCTGGTGTAATACATTTGAATTATTTTCAACGGGTAAATGTATGCCAATGCTTGATACCAATCGACTGGATGCGCCAGAAATACTAGACGCTGTGATAGAAGATACGCCCAGTGACTTAAGTTCGCCACATGCAGCACCCGCCCCCGACGCTGCAAAACTACGCCTGCCACCTGCCAGCCTGGGTTTGTTGTCTTTAGGGGCGCTGGCAGCATGCGGTGGTGGTGGTGGCGATACACCTGCCGCTGCAGCAGTGTCCAGCGCGCTGCCCCCGGCACCCTCGCCGTTGGCCAGTGCAGCGCCTACTACCACCTCGGGCACAGCGCCTGTGCCTAGCTCTGCGCCCGCGCCGGCGCCGGCGCCGGCACCTAGTTCTGCGCCAGGGCCTGCACCCGCACCAAGCCCTACCCCTGCACCTAGCCCAGCACCTGGACCCGCTCCTTTACCCAGTCCAGCGCCAGCGCCTGCCCCCACCGCAGGCCCCTCGGCGGCTACTGATGCGCAAGCGGCTCGCTTTTTGCAGCAAGCCCAGTTCTCCTCGATCGACAGCGAAATTGCCAGCGTGCGCAGTGGCAGCTACGCTGACTGGCTGCAGCGGCAGTACGCACTGCCCATCAGCACCACTGGCTGGGACTGGCTGGAGAGTCGCGGCTACGGTGTGAATGACAGAAACCAGTATTTTTTCAACTTGGCACTCACAGACTTCATGGTGTGGAACCAGCTGTTTACCGGGGCAGACCAGATGCGCAAGCGCATGACGCTGGCACTGTCAGAGTTTTTCGTCATCTCGCTGGCATCGGCAGAATTTGACTGGCGGTCGCAAGCGTTTGCCGCATGGTGGGACATGCTGTCGCGCAATGCCTTTGGCAACTATCGCCAGCTGCTCCAAGACGTGACGTTAAACCCCGCCATGGGCTACTACCTTAACACCCGGGGCAACCAGAAAGAAAATGCTGCTACGGGCCGCGTGCCCGACGAAAACTATGCCCGCGAGGTAATGCAGCTGTTTAGCATAGGCCTGTACCAGCTCAACGCTGATGGCACCGAAAAAACCGACGCCAGCGGCAACAAGATTGACGCCTACAACCAGGCCGACGTGACTAACCTGGCCCGCGTTTTTACAGGTTATGAATTTGACCCGTCTGTAGGCAGAATAAGCCCGCGCAAAGCAGACGACAGCGGCGTAGAGTCGTACACCCTGTCGAACAAAGAGTTTGCCCGCAGGCCCATGACGTTGGATGCCAACAAACATTCCACACTGGCCGCCAGCTTTTTAGGCACCAATGTAGCTGCAGGTACAGCCGGTGCGGCGGCGCTTGCCACAGCCATGGACACTTTGTTTAACCAACCTAACACTGCACCATTTTTCTGCAAGCAAATGATCCAGCGGCTGGTGACCAGCAACCCCAGCCCAGCCTATGTAGGCCGTGTAGCCGCTGCCTTTGCCAACAATGGCCAGGGCGTGCGCGGCGACCTTAAAGCCGTGTGGTCGGCTATTTTGCTGGACGCTGAAGCCCGCTCACCCCAGGCACCCACCACGGCAGGTTTTGGCAAGCTGCGCGAGCCGATTGTGCGCTTTGTGCAGTGGGGCCGCAGCTTCGGGTTTAATTCTGCGTCGGGTGGCTGGAAGATGTTTGAAACGTCTAGCGCATCTGAGAAGTTGGGCCAAAGCCCATTGCGTTCTCCTTCAGTGTTTAACTTTTTCCGCCCCGGTTTTGTGCCGCCCGGCACTGCGCTGGCAGCCAGCAAAACCACAGCACCCGAGTTTCAGCTGGTCAACGAATCTACGGTGGGCGGGTATTTGAATTACATGCAGCAGGTGATGGAGGTGGGTTTGTTTGTAGCCTCACCGCCGGGTGACCCCAACCCGTTTAAAGGCCCGTATGTGCAAGACATTACTGCCAGCTTTGCTGCCGAGGTGGCCATTGCTGCCGACGCTGCAGCGCTGGTAGCACGGCTTAACCTGGTGCTGTGCGCCGGCCGCCTGTCTGCCGCCACCAGTGCGCTGATGGTCACCGCGTTAAACGCCACGCCGATAACGGCCAGCAGCCCCAACGACCAAAAGCTTAGCCGCGTGCGCGGTGCCACGCTGATGGTGCTGGCGTGCGCTGAATACCTGATTCAAAAATAAACAAGGCACGACCATGCACATCATCCACCCCCAAGACCACAGCCGCCGCGCGTTTTTGCGCCGTTCTGCCCAGCTGGCTTTTACAGGCGCAGCCCTGCCCACCGCCATCAACCTGGCCGCCATGGGCGAGGCAGCCGCCTTCAACGCAACCGACTACAAAGCCCTGGTGTGCGTTTTTCTCAATGGGGGCAACGACCACTGGAACACCGTGGTGCCGTATGACACTGCCAACTACGGCCTGTACAGCGCTGTGCGCGGCAGCGGTGGTATTGCGCTGGGGCGCGATACGCTGGCCAGCACCTTGCTGGGCGCCACCGCTGCAGGCGGCAGGCAATACGCCTTGCACCCTACCATGGCGGGCTTGGCAGGTTTGTTTAACGCAGGCCAGGCGGCAGTGCAGCTGAACGTGGGCCCGCTGGTGGTGCCCGTCACCAAGACACAGTACGCCGGGTCTAACCGCGCGCTGTACCCCATACCGCCCAAGCTGTTCTCCCACAACGACCAACAGTCCATCTGGCAGTCGTCGTCGCCCGAGGGGTCTACCATTGGCTGGGGCGGCAACATTGGCGACCTGGCGCTGTCGTCTAACGGCAGCAGTTCGCTGTTTACCTGTATTTCTGTAACGGGCAACGCAGTATTCCTGTCTGGCGATGCTGCACTGGCCTACCAGGTCAGCCCCGGCGGAGCTGTCAAAATAAGAAGCGTAAGCGACAATGTTTACGGCTCATCTGCTGTCAAAGACACCCTGCGCCAGCTAGTGCAGCAAACCCGCACCGACGTGCTGGAAAACGAATATAACCGCGTCACCCAGCGCTCTATTGCCGCTGAAGGCACTGTTAACGGCAGCATTAGCAGTACATCGGCAGGGGCAGGTGCCAACACCGGTGAATTTGCACCGTTTGCCAACATTCCCACCACCAACCAGCTGGCAGCGCAGCTGAAAATGGTGGCGCGCCTGGTAGCAGCCCGCACTATGCTTGCCACCAAGCGGCAGGTGTTTTTTGTGTCGCTGGGAGGCTTTGACTTGCACGACAATTTGATAGCAGGCCACACCACCAACATGACCCGTGTGAGCGAGGCGATCACCGCTTTCTACCAAACCACAGCCAACCTGGGCGTGGCCGACAAAGTCACCTCGTTTACAGCATCAGACTTTGGCCGTACCCTCACCTCCAACGGCGACGGCTCAGACCACGGCTGGGGTAGCCACCATTTTGTCGTAGGCGGCGCGGTAAAAGGCAAAGCTTTCTACGGCACACCACCGCCGGTTAGCGTAGGCAGTGGCAGCGGCGCTGAAGACCAGTGGCACGTAGGCCAAGGCCGCCTGCTGCCCAGCACATCGGTAGACCAGTACGCCGCCACGCTGGCCAGCTGGTTTGGCGTGGAGCCGAATGAGCTGGCCGGCATACTGCCCAACCTGCGTAACTTTGGCGCACCTGGTGCAGTGGATTACCCGATTAATCTGGGCTTTTTATAAGTGTTTTAGGCTGTATAGTCCGTAAATACTGCTCAAGCAGCTATTAAATGTATAGTAATAGCGGGCTGGCACACCACGCTGTACTCTATCCCGTTTGCTAAAAGTCGACAGCTTGCAATGCACGCCAACGCAGGTGCGCTTCGCCTTCTAGATTTACTGGTAGCTGGTGCTTAGCCTGCAAGTAATGGTGGGTGAACACGTCTAGGCAAGCCTCTAGCACTTGCGCAGCATGCACATCGCCTGCTAAGTGCATGCATAGCGCCGCTACTTCTGCTGTGCAAAAGTGGTCATCGCGCCTGGAGCGGCGCAGGCGGTAGCGGGACAATTGGTCAGGCTGCAGGCTAAGCACTGGCAAATGGTCCAAGTAAGGGCTTTTGCGAAACATCTTGCGCGCCTCGGGCCAGGTAGCGTCTAGC
>JANNCO010000340.1:0-2997 GCA_031386655.1 Polaromonas sp. | reverse complement strand
TCCTCGGGGATGTACACGGCCTCTACAGCGTCGCCGTTGCCCACATCAAACAGCCATTTGATGGTGCCATCGGTAGACTTTTGCTCGGTGAGGACTTTTAGCGGCTCGATATGCGCTGTGGTGGCCAGCTTTTCGCGCAGCGACTTGGCTAGGTCGGTCATTTCGCCAAAACTGCTGGCACCTTTTTGGTGGATCCAGCGGTACAGCTGGGTGGCGCGAAAGCGTTTTTCGCCCAACCCTTCGCAAAAAACGGCCAAACCTTCGAGATCAAAATCTAGCAGGTTGGCCGTCATAGTGGGGTGCTCTCGGCTTGCGCCGAAGTGTCCTGTAAAAATGGTTAGTACAGCTTCACGCTTAGCGTGCGTACACCTGCATGCCGGGGAAGAAGAAAGCGATCTCTTGCGCAGCGGTCTCTGCTGCGTCTGACCCGTGCACGGCGTTGGCGTCGATGCTGTCAGCAAAGTCGGCGCGAATGGTGCCTTTGTCGGCCTTTTTAGGGTCGGTAGCGCCCATCAGGTCGCGGTTTTTCAAAATTGCGCCTTCACCCTCGAGGGCTTGGATCATCACTGGGCCAGAGACCATGAAAGACACCAGATCTTTGAAGAATGGGCGTGCTTTGTGCACAGCGTAGAAAGCCTCTGCCTCGCCCTGTGACAAGTGGGTCATTTTGGCCGCGATGACTTTAAGGCCAGCACCTTCAAAGCGTGCGTAGATTTGACCAATCACGTTTTTAGCCACGGCGTCGGGCTTGATGATAGACAGGGTGCGTTCGATTGCCATGATGGATGTTTTTCCCAATGAAAATTAGTTGTTGACTTGGTTGTAAGTTAGCCTGCTATTTTAACCTGAATGCGTGTCAATTGACTTGTTGTAATCATTGGCTTTTTTCTCGCCTGGCACTTCGCGGACACGCAGCGTTGTTTCGTTCATTGGCCTTTTGCTGTCCTTAGAACCTCGCGGTCACGCAGCACCGCACGGTAGGCCTATGCCAAACGGACCTGCGGCCCTTTACTGTTTGTCATAGGCCTACCGAACGTTGCCGCGCTCCACTGGCGTGGTCTCTTGCAGATGGGTAGCGGTCTGAGATGAACAGCGAGCTCATTTACTGTGACTACACCGAGCGAAACCCCAGCCTCACTACATGCGTGCTGATGTGGGGTGTGTCCTATGACAAACAGTAAAGGGCCGCAGGTCCGTTTGGCATGGGACACACGCCGCAGCAGTGCGCGTGCCAGAACAACGACATAACAATGTTGCTAAAGCAACGAACCCATTACGCAGCACACAAAACATGGGAAAACACAGTCCGAAACTCTTCCAATAGCATTTTTAACAACAAAACAGGCCATCAAGCCAAGTAAAACCTGCTCAAGCAGCTATCAAATAAATAGTAGCCGCCTTGGCCGCTTATACGCTACACGCTGCACTAACCGCACTACCCACGCCGTCCGCCGGTACCACCAGTGCCGCGGCTGGGTCCGCGGCCGCCGCGGGTGCCGCCGTTGCGGCCACCGCCACCACCGTAGCCGTTGCCATTACCGGCTTGGCGTTGGCGGTGCAGGCTGTCGGCGCCGATGTAGCCTAGCGAGGTTTTCATGGGGTCGGGCTGGCTGCCCTGGCCACTTTGACCACCTTGCCCGCCTTGTGGGTTGCCTCGGCCGGCTTTGTTGCCTTGGTAGTTGCCTCGGCCGCTACTGGCACCGTTGCCACCACCGCCGTAGGGTGCGCCGCCGGGGCCGCGGTTGCCCCTGTTGCCGCCCTGTCCGCCGCCGTAAACGTTACTATTGCTGCGGCCACGGTTGTTGGGGCGGGCAAAGCCGCTTTCGTGGCTGACGCCGGCTTGGCTTTGGTTGTCGTCAAAGTCGTCGCTGTCGCTACCTTGGTGGCTGCCTTGGTCGCTATTTTGGTTGCTACTTTGATTGATATTTTGGTCGTGGCGTTGCTGACCGTGGTGTTGGCCGCCCAGGTTGCCGATACCGCGCGGGTCGGCGTTTTGCTGGGCTGGCTGCGATGGCGAATAAGGGCGCAGGTCGTGGGGAGCGCCCTGGCCTTGGTAGTTGCCTCGGTCATTGCGGTCATTGCGCCGGTTGCCGTTGCGCATGGCACCGGGGCCGCGGCGCAGGCCACGGCCTTCGCGGGGCGGGCCTTCGCGCGGGAAGGATTCGCGGTTGGGGTTTTGTTCTGCGTTGTAGAGCGCGCCCTGTGCGTCTTGTGCGCTTTGTGCAGTGGGGCCTAAATTGCTTTGTTCGCGTGCTTGGCCCATTTCGCCCATATCATTTTGGCCAAGTGCGCTGCCCTGGCCGCTGTGTGTGGCGTGGTGCGATGGGTCGCCGCGGAACTGGTCATTGCGCGGTGGGTCATTGCGCAATTGGCCATTGCGCGGACGCTCACCTGGCCGTGGGCCACGGGCGTCACGCTCGGGGCGATCACCTCGCTGGTCTGCACCACTGTGGCGTCGGTCATCACGCCGATCGTCACGCCCGCCACCGGCGGCGCGTATCAACGCGTTGATATCGTGCTCGTCCAGTTCCATATGCGCGCCGCGTTTTAGGCCGCGCGGCAGCATCATGGCGCCGTAGCGAATGCGGATCAGGCGGCTCACCGCATGGCCTACCGATTCGATCATGCGGCGCACCTCGCGGTTGCGGCCCTCGCTAATCGTTACGCGGTACACGCGTTCGACCCTTCGCCGCCGCCGTCTTCAATGCTGCCAAACTGCGCCATGCCGTCTTCTAGCTGCACGCCGTCTAGCAGCTTTTGCTTTTCTTCGTTGCTGAGCTTGCCCAGCACGCGCACGGCGTATTCACGCTCTAGGCCAAAGCGTGGGTGCATCAGGCGGTTGGCCAGCTCGCCAGAGCTGGTAAACAGCAACAGGCCTTCGGTATTCAAATCTAGCCGGCCTACCGACTGCCACTTGCCTTGGTACAGCTTGGGCAGGCGGCGAAACACCGTGGGGCGGTTTTGCGGGTCGTCATGCGTTACCACCTCGCCCGTGGG
>JANNCO010000336.1:0-2131 GCA_031386655.1 Polaromonas sp. | reverse complement strand
ATCAGCCACGACCGCGCCTTTCTAGATGCTGTGGCCACCCGCATTGTTGAGCTAGACCGTGGCAAGCTGACCGGCTACCCCGGCAACTTTGCCGCCTACGTGCTGCAAAAAGCCGAGCAGATGGCGCAAGAAGCGGTAATTTTTGCCAAAGCCGACAAGCTGCTGGCGCAAGAAGAAGTGTGGATCCGCAAGGGCGTAGAAGCCCGCCGCACCCGCGCCACCGCCCGCATTAACCGCCTGGGCGAGCTGCGCACCAACCACGCCGAGCGCCGCAACGCGCTAGGCCGCGTGAAGCTAGACCTAGACATAGGCGAGCGCGGCGGCAAGCTGGTGAGCGAGCTGACCGACGCCTGCCTGGCCTTCCCGGCCACGCTGGGCAGCGGCCACCCCAAAACCATCGTGCGCGACTTTACCGCCACCATCATGCGCGGCGACAAAATCGGCATCCTGGGCCCCAACGGCGCCGGTAAAACCACGCTGCTAAAGATGATTTTGGGCGAACTACAACCCGACAGCGGCAAAGTGCGCCAAGGCGCTAACCTGCAAGTGGCCTACTTTGACCAAATGCGCGACAAGCTCAACCTAGACGCCACGCTGGAGGACTTTATCAGCCCCGGCAGCGAATGGATTGAGATTAACGGGCAGCGCAAGCACGTAAAAAGCTACCTCAGCGACTTTTTGTTCAGCCCCGCCCGCGCAGGCAGCCCCGTGCGCAGCCTAAGCGGCGGTGAGCGCAACCGCTTACTTCTAGCCCGCCTGTTTGCCCGCCCTGCCAACGTGCTGGTGCTAGACGAGCCCACCAACGATTTGGACATTGACACGCTGGAACTGCTAGAAGAAATGCTGCAAGACTACGCCGGTACGGTGTTTTTAGTCAGCCACGACCGGGCTTTTGTGGACAACGTGGTGACCAGCATCATCGCCTGGGAAGCCACGCCCAGCCAGCCGGGTTTTTGGCGCGAATACGAGGGCAGCGTGCAAGACTGGCTAACCCAACGCGCCCGCAGTGCACAATTGGCCCCCAGCGCCAAAAATAATGGCAAAAGTGACCTGCAACCCAAGCAAAACCTGCTCAACCAGCTATCACAAACAGAGCAGGCTGCGGCTAAAGACGCATCAGTAGACGCAGCGCCTGCCACCACACCACGCAAAAAACTCAGCTACAAAGAGCAGCGCGAGCTAGACACCCTACCCGAACGCATCAAAGCCTTGGAAAGCGAACAAAAAACGCTGCAAGGCCAGTTAGCCGACGGCAAACTGTACGTCACCGACAACGCCAAAGCCCTGCAACTAGCCCAGCGCGAGGCGGCTATTGAGACGGAGCTGCTGCAGGCGCTGGAGCGATGGGAAGTGTTGGGCTAATTGTGTTTTGCTGTGCAGTACTATTGATTTCATAGCTGGTTGAGCAGGTTCTGCGGGCTGTAATGCTTGTTTGGCTTGGAATTGAGACTTCTTTTCTGTCTTTAAACCTCGCGGTCGCACAGCATTGTTTGGTTCGTTGGCACTTTGCTTTCCTAGTACCTCGCGGTCACACAGCACCGCACGGTATGCCCATGCCAAACGGACCTACGGCCCTTTATTGTTTGTCATAGGCACACCGAACGTTGCTGCGCTCCATTGGAGTGGTCCCTGGCAGAAGGGGGGCGCACCCGGTATCAAGCTAAGGTAGCCTTAATCTCTGGGCCAACCATCTCAATCGGACGCGCATTACGTAGTTTCGGCCATGCCAATGCACAAAAATTTCACCCAATCCAGATAGTTTTTTCAATGCTTAGGCTATAGTGCATGTAACGAATACGCTCACGCACCTGGTCTAAAAGCCGAATGGACTGCAAAGGAGCGTTGCCGGGTTTCATGGGATTTTTATAACTGGATAAATAAACAGTATAATCTCATGAAACTCATACTGCAAGGCACTTTTAGGAGTATTTGATGCCCAGATTAGATTGCAACAGCATTTGTATACCGCAGGTTTTGCGGTATACATTATGTTGAACTAAACCGCTAGCGCGGTGGCAGGTCTAGCCAGGCCGCCACCGCGTTTTTCTTTGCGCTGGGGCTTGCGCGCACAGGCCATCAAGAGAAACCTTCATCCTGGGGAATATTCCCCGGCATTGAAGGAGAAATCTCA
>JANNCO010000312.1:0-5629 GCA_031386655.1 Polaromonas sp. | reverse complement strand
CAATTTCTACCAGCTCACGCGGGCCTTGGCCGCACAGGCAGGCCACCGGCATGCCGTGGATGTTGCCGCTGGGGGTGAGCGTGGCGGTATTAAAGTCGGCATGCGCGTCAAACCACAGCACGCGCAGTTTTTTGCCCACCGCTTGGCAGTGCTTGGCCACCGCGCTGATCGAGCCGATGCCCAGGCAATGGTCGCCGCCCAGCATCACCGGCAGGTGGCCCGCTTGCAGCTGGGCCAACATAGCGTCGTGCAGCAGGCGGTTCCATTCAACCACCTGGTGCAAGTGGCGAAAACCGTTGACCGCGGGCAGCCATGGGTTGGCGGGGCCTTGCAGGTTGCCGCAGTCGTTGACCTTGAGGCCGAAATGCGCAATCGCCTCGCGAATGCCCGCCACGCGCAACGCCTCGGGCCCCATGCTGGCCCCACGCGTGCCCGCACCAATGTCGGTGGGCACGCCGATCAGGCTGACGGTGTTGAATGCGGTGCTGTGCGTGGGGGCAAGTGTTGTAGAAGCTGGGGTGCCAGGTAACGTAGTGTTCATGCCGCTACTGTAGCGGCTTGGCGCGGGGTTTTCTCTGTGACGGGCTTTGCGCCTACGGCAAATGGCTGGCCCGTGGCGGGTTTGATCAACTGGTACAAATCTTTCGGGTCATGCAGCTGCGGAATCAAATCCATCGCCTGGCCCAGCTGCTGCGCCATGGCGGCGTCGCGTATAAAACGCAGCGCAGAAAAATCTTCCAGTGCAAAACCTACCGAGTCGAACATAGTGACTTGCGTGTCGCTGGCGCGGCCCGCCAACTTGCCAGAGAGCACCTGCCACAGCGGCGTGACCGCAAAATCTGCAGGCATCTGCTGCAAGTCGCCCTCAATGCGGGTTTGTGGCTCAAACTCTATAAACACGCTGGCCATGCGCAGCACGTCGGGGTGAATTTCGGTTTTGCCGGGGCAGTCGCCGCCCACTGCGTTGATGTGCATGCCGGGCTCAATCATGTCGGCAGTCAAAATGGTGGCATTGGTTTTGTCCGCCGTGATGGTGGTAATAATGTCTGCGCCGCGCACGGCCTCTTGCACGCTGGCGTAGGCGCGCAGGCGCAGGTTGGCCGCATCTGGGTTGGCGTGCAAATTGCGCATAAGTTTGGCGGTGGCCTCGATGTCGGTGTCAAACAAATGCAGCTCTTCAATGCCCAGCAAGTGGTGAAACGCCAGCGCCTGAAACTCAGACTGTGCACCATTGCCAATGAGCGCCATCACGCGGCTGCCCGGCCGCGCCAGCGCGCGGGCAGCCACCACCGAGGTAGCGGCTGTGCGGAGTGCGGTGGTTAAAGTCAGCTCGCTGATCAGCAGTGGCATGCCCGTGGCTACGTCGGCCAGCACGCCAAACGCCATCACCGTGGGCAGGCCATGCTGCGGGTTTTTGGGGTGGCCGTTGACGTATTTGAAGGTGAAGGTTTTGTCATCTGCAATCGGCATCAGCTCTATTGCGCCATCAGCAGAATGGCAAGCGACGCGGGCGCTTTTGTCAAAGCTTTCCCAGCGCAAAAAATCATGGTGAATGTTGGCCGCCATGCCTTGCAGGCAATGCGGCAGGCCCAGGCGCTGCACCAGCGTAGCAACGTCTGTGGCGCTTAAGAATTGCGTGGTTAAAAGGGAGGTTGAGTGTGTGGTTGAGTGGGAGGTTGAGTGGGCGATTGGGTGGGTAACTGGGTGCGATGTTGGGCGTGCAACCGCTGTGCGGGCGGTGCTGTGTGCTTTAGCAGTAGGGCGGGTAGTGGTTTTCATGGTGTTCTTTCTGGTGGCATGCAAGCGGTTTGTCCATAACGCAAGCGCTTCGCATACAAAGCAAGTGTTCGACGTACAACGCAAGCGTTTTTTAAAGTCTGCACACAGTGTCTCGCGGCGCTAAACCAATGTAAATAGTCAAAAATGTACAAAATATGACAAATATATATCAAAATAGTAGTTATTAATACCAAAATAGCACTATGGATGAAACTGACCGCCAACTGCTGTCCCTATTGCGCCAAGACGCGCGGCGATCAATTGCCGATTTGGCGCACAAGCTGGCGGTGTCGCGCGGCACGGTCACCAACCGCATTGCCAAGCTGGAAGACCAAGGTGTGATCGTGGGCTACACCGTACGCGTGCGGCCCGACGTGCAAACCAACGAGATCAAAGCTTGGATGAGCATTGCGGTGGACGGCAACCAAAGTCGCGCGGTGATCGCCAGCCTGCTGGGCGAGCCCGGCGTGGCCATACTGCACGACACCAATGGCCGCTGGGACCTGCTGGCCGAGCTGCGCGCCGAAAATCTGCAAGACCTGGGCAAAACGCTAGAACGCATACGGTTGGTCAAAGGCATCAGCAATACCGAGACGAGCATCCATCTGGAGACGTACCGGCTATCGTGATGCAGTGCGCGGTGATGCAGTGCGTGGTGTGCAGCGCGCGGTGATGCAGCGCGTGGTGTGCACGGTACTTCTACACCACCTAAATACTATAAAATTAATAGCTGCTCGAGCAGGTTCTACGGCCTGCACAGGCTAAAACGTTCATAATTTCAGGTACAAAGTGCAACATTTTTAATGCACCCAAGCCCTTGTCATCTGCACCGGCCACCCCTACGTTATGTGCATGCGCCAAATTACCGGCGCGCTAAAAAGGCCTGACTATGTGGACGCGACTGGTGATTATCTGGACTGCCCTGCGAGGCGATTTAAAAACGCTGTGGCGTGCCCTGCGCCACCCGGACTCGCCTGCGTGGCTCAAGCTGGGCGTGGCGGGGCTGTGTTTGTACCTGATCTCCCCGATCGACATCATTCCCGACTTCATTCCATTTCTGGGTGCGGTCGACGACGTTCTAGTTGTTACGCTGGGCGTCAAGTGGTTGTTGAAGAAACTCCCTGAATCGGTACGCAACGCCAGCCGCGTGGGCTGAGTTAAGAAACCTGTACAACGCGGCTATGTCAGCGCTGCGCAGTCAATAGCTTTAATCGCTGCGGTATCCTTGGCGCCAGCTTAGAGGCCGCCTAGAAACACAGGCATGCTGCCCATCGGGCTGGATGCTGAGGTTAGCCTGGGGTATCCGGTGAAGGGTATGCCGCAGCGGTGAGGGGCTGATCAGCCCGCGCTGCGCACAGCGGCAGGCGATGCATGCAACTGAAGCCCCAGCGCCTGAATGACCTGCAAGATGGTAGAAAACTCTGGGTTGCCCGATGACGACAAGGCTTTGTACAGGCTCTCTCGCCCCAACCCTGCATCCCGCGCCACTTTGGTCATGCCCTTGGCACGCGCGATATCGCCCAGCGCTGCCGCAATCAAAGCGCTATCGCCTTCTTCAAGCGCAGCCTCTAAATAGGCGGCCATGTCTTCCTCGGTCTTAAGGTGTTCCGCTGGATCCCAGACAGTGGTTGCAGTTTTTGCCATATTCACACTCCTAAAGTTCACGCGCCAAGGATTTGGCAGCGCTAATGTCTTGCTCTTGCGTAGACTTGTCTCCACCAGCCAGTAGGACGACAAATTCGTCACCTCTTCGCATAAAGTAAATACGGTAACCCGGGCCAAAATTTACCCGTAATTCAGAGACCCCCTCGCCTACAGGCTTCACGTCGCCAGAGTTGCCCAAGGAAAGGCGGCGAATACGAATGTCAATGCGCACCTTCGCCGCTTTGTCCCGCAGCTTGCTAAACCACAAGGAATAGGTGGTGGTTTGGCGGACTTCAAGCATGCGTCTGGAGTGTATCACATGGGATACGATGCGCGTAACACCTAGCCTGTTTTGACTATCACTTATCGGGCTAGAGGCCAGAATGGGTAGGGGCTATTTAGTAAAAGCTATGCCCAAGCAGTGCGTCGCGACACAGTTGCGCCAGCCGTGTGGCTTAAAGCGCACCAGTACATAGCACCGCCAGCCAAAGCGATGCGCAGTCAATCGCTTTAATCGCTGCGGTGCCCCTGGCGTTAGCCTGGAGTCTGCCTACAATCACAGGCATGCAACTTGCCGCCGCCCAACTTAGCCAACACCTGCAACGCGGCATCAAGTCGCTGTACACCCTGCACGGCGACGAGCCACTGCTGATCCAGGAAGCCGCAGACGCCATACGCGCCCATGCGCGTAGCGTGGGCTACACCGAGCGCACCGTGCACACCGCCCAAGGCCTGCGTTTTGACTGGAGCGAGGTGCTGGCCTCGGGCGGTTCGCTGAGCTTGTTTGCCGACAAACAAATAGTGGAGGTACGCGTGCCTACGGGCAAACCGGGCAAAGAAGGCAGCCCGGCCATTGTGCAACTGGCCCAAGCCGCAGAGGGTAACGACACCACGCTAACTTTGTTCATCCTGCCGCGCCTGGACAAAATGACCAAAACCGGCGCGTGGTTTAGCGCGCTAGACAGCTACGGCGTCACACTGCAGATCGACAGCATCGAGCGGCGCGTGCTGCCCCAGTGGCTAGCCCAGCGCCTGGGCGCGCTGCACCTGCGCGTGAAAGCGGGCGATGAGGGCGAGCGCACACTAAAATTTTTTGCCGACCGGGTAGAAGGCAACCTGCTGGCCGCGCACCAAGAAATGCAAAAGCTGGCGCTGCTGTACCCCTGCGGCCCAGGCTATGCAGGCAATCTGGGCAACCCAAGCAACCCCGTCAATCCCATCAATCCCAGTAGTGCTGACAATCACCATAGCGATAGTGTGCCCAATGTGCCCAGTGATCTTGGTACATCGCGCGAGCTAAGTTTTGACCAGGTAGAGTCCGCCGTGCTGAACGTGGCGCGCTACGACGTGTTCAAGCTGTCCGAGGCCGTGCTAGCAGGCAACCTGGCCCGCGTGCAGCGCATGCTGGACGGCCTGCAAGCCGAAGGCGAAGCCACGGTGCTGGTGCACTGGGCATTGGCCGAGGACATCCGTGCACTGCACCGCCTGCGCAGCCTGATGGACGACGGCAAGCCCCTGCCCATGGCGCTGCAGGAAGCGCGGGTGTGGGGCATGAAGCAAAAGCTGTACGAGCGCATTTTGCCCAGGTTGTCGTCGGTAGACGCGGCTAACCTGCTGCACGCGGCGCACCAGGTGGACGGCATTGCCAAAGGCCTCAAGCAGCCCGGCTGGCCCGCCGACCCGTGGGTGGCGTTGCATCAGCTGGCAATGATGGTGTGCAAGGTGGTTTAGCGTGCGTTTCGTTTCGTTTAGTTGGTTGCTTGGCTAGGTTTGGCTTGACTTGGCTTGGCGTGCGCTTCGTGGAGATGGTTGCTTGGCTAAGCGTGCGCGCCGGTACGCTGGACTCGAGCCGGGCATCTCGCTGCAAAAATATTCCGCAAACACGCGCGAACTGAGGTCTTTGGTGCACGACCTTGAACAACGCGCGCCTTGCTGCATATTTTTCATCGAGACGGACCCGACTCGTCACATTATTCTTTGCTTGGTGTTGAACAGCCCGCATTTCGATGAAGAATATTCTGCTGACCAAGGGGTGTTTCGCTGCAGACTTTCCGGTGACTACCGATAGCGAGCCACTTTGATCGCAAGTGATGTGGCGTATGCCTGAGCAAACAACGCAACGCATGCCAAAATAGCCCCATGACCGACAGCGCCACAGACCTCCAACCGCCAGCCCACAGCCCCGCACTGTTGGCAGAAGTGGCCG
>JANNCO010000301.1:0-6770 GCA_031386655.1 Polaromonas sp. | reverse complement strand
AAATTTCTTATCCCCATTTTTGCGTGCTTCGAGCCCGGGGCTCTAATCGGTGGCGATAGGTCTGCGCCACAGCCGGTCGCTTGTTGTGGGCTGGGGGGTGCACGCAAAATTAGTCACGGTGTTTGAGTGTGCCATACACGGTGTTGTCATTCTCTCTGACCTTCCGCACATTACATCCGACGCACGTGCCTTCAACCTACCACATCCACCAGGGTGAGCGGTGTGAGCGTGTCGATGAAAAAATCGTAGCGAGGCGCGGCCCACCAACCCTAGATAACTACTACCCGCCGCGTGTGTTCGCGGAGATTTTTTGCAGCGACATGTCACGCCGCCCGTCCAAGCTAAGCAACGACAACATGCATTGCCACAGGGGAGTTCATTCCCAAGTCATCCATCCAAGCTAAGCAACGACAACATGCATTGCCACAGCGGAGTTCATTACCAAGTCATGCGGCCAAGGTAAACAACGAGCCAACGCACTGCCACAGGGGAGTTCAACACCCAATGAACGCTACAAATTCAATAGCTGTCCGAGCAGGTTCTACGGCCTAAAACAACTAAAAGACCATTAAAAAAGCCGCTCGACAGCGGCTTTTAAAAAGAGTTAACAACAATCAAGCCCGCGCAGAACGCAACTTCAAAGAAAACTCTTGCAAAGCCGCAATGCCGCTTTCTTCAGCGCGTTTGCACCAAGCTTGCAGGTCAGTTGCCAGCTGTTCGCGGCTGTGGGTGGTGTTGCTCCACATGTGGCGCAGTTCGTCACGCATGGTGACCATTTTGTCCAGCACAGGGTGTGCAGCGCGGGCTTGGGCTAGATGGGCTTGGGCAGACGCAGGCACTTTGTCGCCATCGCGGTGCAACCAGCGCTTGGCTGTGGTCAACACCGACAAGTCACCCTGCTTGGCTTTGAGTGCGTCGATTTCTTTACCGCAGGCGGCACGCATTTCGCGGGCGTAACCTGCCATCACCTCGTAGCGGTGGGCGATCAACGCTTCCAGTGTTTTCTCATCCGCCACGGGCTGAATGGTGCCTAGCTGCAACTTGGGCGGCACTTTTTTAACCTTGGCCAAGCCCACCATTTCCATCGCGCGGATGTAACCCCAGCCAATGTCAAACTCATACTTTTTAACCGAGAACTTGGCGCTGGTGGGATAGGTGTGGTGGTTATTGTGCAGCTCTTCGCCGCCAATGATGATGCCCCACGGGCTGATGTTGGTGGAGGCATCGGGTGCCTCAAAATTGCGGTAGCCCCAGTAATGGCCAATACCGTTGATGATGCCTGCAGCGGTGATGGGAATCCACGCCATTTGCAAGGCCCACACCGCCGTGCCAGCCGCACCAAACAGTGCCCAGTTGATGATCAACATCAAACCCACGCCTTGCCAGCTATAGCGTGAATACACGTTGCGCTCGATCCAGTCGTTGGGCACACCGTGACTGTACTTGGCCAGGGTTTCCTGGTTTTTCGATTCTGCGCGGTACAGCTCGGCACCTTCAAAAAATACCTTTTTGATGCCGTGCGCTTGCGGGCTGTGCGGGTCGTCGATGGTTTCGCACTTAGCGTGGTGCTTGCGGTGGATGCTGACCCATTCTTTGGTGACCTGGCCAGTGCCCAGCCACAACCAGAAACGGAAAAAGTGCGCAGGCAGCCAATGCAGGTCCATCGCGCGGTGCGCCTGGTGACGGTGCAGATAAATAGTGACCGACGCGATGGTGATGTGGGTGGTGAACAGCGCGTACAACACGATCTGCCACCAAGCCAAGTCCCACAGGCCATGGCCAAACCACTGAATTATTGCGTCAAACACTGGAGAATCAAAAACAAACATTGAAATCTTTCAACAATTTAGTTGTCCCAACCGACTTAACTTATCAGCCGACTTATCTACCGACTTACCAACCAATATCTAGCCCAACACCAGCATATGGTTGTTATCTAATTCTTTTAAACACATTTTAAAGCAATGGCCACCACAAATACTGACAAAGGGCTATCGGCCATTACTTTTATCTGCAGTTACATACAGTGCACGCATTCCATCTTTTTTAAGTATTTTTCTGCCACACCGCTGCAAAAAACCCATCTGTACCGTGCCGATGAGGCCACAAACGCAAGTAACGGGTAGGCGCGTCTGCGGGACCACTGCAAAGCGCTTGTGCACCTTCGACCTTCATATGGGTCAACAGCTCGGCACTTTCAAGAGGCATGAAGTCAGTATGTGCGGCGGTAAATGCCTGCGCAATGGCTTCGTTTTCCTCAGGCAGCACGCTGCAAGTGGCATACACCAAGCGGCCACCAGGTTTTAAAAGGCGTGCAGCACTTTGCAAAATAGCGGTTTGCTTGACGTTCAGCTCAGCAATATCACTTTGTTTTTGCCGCCACTTTAAATCGGGGTTGCGCCGCAAGGTGCCCAAGCCACTGCAGGGTGCGTCCACCAGCACGCGGTCTATCTTGCCTTCCAGGCGCTTGATGCGTTGGTCGCGTTCGTGTGCAATGGCTGCGGTTTGCACATTAGACAAACCGCTGCGCGCCACGCGCGGTTTAAGTGCATCCAGCCGATGCGCCGACGTGTCAAACGCATACAAGCGGCCAGTGCTGCGCATCATCGCGCCCAGCGCCAGCGTTTTGCCGCCTGCGCCTGCGCAGAAGTCCACCACCATCTCACCACGCTTGGCATCTACCAGCAATGCCAGCAGTTGCGAACCTTCGTCTTGCACCTCGATGTTGCCGTCTAAAAACACTTTCAGCTTGTTGACCGCCGGGCGACCCTGCACGCGCAGGCCCCAAGGTGAATATGGTGTAGGCAAAGCTTTGATACCTTCGCGCGACAGGTCTTTTTGCGCCGCTTCGCGCTTGGTTTTAAAGCTGTTGATGCGAATGTCCAGCGGCGCGGCGCTGCCCAGCGTGTCAATCAGCGGCCAAAAGTCGTCGCCTAGCTGGCTTTTAAGTGCAGTGGCCAGCCACTCGGGCAGGTTGTGCCGGTGCAGGTCCAGCAGGCCAGATTCTGGGTCGGCAGGGTTGGTGGCATCACACGCATCGAGCCACGCTATTTCAATGTCACTCAGCGCCGCCTTGATATAGTCACGCGGGCCAAAAAACCCCAAAATCGCCAGCTTGCGCTCACGCGCGCCGCTGCCTTTGGGCGCGCCAAGTGCAAAAGCCTCGTACAGCGTTTTTTTGCGCAGCACGTTGTACGCGGTCTCGGCCAATGTAGCCCGCTCACGCGGGCCGAGGTTGCGGTTTTCTTTGAAGAAACGGGAGACAACAGCGTCAGCGGGATGTTCAAATTTAAGTACTTGGCCTGTCAAGTGCGCGCAGGCGGCGAGGATTTGTTCTGGATGCATGGCATGCATTGTCCCACTGTTGTTTGTTCAATGGGCCGTTATGCAAGATACAAATGACTTTAATTTATGCAGATTTTCACGCCATTTTTCATGCGATTAGGGCCAGTAACCCAAGTAAATCCTGCTCAACCAGCTATGCTATTGATAGTATTCACCCATCCAACCGCTTCACCAAAACACGGGCTGCTCAACCCAAGCAAAGAACCATGTGACGAGTCGGGTCCGTCTCGATGAAAAATACGTAGCAAGGCGCGCGTTGTTGAAAGTAGCGCACCAAAGACCTCAGTTCGCGCGTGTTTGCGGAATATTTTTCGCGAAAGAGATGCCCGGCTCGAGTCCAGCTTTCCGGAGATACCTTAAGCCCAGTGTCCAGCTCCCCAGCGCGCACGCTTATGTAGCAACCAACCAAGTCGAAGCGCGCGTTAAGCTGGGCTATGACTCGCAGGCAAACAAGCCCTACACATACCGCCGCACAATCGACTCCGCCACGCACACCGGCTTGGCGCTGCCCTCGCGCTCAATGGTCACTTCCCACACCATTTGCAGGCTGCCCGCAGGCTCCATTGGCTCGGTGCTGATCAATTTAAGCTGCCCACGCAGGCGGCTGCCCACGGGCACAGGCGCGATAAAACGCACTTTGTTCAGGCCATAGTTCACGCCCATACGCGACTCGGTCACGTGAAGCGAGCTGTCAAAAAACTTCGGGATCAGCGACAGGGTTAAAAAACCGTGGGCAATCGTGCTGCCAAAAGGCCCCGCTTGCGCGCGCACCGGGTCGGTATGGATCCACTGCTGGTCGCCGGTAGCGTCGGCAAACTGCTGAATCTGCGCTTGGGTGATGGTGACCCAGTCGCTGGTGGCCACTACTTGGCCCGTACAAGCGGCCAAGTCGGCCAAAGTGTTAAAAGTTCTCACTACTTTTTCACCCATTCGCACAGCGTGCGCCACTGCTCCAGGTCTTTTTCTACCCGGCTGGGGGCCACGTCAAACAGCGTCAAGCCGCGTGCGGCCAAGTGGATATAGTTTTGCGTATCGCGCAGCATGCCCAGCACCGGCAGGCCCAAGGTAGCTACAAACTCTTGCAGCTTGTCGGCCGCGATGGTGCGGCTGTCTACCCGCATGCCCACCAAACCCACTTGCACCTTGCCCGCGGTGCGGTGCTCGGCCAATTGGTCTAGAAACTGCCGCGTGGCAAAAATATCAAACACACTGGGTTGCAGCGGCACAATGACTTTATCGGCCAGCTTCATCACCTCGTTAAACCGCTTGCCGTGCAGGCCGCCGGGGGTGTCCAGCACCACATGGGTGGTGCCTTTGGGTGGTTTGACAATTTCATCAGCACCGCCGCTGGTAGCGCCTGTGTCCCACCCTGCAATGGGGCGTGCTGCGGCGGGGCGCAAGCCCAGCCACAGCTTGGACGACTGCTGGCGGTCAGCATCGCCCAGCATGACGCTGTGGCCACGCGCGGCCAAGTAGCCCGCAATATTGGTGGCCAAAGTGGATTTACCGGCACCACCTTTAGGGTTGGCAACAACGATCACGGGCATAACAGGCTCCTTAATTCTTGGGCGCAATGGGCAGCTTGCAACGCAAGCTACACCATATTACCGAATTCTGGCGGGTAATTTTGCGCGTATTGGGGTTTTACCATGGGTGCTGGTGGCAACACGCTTGCTGAGCGCGAGCGTAAAAATAGTCGCGACAACGGCTATTTTTTTAAGGGAGTTAAGACCTAATACAGGCTGACTTCAGACCTGTTTCAGATCAATTTAGGGCTTTTAGCACCGTAGTACCTGCTCAAGCAGCTACTAAAAATGTAGCAGCAAAAAACCACCCTAATTTTTACCCAAGCGGAACTTCGACTGCGGCACTACTTTCAGGTCGCCCTCTAGCGAGCTGATGTATTTGGCCAGCTCTTTCATCTCGGCATTGCTGTACTGCTTGGCAATTCCGCCCATCACGCCATTGGCGCGGCCCACTTTGGCGTTGCCTTCGGTTTTGTAGGATTTCAGCGCCACGGTCAGGTAGTCGGCATGTTGGCCGGCAATTTTGGGGTAGCTGGGGTCGATGGGTTTGGCAAAGTTAGCACCATGGCAAGAAATACAGGCACCTTTTTGCAGCAGGCCGGCCACGGCAGGGCTAGGCTCTTTGGTAGCTTTGTCGGGCAAAATAGCACCAGGCACTACACCGTGCTGGCTGTAGTACGCGCCCAAGTCGGCCATATCTTGTTCAGACAATGTGGTAGCCACTGCCACCATGGTGGGGTGCTTGCGTTCGCCTTTTTGGTAGGCCAGCAGCGCGTTGCTGATGTATTTAGCACCTTGGCCCGAGATCATCGGCACGCGGTAAATCTCAGGAAAGCTGGCTTGGTAGCCCACTAGGCCGTGGCAGCCTATACACATTGCGGCTTTGGTTTTGCCTACATCTGGGTTGCCCTTGACGTCTTGCGCCGCGGCAACAGTGGTCACAGAAGCGACAAATAAAGCGAATACCGAAGAGAGCAACTGGTTCATTTTGCGTACAGAATGTGGGTAAGCGGGCAAGACAATATGCATCTTGCAGTCAGCCTCAGATTATATCCGGCCTAACCCTTGTGCCATTGTGCGTTTTTAAACCCTTTTTTGCTGCATACCTATGAAATTTCAAGGCTCCCAAAACTACGTTGCCACCCAAGACCTGATGCTGGCTGTCAACGCGGCCATCACCCTCAAACGCCCGCTGCTGGTCAAGGGCGAACCCGGCACCGGCAAAACCATGCTGGCCGAAGAAGTAGCCCAGGCGCTGGGCATGCCGCTCTTGCAGTGGCATATTAAAAGCACCACCAAAGCCCAACAAGGCCTGTACGAATATGACGCGGTTTCGCGTCTGCGCGACAGCCAGATGTCTAGCGTAGACGGCGGCAAGGAAAGCAGTGATAGGGTCAAAGACATCCACAACTACATTGTCAAAGGCGTGTTGTGGCAAGCCTTTACCGCCGACCAACCCGTGGCGCTGCTGATCGACGAGATCGACAAAGCCGACATTGAATTTCCCAACGACTTGCTGCGCGAGCTGGACCGTATGGAGTTTTATTGCTACGAAACGCGCGAGCTGGTGAAAGCTGTGAACCGGCCGCTGGTATTTATCACGTCCAACAACGAAAAAGAACTGCCCGACGCCTTCTTGCGCCGCTGCTTTTTTCACTACATTAAATTTCCCGATGCTGACACCATGCAGCAGATTGTGGATGTGCACTTTCCCGGTTTGAAGAAAGAGCTGCTGACGGCGGCCATGCAAACGTTCTACGATGTACGCAACTTGCCCGGCATTAAAAAGAAACCTTCCACCAGCGAGCTACTGGACTGGCTGAAATTGTTGCTGGCCGAAGACATACCGCTTGCCGCATTGCAAAGCGGTGACAACAAAGTGTCTGTGCCGCCGCTGGT
>JANNCO010000251.1:0-3955 GCA_031386655.1 Polaromonas sp. | reverse complement strand
AACGCCGTGCCTATCCAAAGAAAAACCCGTTTGCATTTTCACGAATTTATGCGCGAAGTGCACCGTGAGCTAGCTGATTTGCAAGGCACGGTAAACCCGCTGGACGAGCTGGGCAAGCGCATGGCCAAACGCTACCGGCTGCTGTGCTTCGACGAGTTTCATGTGGCTGACATTACCGATGCGATGATTTTGCACCGGCTGCTGGACGCGCTGTTTGATAACGGCGTAGGCATGGTCACCACCAGCAATTTTCACCCCGATGCGCTGTACCCTGACGGCTTGCACCGCAGCCGGATTTTGCCTGCTATAGAGCTGCTGAAATCGCAGATGAATGTGATCAGCGTTGACAACGGCACTGACTACCGCCGTCGTACGATGGAGAAAGTAAAGCTCTACCACACGCCACTGGGCATAGATGCCGATATCGAAATGGAACTGGCTTTTAGCCAACTGGCTGAGAGCCGCGATGAAAACCCAGTGTTGTATATTGAATCTCGGCATATCGAGGCCCAACGCAAGGCTGGCGGCATTGTGTGGTTTGACTTTAAAACTCTGTGCGGCGGGCCGCGCAGCCAAAATGATTACTTAGAATTGGCCACGCAGTTTCACACGGTGCTGCTTAGCAATGTGCCGCAAATGTTTGTGCGCCATGCGTCAGAAGCGCGCAGGTTTACCTGGCTGATTGACGTGCTGTACGACCGGCGCGTCAAGCTGATCATGTCGGCTGCCGTACCGCCCGAGCAGCTGTATACCGAAGGGCCACTGGCGCATGAGTTTCCACGCACGGCGTCGCGTTTAAACGAGATGCAATCGACGGAGTATTTGGCGCTGGAGCGGCGCATGGTGGACACTGCGCTTACCTGATCCGCGTGACTTGCGCATCAGCATAAAATAGCTTATGGGTAACGCGATATTGCATATAAAGTGGCGGCATTTAATTGCTATTAACTTAATAGCTGCTCAAGCAGGTTTTACGGCTGTTTTAGCTCAAAACAGTGTTGAAAACTTGGGCGTGCAAAATCCCACAACTACGTTGGTGCAAACACCAACACCAACACCAGCGGCTGCACAGCGTTCTGCCGAAGATGCGGAGCGCCAGCGCATTACCCAGCTGCGTGCTGATGCAGATGCAACGTACGACGCGGCCAAGCAAGCGTGTTACCAAAAATTTGCCGTCAATAGGTGCATCGCCACAGTGCGCGAGAAGCAGCGCAGTGAAATTACTGACCTTAAACGCCAGGAAGTGGCTATGAACGATGCTGGTCGCAAACGCCGTGGTGCTGAGCAACTGCAACGCACAGAAGCTAAAGCTTCGGCTAATGTGCCGGAACAGACAGCATCGCAGCGCTCTGGTGCGGTGCCTGGTGCGGCGCAACCTGAAACCACGCAATCTGGTAAAGCCGCGGTGCAACAAAATGCGCAATCTAGCGCCCAACAAAATGCACAATTACGCAGCCAAAACATGCGGCAAAAGCAGGCAGACGCTGCTAAATCCTCTGCAGAGCGTCAATTGACTGCGCAAGCCAAAGCGGCACAATCTAAAGCCCGCTATGAGCAGCGTATAAAAGAAGCCGACGAAAAACGCGCGAAAGCTTTGGCCAAACAGCCAACCAAACCACCCGCTGCCGGGCTGCCAGTACCGCTTGGCGCACCCTAATTACCAGCGGGTTACCGCAAACTGCTGATAGCTGGAATTTCGACCGGGCGGGGTGCCTCAGGCCCTAGTGACTCTAGTTTTACTACTACCAGCGACAAGTTATCGCCTGTACCGCGGCCCCGGCTGCGGGCTTTGTCAATTAAAAACTCGGTAGCTTCGCGCGGGGTAAGGGCCGACAAAACAGAGCCTAGCTCGGTATTGCTAAAGTAGTGCCACACGCCGTCGCTGCAGGCCATCAGCGTGTCGCCGGGGCGCAGCGCAGGCACGTAGTGCACGTCGATCGTGGGGTCGTCCTCGGTGCCCAGGCAGCCCATCAAAATGTTCGACTGTGGGTGTACATTGGCTTCTTCTTCGGTGATCTCGCCTTTGTCTACCAAGGTTTGCACGTACGAATGGTCCATCGTGCGCTTGACCAGTTTGTTGCCGTGGTAGTGGTAAATGCGGCTGTCGCCTGCATGCACCCAGTGGCAATCGCCTGCGGGGTTGATTAAAAAGGCGCACAGCGTGCTGTGTGGCTCTTGCTCTGACGAGATGGCCGTCAGCTTGATGACAATGTGCGCTTCTTGTACCAATTGGCGCAGCACAGACGGGGCGTCGTCTACCTCGGGCGAATAGCGCTCAAACAGCTGGCGCGCCGTCATCATCACTTGGTCAGACGCTTTGCGCCCGCCGCTGCGGCCGCCCATGCCGTCTGCCACCACGGCCAGCATGCAGCCTACATGGCGCGGGTGGTCTAGCAGAAGAACTTGGTCTTGTTGGTATTCACGGTCACCCTTGTGGATGCCGGTTGATGCGGTAATGCGAAATCCCTTGGCCATAGTAGATGCGTCTTTAGTATTTGTCTCAATATAGAGGGTGCACACACAGGATAAGCCGTGCATTCACAGTGTATTGCAATTATTATCGAAGGCTTGCTAGTTTGCACACTGATTATTTTGGACTCTAACCTACATTCTCCCCCGCGCCGCCTCATTGAGTTGCAAATGGAGCACGCTGACCTGAACGCTAGCATTGACCGCCTGTGCCTGCCCACAGGCGACGCGCCCCCGGATGAGCTGCTGCTGCGCCGTTTAAAAAAGCGCCGTCTGGCCCTGCGCGACCAAATAGCCCAGCTGCAAAGCAACATTGACGGAAACGAGCCCGCCTGATGGCCCTGCAAGACCAGGTACGCGCGGCATTTACCGCAGGCGGGGTGCTAGAACGCGCTACCGAGCAGTTTGCCCCCCGCGCGGGCCAGCGCGACATGGCCATGGCGGTGGCCCAAACTATTGAAGACGGCGGTGCGCTGGTGGTGGAAGCGGGCACCGGCGTAGGTAAAACATTTGCTTACCTTGTGCCTGCGCTACTGTCGGGTGCACGCGTCATGGTGTCTACCGCCACCAAGGCCCTGCAAGACCAATTATTCGCCCGCGACATCCCCCGGCTGGTCAAGGCGCTGGGCCTGCCAGTGCGTATAGCCCTGCTAAAAGGCCGCAGCAGCTACCTATGCGTGCACCGCATGGGCCTGGCACGGCACGAAGCGGGTAACGACCGCACTGCACAACGCACGCTGGCGCGCATTGAGGAATGGGCGCAGGCCACCTTTACCGGCGATTTGGCTGAAATACCTGGTTTGGATGAACGATCTAGCGTGATCCCGCTGGTGACCTCAACCCGCGACAACTGCCTGGGCAGCCAATGCCCCAAATTCAAAGCCTGCCACGTTAATTTGGCCCGGCGCGAAGCACTGGCGGCTGACTTGGTGGTGGTCAACCACCATCTGTTCTTTGCCGACTTGGCCGTGCGCGAATCGGGCATGGCCGAGCTGCTGCCCAGCGTGCGGGTGATGGTGTTTGACGAGGCGCACCAGCTTAACGAGACAGGCGTGCAGTTTTTAGGCAATAACCTGTCTACTGGCCAACTTCTAGACTTTGCCCGCGACATGCTGGCGGCTGGCCTGACGCTGGCGCGCGGCCTGGTGGACTGGCAAAGCCTGGTAGGCGGGGTAGAGCGGTCTACCCGCGAGCTACGGCTGGTAGTAGGAAAGCAACCACAGAACGCGCGCGTACGCTGGAAGGGCGCAGCACCTGAGAACTTGGCCGAGCCCGCCTGGACCCAAGCCCTGCTAGACCTGGACGCCGCGCTGGGCCTGGCCTGCGAGGGCCTGGCCACCGTGAGCGAGCTGGCCCCCGACTTTGTGCGCCTGCACGAGCGCGCCAGCATGTTGGCCGAGCACAGCCTGGCATTCACCAGGCCCTGCGCGGCGGGCGCGGTGCGCTGGCTAGACGTGGGCGTGCAGTTGCGCTTGGTCGAGTCGCC
>JANNCO010000202.1:0-17137 GCA_031386655.1 Polaromonas sp. | reverse complement strand
ATCAAACTCAACCCGAACAATTTTCGCGTTTTCAGCCCGGACGAGGCGGCTTCAAACCGGTGGGGCGCGATGTTTGAGGTCACCAACCGATGTTCTACCGCCGAAATTTCTGACACCGACGAGCATGTGGCACCCGATGGGCGTGTCATGGAAATGCTGAGCGAACACCAGTGCGAGGGCTGGCTTGAAGGATATCTGCTGACCGGTCGGCATGGATTTTTTTCCTGCTACGAGGCCTTTATTCACATCGTTGATTCCATGCTGAACCAGCATGCCAAGTGGTTGAAGGTCTGCAATCAAATTGAGTGGCGCAGGCCAATTGCATCGCTTAACTATCTGCTGACATCGCATGTCTGGCGGCAGGACCACAACGGTTTTAGCCACCAGGACCCCGGCTTTCTGGACCATGTCGCCAACAAGAAGGCTGACATCATCCGCGTCTATCTGCCGCCCGATGCGAACACACTGCTGTCGGTTACCGACCACTGCCTGCGCAGCCGCAACTATGTCAACGTCGTCGTCGCTGGCAAGCAGCCCGCGCCGCAATGGCTGGACATGGATGCGGCTGTCAGGCACTGCGCTGCCGGGCTCGGTATCTGGCATTGGGCTAGCAACGACCAGACAGGCGAACCAGACGTCGTCATGGCGTGCTGCGGCGATGTGCCTACACTTGAAACACTGGCAGCAGTGGAACTGCTGCGCGGCTATTTTCCGGAGCTGAAAGTGCGGGTGATCAACGTCGTCAACCTGATGAAGCTGCAGCCACATAGTGAGCATCCCCACGGTTTGAGCGAAAGCGAGTTTGACCAGCTTTTCACCACCGACAAGCCAATCATCTTTGCCTTTCACGGCTATCCGCTGCTGATTCACCGCCTGACGTACCGGCGCACCAACCACCACAACCTGCATGTGCGCGGCTACAAGGAAGAGGGCACTACAACTACGCCGTTCGACATGGTGGTGCTTAACGACTTGGATCGATTTCACCTGGTCACTGCCGTGATTGAGCGCCTACCCAAGCTTGGGTTACGCGCCGCTGGTGTCCTACAAGAAATTCAGGGCAAGCTGCTGAAGCACAAGGCCTATATCAATCAGCACGGAGTAGACATGCCGGAGATCCGTGATTGGAGGTGGGGTGCCGCATCTGCTTAAAGAGCATCCTGCCCATGGGCACCGTTAAGCCGCGCAACTTCTTCGCTACAACGCAATAGTGCTGTGAAGAAATGATACGTATACCGCAATACAGCCTGCACTGGGATGCTCAAAAATGCAATACCAAAGCATCTTCACATTGTTTGATCTAGATCATGTGTTGCACCACATTTTCTGTGTTCAATCGAGGTTGTCAACATGGCCTGGCAGACAGGCTCGTGGAGAGCGTGGCCGTTTGGCCAAAGGAGATCTAAATATGAATACCTCACCAGATAGTTTGCCCGCTGCGCACCCTCTAAGAATAGATTATTTGATTGCGAAATTGTTTGTACTGCTCCTGCTGCTGCCAGCGCACGCGCAGACGCCTGATGTCAAGCCAGTACCTGTTGAAACCGCACGCGATGCCAGTGCGTTGTCAAAACGCAATATCTACCGCGCCGGCGGCAGTGTGCACCTTGCAGCGCCAGTCAAGGGTGATTTTTATGCGGCAGGTGGCCGCGTCACGGTCGATCAGCCCGTTGCGGGAGATGCAACTTTAGCGGGTGGCGCTGTCACCGTGCGCGCCGCAGTTGGGGAAGATTTGCGCGCCGCAGGTGGCGACATCAACATCGACACTACGGTGGGCGGTGAGCTTTACGCCTCAGGCGGCAACATCACGCTGGGCAGCGCTGCTGCGGTGGCAGATGCTGTGACGCTTTATGGGGGCAACGTCAACATCCAAGGCAAGATCAACGGCCCGCTGACGGTGTATGCGCAAAAAGTGATTCTGAACGGCGAAGTTACCCGCGACGTGGAGATCAATGCTGAAGAAATTGAACTTGGGCCATTAGCTAAGCTGGGTGCGGCATTGCTTTATCCGTCTAACGCGCAGTTCAAAACAGCAGAAGGTGTTGTCATCGGCGGCGCAGTCACCCGTGGGAAAGCCATGAATGGCCGTCCCGACACGCACCAAGACCGGGAGTGGCATGGCCAAATGATGGGCAGTGGCTCCAGTTGGGGAGGCGCTGTAATGGGCTTTGTTGCGCTGCTGGCAATCTCGGTATTGTTTCTGCTCGTGTTCACCGGGTTTGCGCAACGCGCCTCGCAGAAAATACGTGCAACGCCTTGGCCAGCGCTTGCCGCAGGTGTGGGGGTTTTGTTGGGCATCCCAATGGTGGCCATGCTGTTGATGATCACGCTGATTGGCATCCCTTTGGGCATTGCGTTGATGATGCTGTTTCCGCTGATGCTGCTGATGGGATGTGTCGTAGGCGTTTTTGGCATTTCCCAAGGCGTGCAGCGTGCTATTCAAAAAGAAACACCCAGCCAGACCAGCACCGCCAAACTGGGGTTTTTTGCGCTGACGTTACTGCTGGTGTTGCTGCTTGGCAGCGTGCCGTTCATCGGGTCTTTGCTGCTTGTCGCAATCATGCTGCTGGGAACCGGAGCCTGCGCGCTTGAGCTGTACAACCAAGTTCGCTCTGCCCGCAAGCCGCCCGCGTCGGGTGCGTCGGGCTCGGGTGCCTCTTCCAGCAGCACGGTGCTGGGGGCGCGATGACTTGGTTAAAGTGGTCAGGTGTCGCGTTTGCTGTTGTTTTGGTCATTTGAATTCACGAGCCTGCGTTGATCAATGCCCAGTACCAACACCCAAGATGCGGTTTGTAGCCAAGCGCCCGCCGACATCGCGAAGGCTTTGGGGGCAGACCTTGCGAAAGGACTATCGACCCACGAAGCAGCGGCACGCCTTGAAAAAAATGGCCCCAATGAGCTTAAGTCAGCACCACCCGTGCCAGCCTGGCGGCGCGTGCTGGCACAGTTTCAAGACCCGCTGATTTATCTGCTGCTGGCAGCCATTGCGGTGGCGCTGGTGGCGTGGGGCGTAGAGGGCTGGGTTGGCTGGCCGGTGGACGCGATAGTCATCGCCATCGTCGTCCTTTTGAACGGTGCTTTGGGTTATCTGGAAGAAGCCAAAGCCCGTGATGCCGTGGCAGCCTTGGCGCGAATGACACAGGCCACCTCGGGTGTCATGCGCGGTGGTCATCTGGTGCGGGTGCCCAGCGCACAACTGGTCACAGGTGACCTGTTAGTCCTGGCCGAGGGCGACAGTGTGGGCGCCGATGCGCGATTGCTTCAGGTGGCGTCTCTTCGCGTGCAGGAGGCGTCGCTCACGGGCGAGAGCGAAGCGGTGCTCAAAGACATTGCCACAGTGCCAGCTGCAGTGGCCCTGGGCGATCAGTTGAACATGGTTTTTAAGGGCACGGCGGTTGCGCAGGGGTCTGGCCGCGCGGTAGTGACTGCCACTGGCATGGCAACTGAGATGGGTGACATTGCCAGCCTGTTGACAGCAACGCCCGAGGAACCTACCCCACTTGAGAAAGAAATCAGACGCATTGGACGGTTTTTAGGCATCGCGGTGATCATCATTTCCGTAGTGGTAGTAGGCACCATTTTGCTGGTGTCAGACATTCAAAGTACGGGCGATGTGGTGACCGTGCTGCTGTTTGGCGTGGCGCTGGCGGTTGCGGCTGTGCCCGAAGGGTTGCCTGCCATTTTGTCGGTGGTGCTGGCCTTGGGCGTGCGGCGCATGGCAAAGCGAAAAGCCATTGTCAAAAAATTGTCGTCAGTAGAGGCACTGGGTGCCACTACGGTCATTGCCACCGATAAAACCGGTACGCTGACCCGTGCTGAGATGACGATTGAGCAAATCGTCACTGCGTCGGGGAGCACGCGTGTTACGGGTGTGGGCTATGCGCCTGACGGACAGGTCGAAGTAGACGGCGTAAAGATTTCAGACGTACCGCTGCTGGCTGAACAGACTGCGCTGCTGATATATGGCTGCCTGGCAGGCAACGCTACGCTGCGGCAAGTCAAAACTGCGGCCCCAGACGGCCCCTCAAGCGGCCAGTGGCAGATTCAGGGCGACCCCACCGAGGCGGCTTTTCTGGTGGCAGAACGCAAGCTGGGTGTGACTGACTTGCGCATCAAACGGTTTGCCCGCATGGGTGAAATTGCATTCACCTCGGTACGCAAGATGATGTCCACTTTGCAGACGGACCATGACGCTGACAACAGCGCGATCCTGATCACCAAGGGCGCGCCTGACGTGCTGCTACAGCGTTGCAGCCATATTCAGGTGGGCACGCAAATGGTTGCACTGGATGACGCACGCCGCAAACAAATACTGGATCAGGTGGATGCTCTGTCTGATGCGGCGCTGCGCACGTTGGCGGTGGCCTTTCGGCCATTGGCGCAAGCAGAAACCCCCAAGGCTGGCGAGGCACCAGCAGATGATCTGGAGCATAACCTGGTGTGGCTCGGCACCGTCGGCATGATGGACCCGCCCCGCGAGGAGGCTGGTGTCGCAATCAAAGAGGCACGCCGTGCCGGTGTTCGCGTCATCATGATCACAGGCGACCACCCACGCACAGCGGCGCGCATTGCGGCAGATTTGGGTATCAGGCAAGCAGATCAAACAGTGCTGAGTGGACTGGAGCTGGACGCACTGGACGATACTGCTTTCGCACAAGCCGTGCGCAACACCTCGGTCTACGCCCGTGTGTCGCCCACCCACAAGCTGCGCATCGTTGCTGCACTTCAGGCGGACGGGCAAGTGGTGGCGATGACTGGGGACGGCGTCAACGATGCCCCGGCTTTGAAGGCTGCCAACATTGGTGTTGCCATGGGCATCACTGGCACCGAGGTCACCAAGGAGGCCGCTAAAATGATTTTGGCCGATGACAACTTTGCCACAATTGTCGATGCCGTGCGCGAGGGGCGCAGCCTGTTTGACAACATACGCAAGTTTTTGCGCTATCTGCTGTCCTCCAACATGGGTGAGGTGTTGACCGTCTTTTTGGGTGTGGTGGGTGCGGGAGTGATCGGACTCAATGCCGCAACCAGCGAAGGTGGCGCATTGGTGCTGCCGCTGCTGGCCACTCAAATCCTGTGGCTTAACCTGATCACTGACTCATGGCCCGCGTTGGCCATGGGGATTGATCCGCCCACCGATGATGTGATGGCCCGCAAACCACGCCACATGAACGACAGGGTCATCGGCCTGCGCATGTGGGCAGGCGTATTTGAGATTGGGTTGGTGATTGCCATTGTGGCGCTGCTGACAATGGACATGTACTTGCCCGGCGGGTTGATCGCGCCAATGGGTGGCACAGGCGACATTGCCAATGCGCGCACAGCCGGGTTCACCGTATTGGTAATAGCGCATTTGTTTCAATGCTTTAACGCCCGCTCGGAGACCGCCAGTGCGTTTAAAAACCTGTTTGTCAACCCCTGGCTGTGGGGCGCAGTGGCGTTGTCTGCCTTGCTTCAGGTTGCAGTTGTCAATGTGCCATTTCTCAATCTTGCGTTTGGAACCGTACCGCTCACGCTGGACCAATGGCTGACCTGTTTGGCTATGGCCAGCGTGGTGTTGATCTACAGCGAACTGCGCAAGCTGATAGCCGGTAGGGTGGTAGGTGCGCTGGCGCACAGACAGGGCGCTGTCAAGACGCAAGAATCAAGATTGCAGTGATCAAATTTTTCGCAGGCGATTAATGGCGATATGTCTGATTTTTGGTGCGATTTTTGGTGAATTGGCTTCATTGCAAAAATCCCAGCCAGCTCAACCCAAGAGAGTTCAATAATGTCCAAAAGAATCCTATTGATTCAGGGTCACCCTGACGCAAGCCAGCCCCATTTATGCCACGCGCTGGCATCAAGCTACAACACAGGCGCTGAAAGTGCAGGGCATATGGTCAGGCATGTCAACGTTGCAGAACTTGACTTCCCTTTGCTGCGCAGTCAAAAAGATTTTGAAACCGGCTCGGTACCTGTGAGTCTCAAGCCCGTGCAAGAACACCTTCTGTGGGCTGAGCATCTGGTCATTTTCTTCCCGCTGTGGGCGGGCGACATACCAGCTTTGCTCAAAGGATTTTTTGAACAATTGATGCGTCCTTCCTTTAGTGGAGAACATGTCAGCTTCTTTGACAAGAAAGTTTTGTCAGGCCGCTCCGCTCGCGTTGTAGTAACGATGGGCATGCCCGCTATGATTTACCGCTGGTATTTTCGCGCTCACAGCGTGAAGTCACTTGAGCGCAATCTGCTGGGCATCGTGGGCATTGCACCGGTACATGAAACACTCATTGGCCTGACAGGCAACATGAAACCTGATGACGCCGCCCAATGGCTCAGCAAACTTAACCGCCTTGGGGCAAAGGCAGAGTGAACATAGCTTTTGTAGCCGCAAAGTCAGAAGCAGGTTAATGTGAAAAAAATAGTGTTCTTCATCGGTCTTATAGCTGCACTGCTGGGTGGGCTCTGGCTGCTTCAAGGACTGGGAATTGTGCACCTTCGTCCAATGGTATGTTTTGCCAATTGTGCTCCAATCCAAGGTTCGTCAACAACTTGGACCGTTATCGGAGCTGTTGTGTTCGTGGTGGGTGGCGCTGTCATGATTTGGTCCTGTTATTGCGGCGGTTTTGCTGCTGGCGCAGCCGAATTGCAGCCGCGCAACTTAAAGTCAACAACCATGAACCGACTGCGCAAGTTTGGGGCGTCGGGTGCTATTGTGTTGGTCTTGATCGGATCATGGATTTGGTGGCGCTTTGACAGCGATATCAAAATTGCTAGTGCTAAAGCCGCACAAGGCAGCGTACTGGTTGCCACACGATGTGGCCCGATTGAGTACCAAGAAGCTGGCACAGGCGTACCGCTGTTGATGGTTCACGGCAGCGGTGGCGGGCATGATCAAGGCATGGCGTTCGCAGGCAATCTAGTGCGGCAGGGCATCCGTGTCATTGCCATGTCGCGCTTTGGCTACCTGCGTACACCTATGCCTGCAGACGCGTCACCCGCCGCGCAGGCAGAAGCCCATGTGTGCTTGCTAGACGCCTTGGGGATTGAGCGGGCGGCAGTGCTGGGGGGCTCCGCCGGTGGGCCATCGGCGTTGGCAATGGCTATTGGGCACCCTGACCGCGTGAATGCATTAGTGTTGTTGGTACCGCTGGCATATAAACCCAATGCGCTAGCAGACTCAGCAAAACCTTTGGCACCTTGGGCCGAGGCCTTGCTGATGCACCTGATTGGCTCAGACTTTCTATTTTGGGTGGGGCTGCATGTGGCGCGTGACCAAGTCATCCGGTACGTGCTGGCCACACCACCTGCGCAGGTGCATAACGCCAGCCCACAAGAACGCGTTCGCGTCAATTCCATGATGGATCACATACTGCCCGTTTCCGCACGAGCGGCAGGCCTGCGCAGCGACTCGGCTTTGGGCAAAAGTCTTGGCCCTTCTGCGCTCAACACAGTGCGCGTCCCAACGCTCATCGTGAGTGTGCGTGATGACGCATTTGGCACGTACGCCAGTGCGGAGTACACCGCCGGCCAGATCAAAGGTGCGAAATTTGTTGGCTTTGAACATGGCGGCCACATTTGGGTAGGCCATCAAGATGAGGTGATGGCAGAGATTGCCAAACTGGTACTGCGAGGTGGGCAATGACCGCGTGTCAGTTTCCTAATAAGTTTAAAGGATCGAACATCATGAAGCACACCGAAAGACACCGCTCCTCGCGCATCGGCTGGCTACGCGCCGCAGTGCTGGGGGCTAACGACGGCATTGTCTCTACTGCCAGCTTGATTGTGGGTGTTGCAGCTGCCAGCCCTACCCAAAGCAGCCTGCTGTTAACAGGAGTAGCCGGCTTGGTGGCCGGGGCCATGTCGATGGCAGCGGGCGAATATGTGTCGGTGCATTCGCAGGCTGATACAGAGAAGGCCGATCTAGCCCGCGAGCGCGCCGAGCTGGACAAAGACCCTGCCGCCGAACACAAGGAACTGGCAGGCCTGTATGTTACGCGGGGGCTGGACGCAACGCTGGCACGCCAAGTGGCTGACCAGATGATGAAACATGACGCACTGGGCACGCATGCACGCGAAGAGTTGGGCATTTCTGAGGCACAGAGTGCGCGACCTGTTCAGGCAGCGCTTTCTTCTGCTGCCAGCTTTGCTGTGGGTGCTGCATTGCCGTTGGGAGTTACAGCGGTAATGTCGGGTCCCTACCTTATTGCATGGATATCGGCCACGTCACTCGCCTTCCTGGCTTTGTTGGGGGTGCTGGCTGCCCAAGCGGGTGGTGCCAACCTATGGACTGGCGCTGGGCGCGTGACATTTTGGGGTGCGTTGGCCATGGCGATCACGGCGGGTGTGGGATCTCTGTTTGGAGCGGTAGTATGAAAAGGCGTCCAGCACCTGGTCGCCTTGCTCGGCGATTTGGTGTGCATCCCGATGTGCTCAAGCTAGGGCTAGTTAGCTTCTTAACTGATCTCAGCTCGGAGATAATATTTTCCGTATTTGCAATTTTTTTTACCACCATTGCAGGTGCTTCGGCAGCACTGCTGGGGCTGGTGGAAGGTTTGGCTGATCTATCGGCATCGTCTCTTAACTATTATGCAGGCTGGCTGTCAGACCGCTTTGGGAAACGCAAAATTTTCGCTCTGGCAGGCTACGGTTTCTCCACATTGGCCAAAGTTATTTTACTGTTCAGTAGTTCCATCACCGGGTTAACAGTATTTCGTGTGATCGAGCGTCTGGGCAAGGGTTTCAGAGGCCCACCGCGTGACGCTTGGTTGTCTGCTGTGGCTGACAAGGACAGCCGTGGCTACGCATTCGGTGTGCACAAGGCACTGGACAAATCGGGTGCTGTGCTGGGGCCGCTGGTTGCCTACGGCCTGCTGGTGTGGCTGGGCGATGGTGCATCAACCTACCAAATTTTGTTTTGGGTGGCGCTGGTGCCTGCTGTGCTGGGCGTGGTAGCTTTAAGTCTTGTCAAAGACCAGCCTGCACCAGAGCGTCCGCGCGAGAACATGCTGCAGACCTGGCAAAGCCTGAGCCCCGGATTCAAACGTTACTTGATAAGCGCAGGCATTTTTTCATTGGCATATTTCAGTTTTGGATTTTTAATGTTGCGCGCGCACAGCGTGGGATTCTCGGTCAAAGACACGGTGCTGCTGTATGCCATGTTCAATATCGCATGCGTTATTGCCGCGCCACTGATTGGCAAGCTGAGCGACCGCGTAGGCAGACCCAAAATGATTATGTTGGGTTACGCTACTTATCTGGTGATGAGCTTGGGATTTGCCTTTGCCAGCACGCAATGGGCAATAGTTGTGCTGTTTATTTTGTACGGCGTTTTCTATGCCATTGACGAAGCCCAAAACAAAGCTTTCATTGCTGACTTGGAAGCCGAGCGGCGCGCGTCGGCCATTGGCCTCTACAACTTTGTGACAGGCGCTATTTATTTGCCTGCTTCGCTGATCGCCGGAGCATTGTGGTTAATTAACCCGGCCAGTGCCTTCCTGCTGGCCGCGGGGCTGGCTTTTGTCGCACTGGTGATATTTGCGCTGTCACGCCCAGACCGCCAGCGCCAATGTGCGCTACCGCACTGAACTATCGCGCTAAACGCACTAGCATGCAGGAAACAAAATTGCCATGATCACACGTCAAAAATTTATCCACGGTGCAACGGCATCCACAGCGGTTGCAGTGGGCGCGCCCTTTATGCTTCAAGCTTGCTCATCACAGGCTGGCCAGAGCAGTTATGAATCCGTGGTGCAAAGCACTTGGCACCCAGCCAAGGCACCTGCTGGTGACAAGGTGTTGTTGAACCAGGAACTGGTGCGGTATGCAACGCTGGCTCCGTCCAGCCACAATACCCAGTGCTGGAAGTTTCGCATGGAAGATAACGCTATCACCATCCTGCCCGACCTTGCAAGGCGAACCCCTGCGGTTGACCCCGACGACCACCACCTGTACGTGTCGCTGGGCTGCGCTGCAGAGAATCTGGTGCATGCAGCGCTGGCCAATGGTTTTAAAGGTGATGTGCAATTTGATCTTGCATCGGCAGGTGATGGCGCGATTAAGGTGGTGCTAGACCCAACCAAAGCAGTCTCTACACCGCCGTATCTGGCCATTCCTGAGCGCCAATGCACGCGTAGCGAGTACGACGGCACGCCTTTGACTAGTGAAGAATTGCGCCTGTTGGAACAAGCAGGCACAGGCAAAGGTGTTAGGGTGATGCTGCTGACCAGCCGCGCGTCGCTGGAGAGCATTCTGGCGTATGTAGTAGAGGGCAACACAGTGCAAATGAATGATCCCGCCTTCGTGGAAGAGCTGAAAAGCTGGATTCGTTTTGGCAGTGCGGAAGCGGTCAACACTGGCGATGGTTTGTACAGTGCCACCTCGGGCAACATGTCAGGGCCACGCTGGCTTGGCAGTCCGCTTTTCGATATGTTTTTCACCCCGAAAAGTGAGAATGATAAATATGCCAAACACATGCGCAGCTCAGCTGGAGTGGCAGTCTTTATCTCAGAGACGAACGATAAGGCCCATTGGGTTGAGGCAGGACGTTGCTACGAGCGGTTCGCACTGCAGGCCACTGCTTTGGGTATTCGTAACGCGATGCTAAATCAGCCTGTAGAGGTATCGGCGCTACGGCCCCAGTTTGCCACTGCATTTAGCATGGGCAGCGGCAGGCCCGATCTGGTGGTGCGGTTCGGGCGTGGCCCGGTGATGCCTAAATCATTGCGACGCAGTTTGCAGTCAGTGCTGGTTTAACCTAAGTGTGCTTAATCTTAAAACGGTGGCTGCATCGTCAGTGAAAATTCAAAGAGGCAGCCAAAATTCAATCATGTCAGTTGCAGCCTTGTTGCATTGTAGAAATTTTCTTTGGTCATGGCAAGCTTCTGTACGCTAGCGCACAGACACGTGAGTTAACTACGCGCATATTCTTGGGATAACTGTACTTCTAACAAAAACTTTATGAGCAATGCGTGCATTGCGTGTTGTCATGACGTGATGGTAAGCCATAGGCTTTGACAGGGCAAAACTTTTGATTACCCCCAACAATCCCAGCGCAAACCCAATCGTGATGGTGCAACCACATCAGCCTGACGCAGCTACTGGTAATGGTGGACATGTGCCACCAGCTGCTGCGCCCAAGCCTAACCCCAATCCCAAAAAACCAGACAAATCGACGTTGTCACCACGCACGTGGCTTAAGGTGGCGATAGTAGTGGCCTTACTGGTGGCGTTGGCGCTGTACTTGCTGCGCAACGTGTTGCTGGGCACACCGACCAGCGTGTACACAGCTGCCAGCAGTGAGCTGGTGCAAAGTGTGGTGGCCAGCGGACGGGTGATTTCGCCGCAGAGGGTGACCGTGGCATTGCAAGGATCGGGTCGTGTGCTGCGGGTTGCCGTTGCCGAAGGCCAGACGGTTGAGGCTGGGCAACTGCTGATTGAGCTGGACAACAGCGACAACCGTGCCAGTTTGGACCAAGCCAGTGCAGCAGTAGCGCAAGCGCAGGCCAAGTTGCAGCAACGGGGCGAGCTGAGCCAGCCGCAAGCTATTCAAACGCTGGCGCAGGCGCGCGCTACCGAATTGCAAGCCCGCAAGGCGCTTGACCGCAACCGCAATTTGCTAGCCCAAGGTTTTGTCAGCCAGGCTGCGGTAGACGATGCCCAGCGCGCTGTGGATGTGGCAGCCAGTCAGGTGGCCAGCGCGCAGGCGCAGGTTACAGCTAATTCCCCAGATGGCAGCGATGCGATGCTGCTGAGCGCTGCGCTGCGCCAGGCGCAGGCAGGGCAACAGCTGGCGCGCGCCAAGCTAGACCAAGGCCTTGTTCTCGCGCCCACTTCTGGCGTGCTGATTTCGCGCAGCGTAGAAGTGGGTGACATCGTGCAACCGGGCAAAGCGCTGATGGTCTTGGCAGCCAGCGGACAACCGCAAATCTTGATTCAAATTGACGAAAAAAACCTGTCGAAAGTTGCGCTGGGCCAAAAAGCCTTTGCCTCTGCCGATGCCTTCGCCAGCCAACGCTTTGACGCGGTAGTGGCCTACATCAACCCCGGCGTTGACGCTACGCGTGGCTCGGTTGAAGTCAAGCTCAACATCACCAATCCGCCGGCTTACTTGCGCCAGGACATGACCGTATCAGCCGACATTGAAACAGCACGCCGCACAGCCACAGTGGTGATTCCCACCACCACGTTAGAAGACTCAGCGACTGACAGGCCCTGGGTGCTGGTGGTACGCGACAAACACGCTGTTAAACAATTTGTGAAACTTGGCCTGCGTGGCGACACGCGGGTCGAGGTACTGGAAGGCGTAGCCGCGGGTGAAGCTGTCGTACCTGCGTCAAAAACAGGGGTCAAAGCAGGCCAGCGAGTGCGCGCCAAAATTCAGGCTGTGCCGCCACCCGCTGCGGCTCACCCAACGGGCAAAGACCCGATGGCCCCATGAGCCCTGCACCATGAACCCGCTGTTGCCGTTTGAGTGGGTGCTGGCCACGCGTTTCTTGCGCGAAGGCTTACTGCAAACCCTTTTCATCATCTCTGGTGTAGCGCTGGGTGTCTCCGTCATTGTGTTCATGTCAGCCCTGCTGACCGGCCTGCAAGCCAGTATTTTCAAAACTTTGCTGGACTATCAGCCACAAATCGTCATCAAGCCGCCTGATGAAGCGCCGCGTGTCCTGCGCAACGATCCAGGCATCGAATTCGCCACCCGCATACAACCCCGCGCCCTGCGCCTGCGCTCGTTGGATCAATGGCAAAAAGTGCGAGACACCACGTTGGCTACATCTGGCGTGTTGGCGGTGGCGCCAGTTTTGGAGGATTCCGCTTTCATCGTTCGCGGCGACGCCACCACCGGAGTGGGCATACGCGGTATTGAGACGCAAAGCTACTTACGCTTGATCGCGCTTGCAGAAAAAATTACAGCGGGCACAGCCGTCCTGACCAGTACCGACGTGCTGATTGGCCGCAAACTGGCCAAAGATCTCGGGCTTGAAGTGGGCGACAAACTCACCTTGAAAGCGGCTCAGGGTACTTCTGTGGTGTTGTTTGTGTCGGGTATTTTTAACTTTGGCAACGACGGCGTGGACACCGGCAGCGTGTATGTAGCGCTGCGTACAGCGCAAAGCCTGCTGGGTTTGCCTGGCGGCGTGACCAGCTTGTGGGTTAAAGTCGGCAAACCTTTTGATGCGGAAGCCACCGCGCAGAGCATTGCAGCGCAACCGGGTATCAAGGTTGAAAGCTGGATTAAGACCAACGCAGAATTTTTTAAAGCCCTGTCCGGGCAAACAATGTCATTTTTTGTGATTCGTCTGTTTGTTGGCTTGACAGCGGCCCTGGGTATTGCCAGCGTGCTGGTAGTGTCGGTGGTGCAAAAATCTAAAGAGATCGGCATCTTGCGTGCTACAGGCACCTCACGAGGCCAAATATTGGGCGTCTTTTTACTGCAAGGTGCCATCTTGGGCCTGCTGGGCTCTATATTTGGCTCGCTCATGGGTTGGCTCTTCCTGATCGCCTGGCGCGGCTTTGCCATTAACGATGAAGGCGTGCCGTTTTTTACACTGGACGCTGGGCTTACCCTGTACCTGGTGGTAGCCGCAGGTGCCACGCTGGTCGGCACATTGTCTGCCCTGTTCCCGGCCCAGCGCGCCGCGCGGCTTGACCCAGCAGTAGCTATCCGTGGCTGATCGTCTGGCCGCCTCGATGCCAAGCCCGCTGCCAGGCCCGCCGCAGGATGCGCCTACTTTGCGGTTACAGGAGATTCGCAAGTCGTACGGCACCGGCACAGCGCACGAAACCGAGGTATTGCATGGCATTGATTTAAGCTTGGCACGCGGTGAGTTTGCAGCACTGATTGGGCCATCAGGCTCTGGCAAAAGTACGCTGCTCAACATCATTGGCCTGCTGGACAAGCCCACTGCCGGCAAGCTTTTTTTAACCGGGCAAGAGGCCGAGACCCTGCCAGATAAGGCACTGACCCGTTTGCGAGGCGACGCGATTGGTTTTGTATTTCAGTTTCACAACCTGCTGCCTGCATTTACAGCGGTAGAAAACGTCATGCTGCCGCTGCTGGCTGCACGCGGCAGGCCAGACGCTGCCATGCGCACCCGAGCTGAAGAGTTGATCGACAAGGTAGGTTTGAAGGCCTGGGGCCATCACCTGGCCAATGATTTGTCAGGCGGGCAGCAGCAGCGCGTAGCCATTGCGCGCGCACTGGTTATGCAGCCTGCGCTGGTGCTTGCGGACGAACCCACCGGCAATCTGGATACGCAGTCCGCAGATACCATTTTTGACTTGATGCGCAGCGTCAGCCGAATCAGTGGTACGACGTTCTTGATTGTTACCCACGACCCCCGGTTGGCCAAGCGCTGCGACCGGATTATCGAGCTGGTCGATGGCAAGATTGCCTCAGACCTGCCCAACCAGGCGACGGTGAGCGGCAAAACACCGCCTTAATCCGCCTTCAGCCGCCGCTTTACGAACAATTACTTCGTATCGTGTTTCATCTTGGCTTCTTTTTTACAGGCCGATTTGGCATCGCCGGACATGTCGTCGCACTTTTCTTTTGCCGTGTCGTAAGCCGCATCGTGTTTCACTTTGCTCACTTTTTCCGTATTGCGGGTGGTGGGCTTGTAGGTCGCTTCGAGCTCAGCCTTGGCGACCTTTTCTGCCCCTTTGGCTTCGGAGACGCAAATGTCCTTCGCATTGTCTTTCAGGGCATTGCATTTATCGCGGTTGGCTTTGTAGGTGCTCGAGACGGCATCTTTCTGTGTTTTGTATTCTTCCTTCGTCAACGCGAGAGCTGCGTTTGAAAAGGCGCAGGTCATTGCGACAGACAGTAAAAGCAGTTTGGTTTTCATGATCGATTTCCTTCAATAGATAGTGAAATGCTGTGTCAGGCTCCGTGCTGAGGCCTGAAGTGGCAGCGTGGGGTCAAGATGATTTCACGGATGGGTGAATGGTGAACTGATTTGCGCAGCGATGCAGTAGGCTGCTGCCACACAATAAAGTAAGGCAACGCCTACACGAATAGGCGCAGCGGGGCATACCGGCCCAACGTGGGGTCTACGCCAGTCACCACTGCGCAGCGCAGCAATGCACGGAATAATAGATTCCATGGATCTTGTTGTTGCGCGGCCCGAAGGCCTTTACTGCCCACCTGGCGACTTTTACATTGACCCGTGGCGGGCAGTAGACCGTGCCGTCATCACCCACGGTCACAGTGATCATGCGCGCCCTGGCAATGGCCATTACCTCACGATGGCCCTGGGCGAACCCATTCTGCGCAAGCGGCTGGGCGCTGACATCACGCTGGATACCTTGGCCTATGGCGAAACCATCAACCATCACGGTGTGACGATAAGCCTGCATCCCGCTGGGCACGTGTTGGGCTCGGCCCAGGTGCGCCTGGAGTACCAAGGCGAGGTGTGGGTGGCTTCGGGGGACTACAAGCTTGACGACGATGGCACCTGCGCGCCGTTTGAGCCGGTGCGTTGCCACACCTTCATCACCGAATCAACTTTTGGCCTGCCGATTTACCGCTGGATTCCGCAGCCCGAGCTGTTTGCCGACATCAACGCCTGGTGGCAAAACAATGCGGCCAATCAGCGTACGAGCGTGTTGTTTTGCTATGCCCTGGGCAAGGCGCAGCGCCTGCTGTCAGGGCTTGACCCCAGCATCGGGCCGATCATTGCGCATGGTGCCATGGCTCCGTTGAACCAGATTTACCGCGAGGCGGGCGTGCAGTTGCCGTCGACGCACAGCGCAGCGGAAATTACAGACGTTGCGCAACTTCGCCACAGCATGGTGCTGGCTCCGCCGTCGGCCCAAGGTACGCCGTGGATAAAGCGTTTTGGCGACTATGCCGATGGCTTCGCGAGCGGCTGGATGCATCTGCGCGGCACGCGGCGCAGGCGTGGTGTGGACCGGGGCTTTGTCATGTCAGACCATGCCGACTGGCCGGGCCTGCAACAGGCGATTGCCGCGACCGGTGCACAGCGCGTGTTCGTCACGCACGGGCAGGTGGAGGTGATGGTGCGCTGGCTGGGCGAGCAGGGCTTGCAGGCGCAGGGGTTTGTGACCGAGTACGGGAATGAAGAGGTGGATACACAAGACGTTGCTCCCGAGGCAGCGCCCGAGGTGGTGATTCTTTGAAAGCGTTTGCCGATCTCTACACCCGGCTGGACGCCACCACCAGCAGCAACAGCAAGCTCATCTTCCTGGAAGATTACTTTCGCGTTGCCACACCCGCCGATGCGGCCTGGGCGGTGTATTTTCTGGCGGGCGGCAGGCCGCGCCGCGTGGTGCCGACCAAATTATTACGCGAGCTGGCCATCCAAAGCAGCGGCTTGCCGCCGTGGCTGTTTGAAGAAAGCTACGAGGCTGTGGGCGATCTGGCGGAAACCATCACCCTGCTGTTGCCGCTGTCGCAAAACGCATCGTCTGAAGGCCTGGCCGTGTGGGTGGAAGATCACTTGCTGCCCCTGCGCAGCGCCGCACCTGACAAAATAGTTGCGCAACTGTTGCCACTGCTGTATCAGCTGGATCGCGCCAGTCAATTGGTGTTCATCAAATTGATCACCGGCAGTTTTCGGGTGGGCGTGTCGCGGCTGCTGGTCACGCGCGCGCTGTCCGCCTTGAGCGGCGTTGATGCCAAGCGCATCGCTCAGCGGATGGTGGGCTACACCGACATTTCGGCGCGGCCCACGGCTGCGCTTTATGAGCGACTGATCGCAGCGGCTGGCGACGATTTGCAGGATGTGCGTGACCCCGGCCAGCCGTACCCGTTTTTCCTTGCGCATGCGCTGCAAACCGACGTTACAGCGTTTGACGCGCAGCTTGGTGCCCCGTCGCAGTGGCAGGTCGAGTGGAAGTGGGACGGCATCCACGCGCAACTTGTGAAGCGCGAAGGGCAGATATGGATCTGGTCGCGCGGCGAAGAGTTGGTGACCGAGCGTTTTCCTGAGCTTGCCGCACTGGCCGCCCACGTGCCCGATGGCACGGTGCTGGATGGTGAAATTGTGGTGTGGAAAGATGCGCGGGTGCAGGCCTTTGCACTGCTTCAGCAACGCATTGGTCGCAAAACGCTAGGTGCCAAACTGTTGGCTCAAGTGCCGGTGGCGATGTTGGCGTATGACCTGCTGGAGTGGCAGGGAGTCGATGTTCGTCA
>JANNCO010000180.1:0-1791 GCA_031386655.1 Polaromonas sp. | reverse complement strand
AGCCTGCCTGTGGGGCCCGTCGCACGGCGGTGCCAACGAGGCAGCCTTGAACATGCTGGAAGACATCCAGAAGATGGGCGGCGCGGCCAAAGTGAGCGAGTTTATCGACAAAGTCAAAGACAAAAACTCTGGCGTCAAGCTGATGGGTTTTGGCCACCGCGTGTACAAAAACTACGACCCGCGTGCCAAGCTGATGCAGGAGACCTGCAAAGAAGTGCTGGACGAGCTGGGCCTGCACAACGACCCGTTGTTCAAACTGGCCATGCAGCTGGAGAAAATCGCCCTGGAAGACGACTATTTTGTGCAGCGCAAGCTGTACCCGAACGTTGATTTTTACAGCGGTATTGTGCAACGCGCTATTGGTATCCCTGTCAGTATGTTTACCGCTGTGTTTGCACTGGCGCGCACCGTGGGCTGGATTGCCCAGCTGAACGAAATGATCGGTGACCCTGAATACAAAATTGGCCGCCCGCGCCAGCTGTTTACCGGCTCGGTCAAGCGTGATGTGCAGCCGATTGGCAAACGCTGATTTTTTCAGCGTGGCCCACAGCGTTTAGAAACAGCGCCCACCGACACTCAGCCCGTTGATCTTGCAGATTGACGGGCTTTTTTCATAGGTTTTTATGAACTGTTGTTTGCTTAAACTCTGCTGCGCTCTGGGCTTGTCGCTATCTATCTGGGCACCACCTGCGCTGGCTGAGACGCTAGCTCACCCGCCAAAGATAATCACTCGGCTGGCAGAAGCCACCCCCGACAGATTGACAGGCGATTTAGTGGCCACCGTGTGCGCTCAACTTGCCGTACCCTGCTCGCCCAGCTCTACCAAGGCGTGGGTGCAAGCCCAGCGCAGCGACAGCCCGCTGTACTTGACTGACACGTCTACCCTGATGATGGTGATATTGGACACAACGACCCCGGCAGATACCCAGCGTGCGCAGGTGTGGATGCTGGGCGGTTTACAGCATTCGCGGTCCGACAGTGACGGCTTAACGGCGCATGGCCTGGAAATTTACCCTGCCCTGTACCCGTTGCCCCAAAGCACTGAAGGCACTTTTGCTATCGCTGTAGTAGCCGCAAACAGCGAAATGTATTCTGGTGGTGGTGCTTTTTTCAGCATTGCAGATTTTGTGGCGCTACACATTAAACCCGCTGAGATTGGTTTAGCTTGGAGTCGCGCTTACTCGGCGGTGCCATTTTCGTGCAGCAAAATGGTACGCGCCTGCTTTGCTGAAAAAGAGTACAAAAACTCGCGCCACTGCCATGAAGAATATGACGGCACGCTGCAAATTGTGTTGCCTGCTACTGCATCAAAGCGCAAAGACTGGACTTTTGTATGGCGCGAAAACGAATGGCCTGCGCATGTTGCAAAATCTAAAACCAAGTCAACGCGTACAAAATTTACTTTGCCTTTTGGCGAGCCAAAGTCATGGCCAGCGCAGTTGCCAGCCTCTGTACCATTTTGTGGTGGCGGGCCGCAGGGTTAAACAGATCGACTGCGATTTTTGTGTGTTTTTGAGTTGCATGGCTGGTTAGGTAGATCGTTGGTGTGATGGTTGGGCGGTTGGGCGGTTGGGCGGTTGGGTTGGTCTGGGTTGGTTTGCTGGTTCAGCGTGCGCGCCGGAAAGCTGGACTCGAGCCGGGCATCTCGCTGCAAAAATATTCCGCAAACACGCGCGAGATGCCCGGCTCGAGTCCAGCTTTCCGGCGCGCATGCTGAACTAGCAGACCAACCCAGACCAACCCAACCCAACCGCCCAACCATCACACCAACGATCTACCTAACCAACCATG
>JANNCO010000146.1:0-5951 GCA_031386655.1 Polaromonas sp. | reverse complement strand
GAGGTGTTTCCGGGGCGGCGGGTGGGTAGTTTGGTGTGGCGTACCAAGGATACGGGTAACGACTTGAGCCAACGCTTTAGCCATGTGCACGAGCATGTGTTGGTGTACGGCAATGCGGGTTTCAGGTTCAACGGCCGCGCTACTAACCGCAGCAAATTTCGCAATCCAGACAACGACTCGCGCGGCGACTGGTCACCTCAGCCTTTGACCAAAGCGCATACATTCACAGAGCGCGAGAATACTTACTACCCGGTTCAAGACCCTGAAACTGGCTGGTGGTATCCCTGCGATCCAAACCGTGTATGGGCGTATGCCTCTGAAAAAGAAATTCGCCAGCGTTTTGGCGACGACGAAGCCGCTATTCAAGCTGCCTTGGACGGTTTGCGCAGCGACACAATAGAAGGTTTGATTGCGCAAAAACTGATTTACTTTCCGCCGTGCAAATCTAAAGACGTGATGCTCTACGACACCCGCGCCGCATTGAGCGCCGCCATTGCCGCAGGCACAGGGCCGATGCTGCCCAAGAAGAAAACCCCGTTGCTGCGCGAAGACCTTCCCGACATTGACTTTTGGGTAGGTAAACCTATTGCCACAGGCCGCCCCTCGCGCAAAGAGCTATGGACAGCCAAACCCGAAGCAGAACGGCTAGCGCCATTGAGCAGTTGGATTGCTGGGCAAAACGAAACTGTCGCCGTGCTGGAAGACGACAACGGCGATGAGCCCGAAGTGCTGCGCAGCGCACGCGGTGGCGTGGCCACAGAGGAAATCAAAAACCTGCTGGGCTCGAAAGCTTTTCCGTACCCGAAACCTTTGTCTTTAATCCAAGGCCTGATCGGCCAAGCCAGCCACCCCGGCGACATCGTTTTAGACTTTTTCGCAGGCAGCGGCACCACGGGCCACGCCGTGCTGGCGCTGAATGCGCTAGAACCAGACGCTGCGCCACGCAAGTTCATCTTGTGCTCCAGCACCGAAGCCACCGACAAGGAGTCCGCCAAAAACCTGTGCCGCGACGTGTGTGCGGCGCGTATCAGCAAAGTGATTGCATCAGACGCAGCGCTGGCCCACAACAGCTTTGCCTACCTGCAACTGGACAAAATAGCCCCAGGCGATGCACCGTTTGAGAGCGACTGCGCCCACGCCTTCCAGTTGCTAACCCTGCGGCTGGGCAAGGTAGCCCGCCCCGTGCCTGCGGCCACCCAAGGCATGAAGATTTTGCTGCAAAGCGTGGCTGAAGGCTCGCTAACCGTACTGGTACACCGCCTCACCCCTGCCACGCTGGCGGCACTGGCGGCACTGCCGCTGCACCCCAGCAGCCCGCACCACGGCCACCTGCGGGTGTACAGCACCCGGCCCGACACCGTGCGTCAGCATTTGCAGCAGGCTTGGGACGGCACCGACAAAGTGGTCGAAAGCCTGTCGCTGCAAAAAGCCTTGCTGCATGGGCAAATAGCACCGCGGCGCAAAGCTGCAGCCAAATCGCCCGGCGCACCCGGGGCATCTAATACACCTGCAGGCATGCAAAATACTATAGATTTAATAGCTGCTCGAGCAGGTTCTACGGCCTCAAACGGCGAAAACACCATTGAAAGTACCGCTAAATGAGCGCCGCCCAGCAAATTACCGCGCCGCAGGGCGATGCCCGCGTACCCAAGAGTTTTCAAGAAACCATCATTAACAACCTGTGCCGCGCACTGCACAGCCAGCCACGCCCGCCCTGCCTGCTGCGCAGCCCCACCGGATCGGGCAAAACCTTTATGCTTACCCGCGTGTTGCAGCGCATCAGCGCACAGCAGCCCACGCTGTGGCTGTGGTTTGTGCCCTATGTGAACCTGGTAGCGCAAACCATTGATTCGCTGGATAGCGAGGGCGCAGGCCTGACGGCCGTGCAACTGCCCATTGCGTTAAACGAAGAGCCGCAAGCGGGCCTGGTGTTGGTGTCTACCGTGCAAGGCGTAGCCAGCGCCAAGGCGCGCACCTCGGGCTACAGCAGCGCCGACGATGACGAGCTGCGCAGCATGGCCGCCTACGTGGCGCGTGCTCGCAGCGCGGGGCTGGACATTGGCCTGGTGGTAGACGAGGCGCATATTGCCCTGAAAAGCACCACCGAATTTGGCAAGTTTGTGCACTGGCTGGCTGCCGACTACCTGCTGATGGCCAGCGCCACGCCGCGTGACGCAGCATTGAATGAGTTTATTGAAACCGCAGGCTACGGCGGTACCGAAACCTTCAGTGTCAGCCGCGCCGAAGTGGTGGCCGCGAGGCTGAACAAAGCTTGGCTGGAGGCCGTGGTGTATGACCTGCGCCAGTCGATGCAGAGCGTGACCGACCTGAAAATGACCGTGCTGCGCCGCGCCTGGCGGCGCAACCAGCAGATCGAGCGTGACCTGCGCGCCCATGGCCTGGCCACCGTGCCGCTGCTGCTGGTGCAAGTGGGCAATGGCGACGAAGCCATTGCCGAAGCGCAAGAGTTTTTAATGCGCGAGCTAAAAATACCGCCGCACGCCATAGGTGTACACAGCGCTAACGAGCCCGACCCGGTGATGATGGCCGCCATTGCCAACGACACCAGTAAACAGGTGTTGGTGTTTAAGCAAGCCGCAGGCACGGGCTTTGACGCGCCGCGCGCTTTTGTACTGGCCTCCACTAAGGTGGTGAACGACCCTGACTTTGCCACCCAGTTTATCGGCCGGGTGATGCGCGTGCCGCACGAGCTGCAGCGCGCCTTTCCGCAAGCCGACCTGGTGCCACCCGCTTTAGACACGGCCTATGTGTTTTTGGCCAACGAACAAGCCCAGCCGGGCTTTGCCGAAGCGGCCAAAGCCATACAAAACGTGCAGTCCCAACTGGGCGGGCAAGTAGAACAACTGGTGGCACGTCGCACCGCCTTTGGTGGCGTGGCGCTGACCAACAAACCCACAGACCAAGTACCGTTGACGTATGACCTGCGCTTGTTGCCCACGCGCGACTTGGACGGCACAGTGCGTGCGCCGCTGGTCAGCAGTGCTACCCCGGGCACTTTATCTGGCAGTGCATTGTTTGAAGCGCTGCCCACAGGTGCCACGCTGGGCTTGTTTGAAGCAGCGGGTGAAGGTGACGAGGGCGTAGACACACTGGTGGCAGACGATGCCACGGCTGCGCCGGGCAAAAAGGCGCAGCGCGCTAGCCTGCGTGCGCCCGCCAGCCGCGACGAGCTGTTTGCAGCGCTGAACGAAGCGCAGGTTCGCGCCCTGCCGCGCAAAACCATGCTGGCTGAGAATGCGATACCCACACGGTTTACCACCGAGGTACAGCCCGTGTTTGACGTGCTGGCACTGGACGTATGCGAGGCGGCGCGGCAGTTGCTTATAGATACAACAACACAGACTAATGCCGTCAAAGCAGCGCTGAACCGCATGACCGAGAAAGAAATTCGCACCGAGCTGTTTACGGGCGGGGTGACCGAAGAAGACGTGCAAGTCATCACCGACCAAGATGCACTTTTAGACCACACTAACGATAAACTAGCGATGCTAGGGCTGGAAGACCAAGACTGCATCGATGTGATTCAAACCCTGTCAATGCGGCTAATTGAGCCCATAGAGCAAGCTTGGGCCATGCAGGACGACAGCAACCGCCCCAGCGCAGCGGCCATGCGCAGCCAAGCAAGGCAAGCGGCCTGCTGGGTAATACATAAACAATTTCCAGAACTGCAAGAGGCCTTGCACAAGCAGTGGGCTACCCGCGCGAAAGAACAGTTAGCCCACCCCTTGCCCGATGCACTGCTACTACCGGCCACGGTGCAGGTAATGCCTTCGCGCAAAAACATCTACGGCGTGTTGTACCCCAGCCAAGGCGAGGCCGCCGCTGCGCGCGAGCTGCTGCCACCCGCATCGCGTGCGCAGTTTAAAACTGAAACCTATGTGTTTGGCGATAGCGCCGAGGTGGTAAGCGTGGCTTGCGTTGATGCCACTTATGAGTTCAATGAGTCTGAACTGAATTTTGCCAGAGCCTTGGATCGCACTGATTTTGTGCAATGGTGGCATCGCAACCCGCACAGCAAACCATTTAGTGTGGGGCTGCTGCGCGGCGACAGTAAAAACCTGTTTTACCCCGACTTTATTGTCTGTATGACGCACATGCCCGGCGATGCACCGCTGATGCGCCTAATTGACCCTAAGCATGACACGAAAGACGCCGCGCGCAAGGCTATTCACCAATCTAAGTATTACGGCAAAGTACTGTTTTTAACCAAAGACGCTACGCGCTTTAAGATTGTGAATGACGATGGCAGCGTAGGTAATGTGGTAGATTTCGATGATTTAAGCCGACTAAAAACGTGGATGCGTAATACCCAGCCTGTGCCGCAAAAATTATCAACATAGCAGGAGTGTCAGGTTGTATGCGGCCTGCAAGTTAATTAAATTGCAACTAATTCAACACGATATTAATTTGCGCTTCTTGGCGTGAATCGTTAATCGAAGTGGCGATGAATGAGACCACTACAGGGCTGGACCTAAAACCTGCTGACACTGTGTTAGCTGCGTAGCGCGCATTGCTGATAAAAGTGGGAGTCATGTTGATGCCAGCATACACAAGCGTACCGCGTTCTGGTGGATTCACAACTTGTCCGCCGGTAACCACTGTCCAGGCCACGGGGCCCGAGGTGGCAAGTTCAAAATTGCTTCCTACCGGGATGTCAACATTTTGTTCCTCACCAGGAAAAAGGTTTACTGCGTTGATTCTTTGACCATTGACTAACAAGATAAGATCAAAAGCTGCTACTGGTGCAGGGGGCGGCACAACTACATCTACGCCCACACCAACATCTACTGAGCCACCGCCGCAGCCTGCCAGCAGCAAGCTGGCGCTGACCGCAACGGCACTGAAAAAACTAGTGAATGGCCGTGTAACCAAACGACCAAGGCCTGGAAGATTGAAGCCTGTACGATGAAGAGATAGCATGAGCATGTGCTCCTTTAAAATACTGCCCAGTAGCGTGGCCTACAACAAGCCGCACAAGCAGATAGCACCATCAACGCTACGGCATGGCACGGCGTTGACGGGCGTATGCTTGAGCGTGATGCGTATTGCAACTCTTTACCCAAGCTTCAACATTTTTAATTTTTCCTGTCAACCGTTTCGTATCCACTATTTTTTGCACCATGAATGCACCTACAGAATTTGCACCTGGCTTAGTTGTCCAAGGTTTTACACCACCACTTAAATTGAGTGATTTCAAACTGGCCGCGTTCGACATGGATTCCACCTTGATCAATATCGAATGTGTAGACGAGATTGCCGATGCAGCAGGCCGCAAAGCAGAGGTTGCGGCCATTACCGAGGCGGCCATGCGTGGTGAGATTACCGACTACAAAGACTCACTGCGTCGCCGCGTTGCGCTGCTACGCGACGTGCCTGTTAGCGCGATGGAACAGGTGTACACGCAGCGCTTGCAGCTAAACCCCGGTGCACAGCAACTAACACAAGCCTTCAAATCAGCAGGCATGAAGCTGCTGCTAGTTTCCGGTGGGTTCACATTTTTTACCGACCGCATCAAAGACCGTTTGCAAATGGACTGGGCGCGGTCCAACGTGCTAGAAGTTGCAGATGGCAAGCTAACAGGCCGCATGGTAGACCAAGCTTGGGGCGATATTTGCGATGGTGCAGAGAAACGCAAAATGTTGCTGGAGACCTGCGCGCACATGGGCATTGACACCAACCAAACCATTGCCGTGGGCGACGGCGCAAACGACCTGCCCATGATGGATGCCGCCGGTTTGTCCGTGGCCTACCACGCCAAACCCACAGTACGCGCACAAGCGATGGTAGCCATTAACTCAGGCGGACTAGACCGAGTTTTAAGCCTATTTCAACCTTGAATTTATAGTCTTTTAGCCGTTTTAGGCCGTAAAACCTGCTCAAACAGCTATTTTATTTATAGCAATACTACTTTACCACCCAGCCAAACCATG
>JANNCO010000111.1:0-1953 GCA_031386655.1 Polaromonas sp. | reverse complement strand
TGGGTGAGGCCAAATTCTTTGATCAGGCGGGCGAGCCCTTGGGCTTCTTCCAGCGGGTTTAAGTCTTCGCGCTGGATGTTTTCTATCAACGCCATGGCGGCGGCGTTGTGGTCGGTGACGTCTTTGACCAGCACGGGTACCTCCAGCAGGCCCGCCAGTTTGCAAGCGCGAAAGCGCCGCTCGCCCGCGATGATCTCGTATTTACCGGCTTTGTCGCCGTACTTTGCTTTGCAAGCATCGTCGTCGCCCAGCTTGCGTACCAAGATAGGCTGCATCACGCCTTGCTGTTTGATCGACTCTGCCAGCTCGTACAGGGCGCCCTCGTCCATATGGGTGCGGGGCTGGTAGATGCCTGGGATAAGGTCGGTCAGCTTTAAGGTGCTGGGCGCGCTGTTGCCGCCTGCTGCGTTGCCTTGTGCATTGGCGGGTGCGTCTTGCACTTTGGGGCCTAGCAGAGCTTCTAGGCCCATGCCGAGGCCTTTGGGTTTTTTGGTGACCATGGGGTGCTTTCTAGGTAGGGTGGCGCTGGAGGCCACTGGTTGGGTGGTCTGCTAATTTATCTTCTGCGCTGTGTTTTGCGCAATCTTGTGTTGTATCTGCTGCTTTGTGGGGCATGGCGGCCAGCTCGGTGACCAAAGCGTGACCTGCGGGCCATTCGCCCAGGCCGCTGTCGCTGTTAAGGTGGCCTACTGGGCCCGCATGGATGCAGCGTGCACCCCAAGCGGTCGCCAAGGCGCGGCTTGCTGCCAGGCTGGCAAACGGGTCGTTGCTCGACATAACGCAGATTGCAGGGAACGGCAGCGGGCTGAGAATGGGCGTGCGCCAGCCGTGTAGATCGGGTGGCAAGTTGGCTTGCGTTACGTCGGGTGGTGCCACCAACAGCGCACCGCGCACGGCGCTGGTATGGCGTGACACAGCGGCCCAAGCGGCCACCAAGTGGCAGCCTAGGCTGTGTGCCACCAGCACGATGCTGGGGCTGTTTTTTAAGGATAAATCGGGCTGCAACCCAGGTAAAACCTGCTCAAGCAGCTCTGATTTTGATAGTGAATTAGATGGCGACGGCGACGGCGACGGTGATGACGATGGTGATGGTGATGGTGATGGCGCAGTAAGGGCGATGGCTGCGGCTTCTGTGCGATCTGTCGCTGCGCAGTGGGCCACATGGTTGGCGACCACTTCTTCCAGCCGGGCGCACCAGTCGCCGCGCAGCGGGCGCTGCCAGTCGTGCTGCTCTACCCGGGTGTAGCCGTGCGTGGCTTGCCACAGGCTTTGCCAGTGCAGGGGGCCAGAGTTGAGCCAGCCGGGCAGCAAAAGTACATGCGGTGCAGGTGACATTGCAATTCCGAGTGCTATTAATTAAATAGCTGTTTGAGAAGGTAATACGGGCTAGAACAGTGATTTGGCATATAAATGGTGGCAATCACAGGCAAATATCAGGCGTGCGGCATGGTTTTAATGCGCTCTACCATTTCGGCGGCAAACTCTACAAACGCCATGCTGCCTTTGGCGGCAGGGTCAAAAATAACGCCCGGCAAACCGTAGCTGGGTGCCTCGGCCAAGCGCACGTTGCGTGGTATGACCGCGTTGAAAACTTTGTGGCCAAAGTGCGTTTTCAGCTGGTCGCTAACTTGCTGCTGCAGCGTAATGCGCGGGTCAAACATCACGCGCAGCAGGCCGATGATCTGCAGATCGGGGTTGAGGTTGGCATGCACCTGCTTGATAGTGTTGACCAGGTCGGTCAGGCCCTCTAGCGCAAAATATTCGCACTGCATGGGCACCACTACGCCGTGCGCGCTGCACAGGCCGTTCAGTGTCAGCATCGACAATGATGGCGGGCAGTCGATCAGCACAAAATCGTACTCGTCTTTCACGGCCAGCAACGCAGTTTTAAGCCGCTGGTCGCGCCGTTCCAGGCCTACTAGCTCTACCTCGGCACCGGCCAGGTCGCGGTTG
>JANNCO010000097.1:0-4043 GCA_031386655.1 Polaromonas sp. | reverse complement strand
GCCCAAGCTTGAAGGCAAGCAGATGATCATGATGATTGCACCGGGCAAGAAAAAGCCAGCTAGCGCCAAGGCTGCAGCCACTCCTGAACCAAAACCTGTTGCTGCAGCACCTGTAGCCAAGCCCAGCATCGCCCCGGCCGCTGCAACCGTTGAAGTGCCAACCAGCCCTGAGATGACGGTAGCACCTGCGCCGGTAGAAGCCAAACAAGCTTAAACAATCACGTAGCTACCACGCTGCTAAGGTGTAACTTAAAAGGACTCTTGAGAGTCCTTTTTTTATGGCTGTATCACCCAGCTGTATCACCCAGCTGTGCCTGGCAGCGCAGACCTGAGACGCAGTGCAAATGCCGATTGTGCGTTTAACTATGCATCCAGCCCCTTCATGCCCTCGTCGGTGTAGCGCTGGCCAACCGCTATGCCTGCAGGTAGTGCTTGGTCGATTTTTTGTAGTTCGTCTGCCGACAGTACAACCTGCACTGCACCGATATTTTCAGTCAAGTATTTAGTGCGCCGCGTGCCTGGGATGGGCACCACATCGTCGCCTTGGGCTAGCAGCCATGCCAGCGCCAACTGCGCAGGAGTGCAACCTTTTTTTGAAGCCATGTCTTTCACCATGTTAACGATCAAGGCGTTTTTGTCTGCGTTATCGCTCTGAAAGCGTGGCAGGTGCTGCCTGAAATCTTTGGGGTCTGATGACACGGCAAAAGCACCGGTTAAAAATCCACGCCCCAGCGGGCTGTAAGGTACAAAGGAAACCCCCAACTCCCGGCAGACTGGCAATACTTCAGCTTCTGGGTCGCGTGTCCATAGTGAATATTCGCTTTGCACCGCGCTAATGGGGTGGATGGCGTGGGCTGTGCGCAGTGTCTTCGCGGACACTTCGCACAAGCCGATGGAACGTATTTTGCCTTCTTGTACTAGGTCAGCTAGTGCGCCAATCGACTCTTCCAGCGCAGTTGCATGAGAAATGCGGTGTGCGTAATACAGGTCAATCGCGTCCACACCCAAGCGGGTGAGCGACGCTTCGCAAGCGTGGCGAATGTAGGCCGCGCTGTTATCTAGCGTGCGGGCGTATTCGCCGGGTTCACGCACAATGCCAAATTTAGTGGCAATAGTTAGCTTCTCGCGTTTGCCACGAATGAACTGCGCCAGCAAGCTTTCGTTATGACCGAAACCATACATGTCGGACGTATCGTAGAAATTAACGCCTTGTGCAAAAGCGGCTTCCAGTGTGGCCAAAGATTCGGTGTCGTTTGTAGCGCCATAAAACTCTGACATACCCATACAGCCTAAGCCGATAGGAAATACAGCAAGCCCGCTAGCGCCGATTTTTCTGAATGTGGTGTGATCGTTCATAAAAATATTCCTCGTACCAAACCTTTAGAATATGAGCAATTCCTCAGTTTGTAAATTCGCATTTCATGAACATCAAAAAACCCACACTCGCACCACGGAAAATGCCCGTTCAGGCCAGGTCTACTGCGACAATCGAGGCTATTTTTACAGCAACCATTCAGGTTTTGCTAGAGGTTGGCTTTGAAAATTTAACCACCACCAAAGTCGCGCTTCGTGCAGGCGCTTCGGTGGGTACTTTGTACCAATACTTTCCTAACAAAAGCGCCTTACTGGCAGCCGTACTGCAGCAGTATCTGGCCATCATAGTTGGAGCGGTAGAGTCTGCATGCAGCGCTGCCAAGGGGCGAACTGCACAAGCCATCGCCACTGCGGTGGTTAATGCCTATATTGACGCTAAGCTGGGCAACGCCCAAGCTGCCAAAGCGCTGCATGCTGTGGCCCATGAGCTGGGTGGCGTTGAAATCCGTACCCGCATGATGCAGCGCTATCAAATTGCGCTGTGCGATGCATTGGCTACAGCCAAAGACGCTCAGTTCAACGACCTAAAGACCCTGAGTTTTGTGCTGTCTAGCGCCATGGGCGGCCCGGTGCTGGCTCTGCTGATGGACAACCCGACACCACAGCGCACAGCGGTTTTGCGCGAGCATTTGACTACTTTGGCCAGTGCCTATCTTGCACATTATGCTGTGCCGATGATCTAATAATCGTTTATAATCAAGGGCTTTGCTGTATTCGGCGCCAAACAATATGAGCTCCGGAGTATTGCAAAAGCAGTGATTAACCGTCGCCGCGAGCTATACCGCTCGTGAATTGACTGTTTAGTTACTGCACCACGCTCGGGGTCTACAAGCTTGCAAGTTTTTGCAAACACCTCACGAGATACACAGTAAGGAGCATCCAAATGCCCAAAATGAAGACCAAGAGCAGCGCCAAAAAGCGTTTTCGCGTCCGTCCAGGCGGCACCGTGAAACGCGGCCAAGCCTTCAAACGTCACATCTTGACCAAGAAGACCACCAAAAACAAACGCCATCTGCGCGGTGCCATTGCAGTGCATGAGACCAATATGGCCTCTGTAGCTCAAATGTTGCCCGGTATGGGCGTTGCTTAACACGAACAAGGAGAAATACTATGCCTCGCGTTAAACGTGGTGTTACGGCCCGTGCCCGTCACAAAAAAGTTCTAGCCCTCGCTAAAGGTTTCCGCGGTCGCCGTGGTAACGTCTTCCGTATCGCCAAAGAAGCGGTTATGAAGGCGGGCCAATACGCCTACCGTGACCGCCGCGCCAAAAAGCGCGTGTTCCGTCAGTTGTGGATTGCGCGTATCAACGCAGCAGCCCGTACCTGCGGCCTGACCTACAGCCAATTCGCCAACGGTATCCGCAAAGCCGGTATCGAGATTGACCGTAAAGTGTTGTCTGACATGGCTGTCCATGACATGGCTGCATTTACTGCTGTGGTGAATCAGGTTAAAGCCAAGCTAGCTTCTTTACCTGCTTAATCCGTATTGCTTGCTGCTATTTTTACAATAGCTGCTCGAGCAATAAAATAGAGGGCTAGCGCTTGAAAAGGCACTAGCCCTTATTTGTTTTGATGGCCGCTGTTTTAGTATTTGTAGCAAGCATCACAACCAAATTTCTGTAGCCTTTGTTGATCACATTACCACCGCCAACACTTCAAGTTTATGAGCGATTTAGACTCCATCATCTCCAGCGCCCAAACCGCCTTTGCTGCCGCCCACACGAGCGCTGATTTAGAAAACGCCAAGGCGCTTTATTTAGGCAAGCAAGGCCAGCTCACTGAGCTGATGAAAGGCATGGCAGCACTGTCCGTAGATGAGAAAAAAACGCGTGGTGCAGCGATTAACGTGACCAAGCAGGCCGTAGAGGCGGCACTAACCGCCCGCCGCCAAGCCTTGGCCGATGCCGACCTGGAAAAACAGCTCAAAGCCGAAGCGCTGGACGTTACCTTGCCAGGCCGCCAGCGGGGGCAGGGCGGTTTGCACCCGATTGCACTGGCATGGGAGCGCGTAGAGAGCATTTTTAACAGCATGGGCTTTGACGTGGCCGACGGCCCAGAGATTGAAAACGACTGGTTTAACTTTACCTCGCTGAACAACCCACCCAACCACCCCGCACGCTCTATGCAAGACACGTTCTATGTGGACATGAACGACGAGCAGGGCTTGCCATATTGCCTGCGGACCCATACCAGCCCCATGCAAACACGCTACGCGGTGGCGCATGCCAAGAAGCACGCGGCAACGGCAGCGAATGGCACGATGCCCGAGATTCGTGTGATTGCCCCAGGCCGCACGTACCGTGTGGACAGTGACGCCACGCACTCGCCCATGTTTCACCAGTTTGAAGGCTTGTGGATTGGCGAGAACGTCAACTTCAAAGACTTGAAAGTCACGTTCCTTAATTTCTGCAAAGCGTTTTTTGAAACCGATGATTTGACACTACGCTTTCGCCCGAGCTACTTTCCGTTTACCGAGCCTAGTGCCGAGATCGACATTGCCTTTAGCACCGGCCCCCTGGCTGGCCGCTGGCTAGAAGTAGCAGGCTCCGGCCAAGTGCACCCCACCGTGGTGCGCAACATGGGGCTAGACCCAGAGAAGTACATTGGCTTCGCGTTTGGCTCGGGCATCGACCGTTTGGCGATGCTGCGCTATGGCGTGAACGATTTAAG
>JANNCO010000069.1:0-2770 GCA_031386655.1 Polaromonas sp. | reverse complement strand
TGCGGCGATGTTGTGGCTGTCGGCGCCGTTGTTGCTGTTGGCGCCATTGTCGCTGTTCTCGCTGTGGGCCCATTGGGTGCGCACAGCGGCTGGCAGATTGGCTATTTCAAAGCGGCGTGCGTCCAGGTCTAGCTGCACCAGACGCTGTAGCAGGGCGGTGCGAGACGCAGATTGGTTTGCACTGTGGTGTGCACTGCGGCTTGCGCCTGCAGCGGTGCCAAGCCTGTCTTGTAGCGATGCTGTAAAACGGTCTGCGCGCAGATAGGCAAATCCGGCCACCCGCGCAGCCCCTGCGTCGCGCACGCCAGCAGCATCGACTGCAGCGTCCAGTGCGGTGTAGTCGTCTAGGCACTTTTGCAGCTGGGGTGTGGCAGTGCTGGCGTCTAGCGGCACGGGGGTGGTAAGCGATGCGCAGCCTGCCAGACTTACCGCTACCCATACTGCCAGCACCATGCGCCACGCAGCAGCTGTGTCCGCAGGCCAGCGCAGCATGCACTTCATTTGTCGGCAGCCGAGGCAGCGGCCCCGGGTGGGGCGGGTACTGCAGCGCCTGGGGGTGCCGTGGTGGTAGTGGTTGTATTGGCAGACACCGCTGCATTCGCAGTAGTTGGCAGGCCTTGCTGCCGCACATTCTCGCGCCGTTCAATCTCGCGCACCATGCCTGCAAACTGCTGGCGTATCGACCGGCGCATCAGCGCCTCGCCCACCAGCGGCGGCAAGCCGCCTTCGGGTTCTATGTGGCCAGTCCAGCGCAGCGCTACCTGCGCAGGCTGGCCGGCAGTGGTCGCCAGCACCTGGGTCTCGTAGCGGCCGTCCAGCCGCTTGATATTGCCAGCAATCAGGCGCACTTCTATGCTGTGTGGCGCTGCCTCGGTAGATTCCAGCGTCACATCAATGGGCATACGGCTAAAGAAAAACCGCGCCTCGCCAGACTGGTGCACGGTCACCGTCGAACCATTGCGCGCAATGACTTTGCTTTTTTTCAAACCCGGCACAAATTCGGGCAAACGTTCGTAGTCAGTCAGCGTGCTCCACACCACGTCCAGCGGTGCGGCAATGGTGGCTTGCGCCCGCACTGCCACCACATCGCCGCTGTGTGATGTTTTCACATCTACCACCGCCTGCGCCCATGCCAGTGGCCCCCACAGCAATGGCAGCGCACAGCACACAGCCCTGGCTGCAAAAGTTAATGGCGGTAAGGTCATCATCTGCAAGCAGTGTAAGACCAGGGCGGGCTGCGCACTACAGCACGGCAAAATTGTCCCAGCGAATTGCTGCGGTACGTTTAAAGTGCTCTGCACGAAAAGTGTGGCCTATTTAACTGTGGCCTACTTAACTGTGGCCTATTTAACAGGCAGCAGCTTTTGCACCAGTGGGTGCAACACCTTTTTGTGCGCACCAATGGCGTAGTAGTGCTCCTCCACGCCGTCGCACGGCCCCACGCGCTGCACGGCGTAGCTCGCAACTAGTTCGTCGTGCACGGTATGCGCAGCAGGGAACACGCCCATGCCTGCAGCACCAAAGGTTTTAAGCAACGCGCTATCTTCAAATTCGCCCACCACATGCGGCTTGATGGCATGCCTTTCAAACCATTGGTCCAGGCGCGCGCGCACCGCAGCTTGCGGGGCAGGTAGCAGCACCGGCACGCTGCGCAGCGACTGCGGAAAACCTTGCACTGCCGCCGCATGCAGCGCAGCAGGCGCGTACCACGCTAGGGTAGACGTGCCCAGCGCGTGGCTATATACCTTCAGGTTGGGGTTGGCGGGCGCAGGGCGGTCAGCCAGCACCACGTCTAGCCGGTGCAGGGCCAAGTCGCCCAGCAAATCTTCAAATCCGTTTTCGCGGCATAGCAGGCGCAGGTTGGGTGTTTGCATCACGGGCTGCATCAGCTGCCGCACGGCCAGCTTGGGCAGGCCTTCTGATATACCTACGGTAAGCCGCACGCTGGGCGCGGCTACCGTGCCACGCAGCAGGTGGGGCAGCTGCTCACCCAGCTGAAAAATCTGCTCGGCTTGGCGCAGCGCTGCCGTGCCAGCATCAGTCAGCACCAGGCTGCGGCCTGCGGGTTTAAGCAGCGTGTGGCCCAGCGCGCGCTCTAGCTCGCGCACCTGGGCACTCACCGTTTGTACGGCCATGCCCAAGCGGTTAGCCGCGCGCGCAATCCCACCTTCTTTGGCTACCACCCAAAAATAGTACAAATGCCGGTAGCTGAAATCAAGGCTCATAGTGTTGGTATGCAAAATTTTTAAAAGGTCAGTTTTTTACGAACTAATCTTTCGTTATTTTCTGCTTTTTTAGAACCTGCTTGAACCGTACGCTGTGGTGTCCCTTCAACTTTTATTGGTTTTTTAAAGGAGCTCTGCGATGCAAGTCAATTTTGAGTCCCGCGACCCCGAGGCTGTCCAGCTGCGCGAGGTTGCCGTTAACCGGCTGCGTTTTGTCACACGCCGATTCAGCGCCATGGTGCCCCGCGCCACGGTGCAGCTGACCGACATCAACGGTCCACGCGGCGGGGTAGATAAACGCTGCCATGTTGAGCTGACCACCGACAGCAGCACCAAAGTAGTGGTCACCGCGGTCAGCAGCAACTGGCGCAGCGCCATCGACCAAGCGGTTACCCGCGCGGCCCGCACCCTGGCACGCACATGGCGGCGCGAGCACAGCACCGAGCATGCGCAGGAGCACCAGATCAAACGCGGCTGGGGGCAGCGCGCTGCGCAGGCCGATAGCGATCACCCTGCGGCCAAACCTAGTTAACAAACGTAGATTT
>JANNCO010000036.1:0-6458 GCA_031386655.1 Polaromonas sp. | reverse complement strand
GCCCGCCGCCGTGCTCCATGTCCCCTTGACCTTGCCCTGGACTTTGCTGCTACCGGGCAGCGCAGCGAGCTGGCTGTGCAGCTCACGCGGATTGATATTTTTAAGCAGAACCTGAAAGCCAATCGTTTGCGTACCCTCGGCGTGCCCGCTGGCCACCAGCGAGCCACCGGCCAGCTGTGCATTAAGTGACTTCACAACCACCAAGCCGTCACGCCACTGTGCTGACGTGTCGAGCTGCTTGATGGGCAGGCGCTGCTTGTCCCACGCGCCAGGCAAGCTGTTAGCGGCTCGCAGCTGCAGGGCCCAGGCGGTTGTCGCGGCTGTTGGTGTTACGGTGCCTGCTGTGGAGCCAACCGCGGAGCCAGTAGCGGTGACAGGTACTACGCTCGCGCTGCCTGTCAGCCGCGTTTGCGGTGCGTCCGGCCACAGCGCTGCGGCGTCGAGGTTTTGAAAAACGGCATTCGCCGCTGCGATGGGTTGCGTAGCCCACGGCGTGATGCGGGCTGTGATGCTGGCATTGGGCTGGGTAGCAGTTATTTTTTTGGTAGCAGTGGTTGCAGCCGTTGCAGGAGAAATTCGTAAAAACGCATTGGCAGTCAGGTCAATCAGCGTGCCGCGCGCCGCCGCATCAAAGGTCAGGGGCAGGCTGGTTTGGCTGTTGGGAACTAAAGTCGTCAGCGCGCCTGCCAAGCTGGCGCCGAGCGCAAACGGCTTGCTGGCCTGCAGACTGAGCTGCGCGCGGTAGTCGCCCGAAGCAACTTTGATGGCTGTTACCTCAAGCTGATGGCGTTCTTGGTCAAAGCTGTAGCGACCCTTGATGCCTGATGCGGCAAAAGCTGCGCCGCCCTTGAACGTTACTTGATCCACCGCAAACGCATTAAGCTTCACACGCAGTGGCAACTGCAGTGACTCAGGCGGCGCTGACGGTACCGCTTTGGTGCGCTGGTCGTCTATTTGCACGCTGGCCATGGTGAGGCTGTCAAGCTGCAGTGTGCCGCTGGCCAATGCCCAGGCTTGCCAGCTCAGGTGCACATCACGCGCGTCAACGCCCAAGCCATCTTGCTGCCACTGAATACGGTCCATGTGCCCACCAGCGCGCAGTGAGCCAGTGGGGTTTTGCACTTGCAAATTTTTGGTCAGCTGTGGTGCGTAGTTGTCAGCCCATCGCAGCGCTGTGGCCAGCGACCCATCAGTACCCGCCCACCACCACAGCGTGGCCAGCAGCAGCAACCCAATGGCTATCAAACTGAAGATACCCAGCGCCAGCCCTTTTGCGATACGCGCCAATTTCAAACCTACAGATCTGGCCATTTAAAAAACAAAGCCCACGCTGGTATGCAGCCGCAAGCGCTTGGTCTTGACGCCATACGCCAGGTCAATTTGCAGCGGGCCAATCGGGCTTTTAAAGCGCACACCAGTACCGATACCAACAGAGGCCCGCAGTGCTTGCGGCTTGTCGGCCACGCCGCCTGCGTCGATGAACACCGTGTTTTCCCAATCGGTGGGCAAGCCATTGCGGCGAATAGGCCGCTGCCATTCAATGCTGCCCACCGCCATGTAGCGCCCCGGCCCAATGATGCCGCTGGGCAACTTGATGCCAATGTCACGCAGGCCGTAACCCCGCACGGTACTGTCGCCGCCCGTGCGAAACAGCGAACCGCTGGGCACACGCGCAGAATCATTGGCCACGACTGCACCTGCTTCAGCACGCGTGGCAATGCGGCTGGCGCGAAGCGGGAAGATGCCCAAATACCGCCCAACCGCGCGCACAAAGGGCTGGCGCTTGGCCTTGCCGTCATCATTGTCATTAGCGTTAAGCGTAAAGCCCGCACCCAGCTCAAAGCCCAGGCCGTACCCACTGCGCGGAAACGGCAAGCCGTCAAAGTACCGACCGGTCCAGACATAGTTGGCACTCAGTGCCGAACCATCGCCCGTGTCTGCATTGGTATCATCTGGCAAGCCGCTTTTGTTTTTAACCTGTGCGCGGTCATACTGAACATACACATTGCGGTCAATACGTTCACCCTGTTGCGTGCGCCCAAACCGCAAACGCTGCTCGTTGGTGATCAGGGTTTTGTCATCAAAGCGGTCAACCCGGCCCAAGCCCTCCCAGCGCCAGTTGCGTGCATCGGGCAGTGACGTCCACTGGGTTTGCAGCGACGGTGATTTTTTTTCAAGCTGCAGTTTGTTCACAGCGCGCCAGTCAGTGCCCAGCGCGCGGTTGTGCGAATGCTCCACTGACGCACGTGGCCCGCTGTCGGTGCTCACGCCCACACCCAAAACCACTTTTTGCAGCGGTGCCTCACGCACCGACACCAGCACTGGGGTAGCCAATGGGTCACTGGCACTTTCAAGTTCGATGGACACATTGGCCGAGTCGTAGTAGCCGCTGGTGGCGATTCGCTGCTGTGCATTGATCAGCTCTTTCTGGTCGTAAACCGCACCTTCTTTTAACTGTGCCAGGCGCGGCACCAGCACGGCGCTGTAGCGTGATACGCCGGATATTTCAAGCCGCCCCAGCCGGTACAGCGGCCCAGAGTCCAGCACGAGCGACAAGTTTGCTGAACCAGCGGGAGGGTCAATGTCTGCCAGGCTGTCAGTGATTTTGCCTGCAGGGTAACGCCGCACAGTCAGGCCGCGCAGCGCCTGCGTTTTGGCGCTGTCCCAAGCATCCTGTGTAAAACGCTGACTACTTGGAAGCAGCCAGTCGCCCTGAATCGCATTTTTTTGGCGTCTGGCATCGCTGTCCTGCGAGTTCGCAATGTCCCCCCTGAAGGTAAATTGCGTGCTGGCAATAGTAGTGGCCAAGCCCGGTGTAATCGTGATGACGATCCGCAGACGTTGACCCGGCGGAGCCTCGCGCGTAATCTGAATCACCGGATCGAAGTACCCCAGCGTGCCTGCCAGGCTGCGCACATTGGCATCGGCCAAAACCACCAGACGCTGCAACTCTGAATCTTCAAGGTCAGTCACCGCACGGTAGCGCTGCAGCTCCAGGTTTTGTTCCACCAGCTCACGCAGCGCTTTGAATTCTGGCGGTGTGCGTACAGCAATGTCAAAAGCCACTTCGCCGGGTGCTGCGGTAGCGGTGACGTTTTGAGAATGCGCATGCACTGGCCACATCCAAACGATGAAGACCCAGCCAGCGAACGCAACATGTTGAAGAAAAATTGCCATATCTAGAACCAATATACAGGGTCTTTAGTCGCCAGTCTGCAGGCGAAAGCCTACTTAAGTATCAGCCGTCCCGAGCTTGCAGCATCCGTTGGCAATTACCAAATTTGTAAGTCGTTGTCTACACTTGATGCTGAGTTGCCCTACAGCTGCCAGAATCAAGATATCACTGCACAATTAGCCACTGAGCCTTACGACATCTCGATTCAGGAGCCCCGCCATGCCCACTCCACACACCTTTTCCACCACACTGAAAAAATTCAACATGGCAGCTGGCAAGCCTGCAAAGGCAGCCATGTCGGGCAGTTTCTATTCATTGCCGGAGCTGGCCAAGCAGTTTCCCAATGTCAACCGCCTGCCCGTTTCACTGCGCATTGTGCTGGAGTCTGTGCTGCGCAACTGTGACGGCAAACGCATTACCCGCCAGCATGTAGCCGAGCTGGCCAACTGGCAACCCAACGCAGCGCGCACGCAGGAGATTCCGTTTGTAGTGTCGCGCGTGGTGCTGCAAGACTTCACGGGCGTGCCGCTGCTGGCTGACCTGGCCGCTATGCGCAGCGTGGCCGTCAAGCTAGGCAAAAACCCCAAGCTGATTGAGCCGCTGGTACCGGTTGATCTGGTGGTAGACCACTCCATCATGGTTGACTTTTATGGGCAAAAAAATTCGATGGACTTGAACATGCAGCTGGAATTCAAGCGCAACAACGAGCGCTACCAGTTCATGAAATGGGGCATGCAGGCGTTTGATACCTTCGGCGTGGTGCCGCCGGGCTTTGGCATCGTGCACCAGGTCAATCTGGAATACCTGGCGCGCGGTGTACACAAAACAACGGGCGGCATTTACTACCCTGATTCATTGGTAGGCACAGACAGCCACACCACCATGATCAACGGCATCGGCGTGGTCGCCTGGGGCGTGGGCGGCATTGAAGCTGAGGCCGCCATGCTGGGCCAACCCGTGTATTTTTTAACCCCTGATGTAGTGGGCTTTGAGCTGACGGGCCAGCTGCGTGAAGGCGTCACCGCCACCGACCTGGTGCTGCGCGTCACAGAGCAGTTGCGCCGTGAAAAAGTGGTCGGCAAGTTTGTCGAGTTTTTCGGCGTTGGCACGCGCACGCTCAGCCTGCCCGACCGCGCCACCATTGGCAACATGGCGCCCGAGTACGGTGCCACGATGGGGTTTTTTCCGGTGGATGAAAAAACCATCGATTACTTTGAAGGCACAGGCCGCACCCCGGCCGAGATTGAAGCATTTGCGGCTTATTTCAAGGCGCAAGGATTGTTCGGCGTGAGCCACGCTGGCGACATCGATTATTCCCAGGTCGTCACGCTGAACCTGGGCGACGTCACCCCCAGCCTGGCCGGCCCCAAGCGCCCACAAGACCGCATAGAGCTGGGTCAGGTGGCCTCGCAATTTGCCTCGCTGTTCAGCAAACCGATTGCCGAGAATGGCTTCAATCAGCCAGCGGCCATGCTGCCCACCAGACACCTGCTGAGGCACACCGACAACAACCGGGCCGACACGCTGCCAGCGGCACCACCTACCGCGCTGGGCGCTCCGCGAACGGTGGTAGAAATGGAAGGCAACCGCCCGACATTGGCTTCAGCCCAGGCCGATGCGCCGGTGCTTCACGCGTCAGCCACCGGGCCAGCAGCAGAGTCGCCTGTCGGGGCAAAGGTTGAGGCAAAGGTCGCATCATCTGCCAGCATCGCCATTGGCAATGGCGACGTGCTGATTGCAGCCATCACCAGTTGCACCAACACGTCCAACCCCAGCGTGCTGCTGGCGGCGGGCTTGCTGGCCAAAAAAGCGGTCCAAGCGGGGCTTAAAGTGCAGCCGCACATCAAAACCTCACTGGCCCCGGGCTCGCGCATCGTGACCGAATATTTAACCGAAACCGGTTTGCTGCCGTACCTTGAAAAGCACGGCTTTGCACTGGCCGGTTACGGCTGCCCCACCTGAATCGTCAACGCCGGTTTTTTGACGCCTGAGTTCATTGATGCCATTACCAAAAGCGACCTGGTGTGCGCAGCCGTGCTGTCAGGCAACCGCAATTTTGAAGCGCGCATTCACCCGAACCTGAAGGCCAACTTTTTGGCCAGCCCGCCGCTGGTGGTGGCGTATGCCATTGCGGGCACGGTGATGCGCGACTTGATGACCGAGCCGGTTGGCAAGGGTCACAACGGCAAAGACGTTTATCTGGGCGACATCTGGCCCAGCAGCGATGAAATCAATGCATTGATGAAGTTCGCCATGAACGGCAAAGCTTACCGCGCCAACTACGCCAAAGTCAAAACCGAGCCCGGAAAGCTGTGGGAAAAAATCGGCGGCAAAAATCAGGTCAAGGGCAATACCTACACCTGGCCTGCTAGCAGCTACATTGCCGAGCCGCCTTTTTTCAAGCACTTTGCTATTGAAAAAGAAGCTGCTCTAGCAAGTAAACCAAAGGCTACGGCCGTAAATGACTCTGAAATTAAGCCATTCAGTGTCAATAACGCCCGAATCATGGCGCTATTCGGCGATTCCATCACCACGGACCACATCTCGCCCGCTGGCTCGATCAAGGCGTCGTCGCCTGCGGGGCAATACCTGCAGTCGCTGGGCATACTCAAGCCGGACTTCAACAGCTATGGGGCGCGGCGCGGTAACCATGAGGTGATGGTGCGCGGCACGTTTGCCAACGTCCGGATTAAAAACCTGATGATTCCAGCAACGGCGGATGGCGCCCGCGAAGAAGGCGGCGTGACGCTGTTTCAGTCCGCAAAGCTTCAAGGCACACCAGCTGCGCCGACCAAAATGTTCATCTACGATGCAGCCATGAAGTACATTACTGAAGGCACCGCCACCGTCGTCTTTGCAGGCGAAGAATACGGCACTGGTTCATCACGCGACTGGGCTGCCAAGGGCACACAGCTGCTGGGCATCAAAGCCGTGGTGGCGCGCAGTTTTGAGCGCATCCACCGCAGCAACCTGGTGGGCATGGGCGTGCTGCCACTGCAGTTCAAGGCAGGGCAGTCGTGGCAAACGTTGGGGTTGGTGGGCGATGAAGTGATTGATGTGGTTCCACATCCTGAGCTCAAGCCGCAAAGCGATGCGACGCTGCGAATTACCCTCGCCGACGGCACAGTCAAAGAAGTCACCGTCACACTGCGCATCGACACACCGATTGAAGTCGACTACTACCAAAGCGGCGGCATTTTGCCATACGTGCTGCGCCAGCTGCTGGCCGCATGAATTTGAAGGTGGCTGTTGCCAACAGCGGTAATGAGGTGGTAATGGCGTG
>JANNCO010000404.1:0-10845 GCA_031386655.1 Polaromonas sp. | reverse complement strand
GCCGCCCTTGCAACTGGCGCAGCTGCGGTTCTTCCGCAGCACAGCGTGCGTCGGCATATGGGCAACGCTTGTGGAAAGCGCAGCCTGCGGGAGGATTAAGCGGGCTGGGTAACTCGCCCACAATGGAGATTTTCTTTTGCCTGCGGTGCACATCGATTGACGGCGTGGCCGACAGCAGGGCCTGCGTGTAGGGATGTAGGGGCTGGGCGAAAATATCTGCTTTGGGGCCAGTTTCTACAGCGCGGCCCAGGTACATCACCATCACATCGTGGGCTACATGCTCCACCACCGCCAAGTTATGCGATACAAAAACATAGGCTGTGTTGAACTCATCGTGCAAATCCATTAGCAGATTAAGCACCTGCGCCTGAATCGACACGTCTAGCGCCGACGTCGGCTCGTCGGCTACCAGTACCTTGGGTTGCAAAATCATGGCCCGGGCGATGGCAATGCGCTGGCGTTGGCCGCCTGAGAACATGTGAGGATAGCGGCGACTGAACTCAGGGCGCAGCCCCACACGCTGCATGATGCTGGCCACTGCGTCAGCGCGCTCAGGCGCCCGCATGGCAGTGTTCAGCAGCAAAGGTTCAGCCAACTGCGCTGCAATTTTTTGGCGTGGGTTAAGCGAGGCATAGGGGTTTTGAAACACCATTTGCACCTTGCTGCGCAGGCGCTGGTGTTGTGCCGTGTCGCTGGGGTTAACTGGTTCTCCGTCCAAAGACAGAATGCCTTGTGTAGGCGGTTCTACCAGCGTGAGCTGGCGGGCCAGCGTGCTTTTACCGCAGCCTGATTCACCGACCACGGCCAGTGTTTTGCCCGCTTGCAGCGTAAAAGATACACCGTTCAATGCCTTGACCGTGAGTTGGGGCTTTAAAAAGCCTTGCGACACTGCGTAATGACGGATTAAACCGTCGGCTTGCATGACGATAGTGCTCATAAGCTGACCTGCTGCATTTGATCTGCTGGCCCAACTGCAGACGCGGACGCAGCCAAGGGGTAGAAGCAGCGCACTTGGGCGCTACCGTGCGCAGTCAGCTGCGGTTTGTGCTGCGTGCACTGGTCTTGTTTGTACAGACAACGCGGCGCCAACAAGCACCCTGTTGGGCGGTCGTACTGGCCCGGCACCATGCCAGGCAATGTGCTCAAGCGCCTTGCACCCCGGCTGCGCTCGGGCACAGCTTGCAGTAACGCGTGGGTGTACGGGTGCGCAGGTGCGGTAAACAGCCTGCCCACAGGGCCAACTTCTACAATTTGACCAGCGTACATCACTGCTACACGTTCGGCCACCTCCGCTACCACGGCCAAGTCATGGGTGATCATGACCAAGGCCATGCCTTGCGCTTTTTGCAGGCTCACTAGCAAGTCCATAATTTGCGCTTGAATCGTCACGTCCAGCGCTGTGGTAGGTTCATCGGCAATTAGCAGCTTGGGGTTGCATGCAATCGCTATTGCAATCATTACGCGCTGGCTCATGCCGCCAGAGAACTGGTGCGGATAGTTGTCCAGGCGGCCTTTGGCACTGGGAATTTCCACCATCTCCAGCAGCTCAATCGCGCGGGCCTTGGCTGCTGCGCCACGCAAGCCCAGGTGGGTTTTGAGCACCTCAATTAACTGGTAGCCTACGGTAAAGCACGGGTTCAGCGACGTCATCGGGTCTTGAAAAATCATCGCTATGTCTTTGCCCAAAATACGGCGACGCTGCGCGGCGCTGATACGCAGCAGGTCATGCCCGTCAAACTGCAACGCATCTGCTGTGACGCGGCCCTGCCCTGCCAGCAGGCCCATCAAAGCCATCATGGTGACGGATTTACCCGAGCCTGATTCACCCACAATGCCTACAATATCACCCGCGTTCACGTGCAGGTCCACACCATCAACAGCGCGGAACGCGCGGCCCTCTGGGCCAAACTCCACGCTGACATTGCGCATGTCTAAAAGATTTATTGGCATCATGACGCAGTTTTCAGCTTAGGGTCTAGCGCATCACGCAAGCCGTCGCCCATCAGGTTAATCGCCAGAACCGTCAGCAAAATAGTCAGGCCCGGCAAAGTCACCACCCACCAAGCGCTCTCAATATAGTCGCGCGCCGAGGCCAGCATGGTGCCCCATTCGGGCAGCGGTGGCTGCACGCCCAGGCCTAAAAATCCCAAAGCTGAAATCTCCAGAATAGCGGCCGAAAAACTCATCGTCGCATGCACAATCAGCGGCGCCATACAGTTAGGCAATACCGTGACAAACATCAATCGCAAAGTGCCCGCGCCCGACAGGCGAGCTGCTGTCACGTAGTCACGCGCCAGCTCGGTCATGGCAGACGCGCGGGCCAACCGTACGTAAGCTGGCAGCGACACCAAAGCGATAGCCAGCATGGCATTGCGCAGCCCAGGCCCCAAAATGGCAATGATGGCCACCGCCAACAGCAGTGCAGGCAGCGCCATCACGACATCCATCATGCGCATGATCAACCCATCAACTACTTTGCCCGAGAAAGCAGCGACCAAACCCAATGTAACGCCAGGAACCAAAGCCAAGACCACCGACATCAACCCTACCAGCAGCGACAGCCGCGCTCCATGGATCAAGCGCGACAAAATATCACGGCCCAATTCGTCAGTGCCCAAAAGAAACTCTGTGGTGCCACCTGCCCACACTGGTGGTTGCAAAAAGTGCTCGCGGTACTGCTCGATGGGGTCATACGGCGCAACCCAGGGTGCCAACAATGCCAGCAGCACCACTAGCAGCATAAACACCATGCCCGCCACTGCGCCTTTGTTTTTAGAAAATGCCTGCCAAAATTCTACTAATGGCGAAGGGTAGGTCAGCACCAGCTCTGGCGATACAGTGCTGTCTTGCAGGGTGGAATTAAGTGGCATAGTTATCGTACTAGCGCTGATGCCTGATGCGTGGATTGGCCACACCGTACAAAATATCCACCAGAAAGTTTGTCAAAATTACCATAGTGGCTACCAGCAAAATGCCGTTTTGCACCACCGGATAGTCGCGCCGTCCAATGGCATCAATCAGCCATTTACCGATGCCTGGCCAAGAAAAAATAGTCTCCGTCAGCACCGCGCCACCCATCAATGTGCCTACCTGCAAACCAATCACGGTCAGTACCGGAATCAGCGCGTTGCGCAATGCATGGATAAAAATTACCCGTGCCGGTGACAGGCCCTTGGCGCGCGCGGTACGCACATAGTCCTCGCGCAGCACCTCCAGCATGGACGAGCGCGTCATACGTGCAATCACCGCCAGCGGAATAGTGCCCAGCACCAATGCGGGCAATATAAGGTGACGCACTGCATCCCACAATGCACCTTTGTTGATCTCAGGGTCAGCCAGCTCGGCGCGCCACGCGTCAATCAGCATAAAGCCCGTGTGCGGCGGCACATCAAACGCCAAGCTCAAGCGGCCCGACACAGGTGTCCACCCCAAACCCACCGAAAACACCAAAATCAGCAGTAAACCCCACCAGAAAATCGGCATGGAATAGCCTGTGAGCGCTACGGTCATCACGCCATGGTCAGCCAAGGTGCCGCGTTTAACTGCGGCAATCACGCCCGCCGTCATACCCACCACCAAGGCAAACAATAGCGCTACCAGTGCCAGCTCCAGCGTGGCAGGAAACAAAACTTTGAATTCGCTCCACACCGTGGCCTGGGTATTGAGCGAGGCGCCTAAATTGCCGTGAGCTAGCTGATTCAAGTAGCTCATGTATTGCACAGGCAGCGGTTGGTCCAGCCCTAGTCTTTTAAGCGCCGCTGCGTGCAACTGTGGATTCAGTCCCCGCTCTCCCGCCATCACCTCTACAGGGTCGCCAGGAATCATGCGGATGAGAGAAAAAGTCAGCAGTGTGATACCCAAAAAAGTAGGTACCAGAATGCCCAATCGTTTTAGAACGTACGCAAACATTAGGAAATATACGGTGTAAAAATGCAGCAGGGCTTTGCAATGGCAAAGCCCTGCTTAACCCGGTGTGCGCATACAGCGCAACCGGACTGTTTATTTAACGCTCACGCCTTCAAAACTGTAGTCGCCAAAAGGGCTGATTTTGAAACCATTGACCTCTTTGCGCATGGGTTGGTTGACCGTGGAGTGGGCAATGGTGGTCCAAGGCAAATCACGCTTGAAAACTTCTTGCGCTTTCATATACAAATCAGTGCGCTCTTTTTGGTTGGTGCTATTGCGCGCCTTCAGTACCGAGGCATCAAACTCTTTGCTGCAATAGCGTGAATAGTTAGATCCGCCCACCGCTTCACAGGTTAGCAACACACCCAGAAAGTTATCTGGGCTGGCGTAGTCGCCAGTCCAACCGATCAATCCAGTGTCGTGTTCGCCAGCTTTCATGCGCTTGAGATATTCTCCCCATTCGTACTGGGTAATTTTGGCTTTTACGCCAATTTTGGCCCAGTCAGCTTGCACCATCTCAGCCATTAGCTTGGCGTTCGGGTTGTATGGGCGCTGTACAGGCATAGCCCACAGTGACAGTTCAAAACCATTCGGGTAGCCAGCTTTTTTTAGCAGCTCTTTAGCTTTTTCCGGGCTGTAGGCCGCATTTTTCACGCTTTTGTTATAAGACCACAACGACTCTGGAAATGGGTTGCTGGCCTCTTGGCCCTGGCCTTGGTACACAGCGTCAATAATGGCTTTGCGGTTGATGGCCATGTCCAGCGCCTGGCGAACTTCTAACTTGGCGGTTTGGGTTTTTTCGGTGTTGTAGGTTAGGTAACCAATGTTGAAACCAGGGGCCGAGTCCATCTTCAGTGCAGGGTCCACCCGCATGGCCGCTATATCTTGCGGCTTGGGGTAAGACATGATGTGGCATTCGCCAGCTTTGAGCTTTTGCACGCGCACCGAAGCATCGGTAGTAATGGCAAAAATCAGATTATCTACCAGCACATCTTTGGCATTCCAGTACTCGGCAAATTTAGCGTAGCGAATCTGCGAATCTTTTTGGTAGCGCTTGAGCACAAATGGCCCTGTGCCTACAGGCTGCTGGTTAATCATGGCCGCTTGGCCAGCCGCTACCAATTTGTCGGCATGCTCGGCAGACAAGATAGAGGCAAAAGGTAGCGCAATCTTGATCAACATATCGGCGTCAGGTTTTTTCAGCTGAAACACTACGTTGTTGGCACCCGCCTTGGTAATAGAGGCGATGTTAGTGTCAATGCCAGTGTCAGACGCATACGGAAACTGGGCAGGATAGGCTTTGTTAAACGGGTGCGCCTTGTCGTACATACGGCCAAAGGTAAAAATTACGTCATCTGCATTGAAGTCTCGCGTGGGCTTGAAATTCTCGGTGGTGTGAAACTTTACGCCCTTGCGCAGGTTAAACGTATAAGTCATCCCGTCTGCAGAGATGGTCCACGACTCTGCCAGGCCGGGCTTGATCTCGGTAGAGCCTTTCTTAAATTCAATCAAACGGTTGAACATGGCATGGCCTGCTGCATCAAACGTATTGCCCCCGGTGTATTGGGCCGAATCAAAACCCTCTGGGCTGGCCTCAGAGCAAAAAATCAAGGTGCCTGCAGCTTGGGCTGCCGAGCTGATGAGAGTAAGACCAAGCGTGAAGCCTAGGGCAAACACAAGCTTATTGAGTTTCATAAATTTCCAATCTATCTTCGATAAAAGTCAGGATGACTTGACGATGCATTCAGTGTGCATGCTCTCGCGCTGATTGCTGACCCCTACATACCCTCGGCTGCACAACATAAGCACCGAGTTTTATTTAACCACCGCGAATTATGCTCATAAAAAAACGATCCGAAGATCGTTCTTGTAATGATTTAGGCTTCAAACCCTGTAAAACATTGCTTAACCAGCTATAAAATATATAGCTTTACAAGTTACGTTTTCACACAATCTGCGTAGTAGCGTTTCACACCGTCTGCGCCCACATGCTCTACCAGCCCGTGAATGTCGGTTTCAAAACCTGGGCACTCAAGGTTGAAAGCGCGTGCAAATTTAAGATAGTCAACAATCTTTTTGTTAAACACCTCTCCAGGAATTAACAGCGGAATACCTGGTGGGTAGGGCGTTACCAAGCCCACTGTAATGCGGCCTTCCAGCTTATCGATTTCTACGCGTTCGGTCTTGCGGTGCGCAATGTGCGCGTAGGCGTCTGATGGGGTCATGGCCGGGTGCAGATCGCTCTGGTACACGTCGGTGGTCAGGCGCGCAATATCGTATTTGGCATACAGCTCGTGAATATGCTGGCACAGGTCGCGCAGGCCCATGCGCTCGTAGCGCGGGTTGGCCTTGCTAAACTCGGGCAATATGCGCCACATCGGCTGGTTGCGGTCGTAGTCGTCTTTAAACTGCTGCAGCGCTGTCAACAACGTGTTCCAGCGGCCTTTGGTAATGCCGATAGTGAACATGATGAAGATGCTGTACAGCCCTGTCTTCTCCACGATCACGCCATGCTCAGCTAAAAACTTGCTGACGATACTGGCGGGAATGCCGGTTTTTGCAAATTTACCTTGCAAGTCCAGGCCCGGTGTGACGATAGTGGATTTAATCGGGTCCAACATATTAAAACCGTCGGCCAGGTTGCCAAAGCCATGCCAGTTGGGCTTGGCTTTGGTGCCTTTGCCGTGGGCTTTGGCCTCGCCGTGCAGCATCCACTCTTTGGCAGAGGTCATGCCCTCTTCGGCAAACTTCTCTGGGCCCCACAGCTTGAACCACCAGTCATCACCGTAGTCGTTGTCTACCTTGCGCATGGCGCGCCTGAAGTCCAGCGCCTCCATGATGGACTCTTCTACCAGCGCAGTGCCGCCGGGTGGTTCCATCATGGCCGCGGCCACATCGCAGCTGGCAATGATGGCGTACTGCGGGCTGGTGCTGGTGTGCATCAAATACGCTTCGTTAAACAAGTGGCGGTCTAGCTTGCGGTTTTGCGCATCTTGCACCAGCACGTGGCTGGCCTGGCTGATGCCAGCGAGCAATTTGTGCGTAGACTGCGTGGCAAACACCAGTGCTTCTTTAGGCCGTGCACGCTTTTTACCCATCGAGTGGTACGGGCCATAAAAGGGGTGAAACGCCGCGTGCGGTAGCCAGGCCTCGTCAAAGTGCAGTGTGTCAACATAGCCGTCCAGCTTGCCTTTGATGACCTCGGTGTTGTACAGCACGCCGTCGTAGGTGCTCTGGGTAATCGTCATCACGCGCGGTTTGACTTTGCTGGCATCGATGTGTTTTAGAAGCGGGTTGGCCTTTATTTTGGCCTTGATTGTTTCAGGCTCAAATTCGCTCTGCGGTATCGGCCCAATAATGCCAAAGTGATTGCGCGTAGGCTTTAAAAATACCGGAATCGCACCCGTCATGATGATGGCGTGCAAAATCGATTTGTGGCAGTTGCGGTCTACCACCACCACATCACCGGGCGCCACGGTGTGGTGCCACACCATTTTGTTGCTGGTACTGGTGCCGTTGGTGACAAAAAAGCAATGGTCCGCGTTAAAAATACGGGCGGCATTTTTCTCAGACTCGCCAATCGCGCCGTCGTGGTCCAGCAGCTGGCCCAGCTCTTCGACTGCGTTGCACACGTCGGCGCGCAGCATGTTTTCGCCAAAAAACTGGTGGAACATCTGCCCAATGGGCGACTTTAAAAATGCCACACCACCCGAATGGCCAGGGCAGTGCCAACTGTAGGAGCCGTCCTCGGCATAGTCGAGCAAGGCTTTGAAGAACGGTGGTTTCACGCCTTCGAGATAACTCTTGGCTTCGCGCAAGATATGGCGCGCTACAAACTCGGGCGTGTCTTCAAACATGTGGATAAAGCCGTGCAACTCGCGCAAAATGTCATTGGGTAAATGGCGGCTAGTTTTGGTCTCGCCGTATACATACAGCGGCACATCGGCGTTTTTTCGGCGTACTTCGTCGATAAATGCGCGCAGGTTCAGCACGGCCGGGTCAATCTCGTCGCCTGGCGTAAATTCATCGTCGTCCAGTGACAAAATGAATGCACTGGCGCGGCTTTGCTGTTGGGCAAACTGGCTCAAATCGCCGTAACTGGTTACGCCCAGTACCTCAAAACCTTCTTTTTCAATCGCATCGGCCAAAGCGCGTATGCCTAAGCCGGAGGTATTTTCAGAACGAAAGTCTTCGTCGATGATGACAATGGGGAAGCGAAATTTCATGCCAGTTCCATACAGCGGTGAAATAAATAAGCCAGCACAGTGGCTGGGTCATGGCACCAGCACCTGGCTGGAGCCCCAGCAAGTTCCTGGGACTTCTGGTGTTAAAACCAGATGAATTGCGAAGTGTAAAGATATTCTGTGTCAGATGCCTTGCAAGCGGCTGGTTTTGCCTCAAAATGTGGTGCATCATAAACAAGGGGACTAATTATGGCGTTATCGAGTATTTGGTGGGTGCTGGCGGTTTTGGTAGTCATAGCCGAGCTGATGACGGGTACGTTTTACTTGCTGATGATCTCAATAGGACTGGTAGCCGGTGCTGTTGCAGCCCATCTTGGTTTTGCATTGACACCTCAGATCATCATTGCAGCGCTGGTAGGGGGCGGTGCTACGCTGGCTTGGCATTTGTACAAAATCAAACAACCCGGTGCTTTGCACGCTGAGGCCAACCCTGATGTGAACCAAGACGTGGGCGCTACGGTGGTGGTAGAAGCATGGAACGCTGACGGCAGCGCATCGGTAAAGTACCGTGGAGCATCGTGGGCCGTGGTGGCAGCGCCGGGCGTAGCCCACTACCCCGGCAGCTACCGTGTGCAGGAAATAAGAGGCTCTACGCTGGTGGTACAACCCGCTTAGTACCTGGCTCAACACACACATTGATTAAAAAAATAATCAGTCTCAGCTTGAATTTAAATTAACGGAGGATTTATGGAATTTGCAATCGTTTTACTGGTACTGGCCATCATCTTTATTGTCAAAACCGTCAAGGTGGTGCCGCAAACCAATGCGTGGGTGCTGGAGCGGCTGGGCAAGTACCACGGCACGCTGACACCGGGGCTGAACTTTGTCATGCCTTTTATCGACAAAGTGGCCTACAAACACAGCCTGAAAGAAATCCCTTTAGACATTGCCAGCCAAGTGTGTATTACCCGCGACAACACGCAGTTGCAAGTAGATGGTATTTTGTACTTTCAGGTGACCGATGCGCAGCGCGCCAGCTACGGCTCTAGCAACTACATCTTGGCCATCAGCCAGCTGGCGCAAACCTCGCTGCGCAGCGTGATCGGCAAGCTGGAGCTGGACAAAACTTTTGAAGAGCGCGACATTATCAATGCGCAAGTGGTGGCTGCCATTGACGAGGCCGCGCTGAACTGGGGCGTAAAAGTGCTGCGCTACGAGATAAAGGACTTGACCCCGCCCAAAGAAATTTTGCACGCCATGCAAGCGCAGATTACAGCCGAGCGCGGCAAGCGCGCGCTGATTGCCGCATCAGAAGGCCGCCGCCAAGAACAGATCAACATTGCCACAGGCGAGCGCGAGGCTTTTATTGCGCGCTCTGAAGGCGAGAAGCAGGCAGTCATTAACAATGCACAGGGCGAGGCGGCATCCATTACCGCCGTGGCCGATGCCACTGCAGGCGCTATTGAACGTATTGCCGCCGCTATTCGCCTGCCCGGTGGCGAGCAAGCGGTGCAGCTGAAGGTGGCTGAGAAAGCAGTAGAGGCCTACAGCAAAGTTGCTGCAGACTCCACTACTACGCTGATTGTGCCCAGCGATATGACGCAGGTCAGTACGCTGATCAGCTCTGCGATGAAGATGATTCAAACCCAGAACAAGTAAACTGTGCAAAGACCGTCATGCCCAACAATGTTTTAGGCACCCCATTGGTGCCCTGCTCCTACGATCCGTTAACAGGATTTTTTCGCGATGGTTGCTGCAAGACTGACGCACACGACCACGGTTCGCACGTGATTTGCGCACGGGTAACGCAAGAGTTTTTGGTCTATTCGTTGCAGCGTGGCAATGATTTGATGACACCGCAACCCGAGTTTCGCTTTACCGGCCTGAAAGCGGGCGACCGCTGGTGCCTGTGTGCAAACCGCTGGAAAGAGGCTTTGGCAGCGGGTGTTGCGCCACCCGTTGTTTTGGAATGTACGCATGAGAAGGCGCTAGAGTTTGTTAGCATGGACGACTTGCGCAAACATGCTTACCTGACTGCGCAAACTTGACTTTGAAAACTTGAATCGCCTCCTCTGATGAAAAAAACTTACCCGCTGCACATTGAAGGCAAAAACGCTGACCGCGTTCTGGAAGCCGTGAAACATGACATTCGCAAATACGTCAAACGCTGCCGTGGTGTGTCGTTACCTGAAGACGTTGATTTTTGGGATTTTGACTGCAAGGCGGGGGCAGATGCTGCGTCGGCCACAGCAGTGCATTTAGCGTCGTTGATTGCACAGGTTGATGTGGTGGCCAAAGAGGGACATGCCAGCGTGTATGTGGAGGTGGAGGCCAAGCCTGGGCACCGGGTGTACGAGTCGCGGCCAGCGGTTGAGCAAGCTTATGAGCCTACTGACGATATTTGATCTTTGGTGTTTCGGGGACTATTCTCTTGAGTAGAGTTATAGCCAAGGCCCGAACTCATTAGTGTGCTGTTGGGTTGATCTCTTTATCACGCGCCGTTGGATTTGGCTTGTTGGTTAGCGTGCGAGCCGGAAAGCTGGACTCGAGCCGGGCATCTCGCTGCAAAAATACTTCGCAAACACGCGCGAACTTGGGTTTTTGGTGCGCTACCTTCAACAACGCGCGCCTTGCTACGTATTTTTCATCGAGACGGACCCGACTCGTCACATTGTTCTTTGCTTGGTTTGGGACAGCCCATGCGCCGATGGATATTAAATATCGCTAACTCCACCCGTGCCCCGTCCCCCTGACC
>JANNCO010000351.1:0-8550 GCA_031386655.1 Polaromonas sp. | reverse complement strand
TGTTGGACGTGATGAAGCGGAAGCACTTGTAAGGTTTTACGGTGAGATTGATGCTGAAATTGAACGGATTAAAGGATATACATCTCCAGAAAGATTCAAATCACGTCTTGATCAGTTTAATAATTGGCGTAGCATCGGCTTAAAGCGCGATGAAGATGTGCTCGACACATGGTATTCATCCGCACTAGTGCCGTTCAGCACCATGAGCTGGCCAAAGCAGGGCGATGCAGCGACCGACGACTACAACCTGTACTTGCCTTCTTCTGTGTTGGTGACGGGTTACGACATCATCTTCTTTTGGGTCGCCCGCATGATCATGATGACCACGCACTTCACGGGCAAAGTTCCGTTCAAGCATGTGTACATTCACGGCTTGGTGCGCGACAGCCAAGGCAAGAAAATGAGCAAATCGGAGGGCAATGTACTAGACCCGGTGGACTTGATTGACGGCATCGCCTTGGCCCCGCTGTTAGACAAACGCACCACCGGCCTGCGCAAACCCGAAACCGCACCGCGTGTGCGCAAAGACACCGAAAAAGAATTTCCCGATGGCATCCCCGGTTTTGGCGCAGACGCGCTGCGCTTCACGATGGCCAGCTACGCCAGCTTGGGCCGCAACATCAACTTTGACACCAAGCGCTGCGAAGGCTACCGCAACTTTTGCAACAAGCTGTGGAACGCCACCCGCTTTGTACTGATGAACTGCGAAGGTGCAGACTGCGGGCTGAAAGAACATACCAAACAAGAGTGCGCCGTGGGTGGCCCGGCGCACGGCTATTTAAAATTTAGCCAAGCCGACCGCTGGATAGCATCGACCTTGCAACGCGTGGAGGCCGATGTCGCCAAAGGATTTGAAGAATACCGTTTGGATAACGTAGCCAACAGCATTTACGATTTCGCGTGGAACGAGTTTTGTGATTGGTATTTGGAAATTGCCAAAGTGCAAATTCAAAATGGCAGCCCAGCAGAGCAACGGGCCACACGCCGCACCTTAATTCGCACACTAGAAGTTATTTTGCGCCTGGCCCATCCGATTATTCCGTTTATTACCGAGGCGCTGTGGCAAAAAGTAGCACCCGTGGCAGGCCGCGCGGGCGACAGTATCAGCATTGCAGCCTACCCCATCAGCCAGCCCGAGCGTATCGACGTGCAAGCTGAAGCGCATGTGACCAAGCTCAAAGCGCTGGTCGACGCGTGCCGCAATTTGCGCGGCGAGCTCAAAGTATCGCCCGCTGTAAAGCTGCCTTTGTATGTGGTGGGCGATACAGACTTTGTAGCCGGGGCGGCCCACGTGCTACAGGCGCTGGCCAAGCTCAGTGAAGTGAAGGTATATGCTGATGCCGCTGCCTGGCAAACCGCCGCTGCCACATCACCTACGGCGGTAGTGGGCGATGCGCGGCTGTGCTTGTTTATGCAAGTAGACGCGGGTGCCGAGATGCTGCGCATTGGCAAAGAAGTAGCCCGCCTGGAAGCCGAAATTACCAAGGCCAACAGCAAGTTAGGCAACGAGGCTTTTGTAGCCAAAGCACCCGCTGCCGTACTGGCGCAAGAACGTGGTCGCGTGGCAGATTTCTCGGCTGCGCTGGCTAAGCTGCGCGAGCAGTTGCAGCGATTGGCTTAAACGGGCTGACTTTGAGGGTTGAACGAATTAACCCAAAGGTTAAAGTTTGGGTTCTACGCCTGCTTGCCGCACGGCGGGGCTGAGCAGGCCAGAGTCGATCCAGCTGGACGGCGCATTGTCTCCCGGCAATCCCATCATGCCCGAGTTGGAAGTGGCCGCATCGTTCGGTGACAAAACATCATGCAGGCGGTGTGCCATGTACCAGCTGGCACGCTGGCGCGACTCGCGCGTGAGCGAGCCAATGCGCTGCGTGGCATAAAAATTAGGCAGCGTGCGCAGCAGCGGCATGGCAGCGTCTTGGCTTTCGTCCGCACTGTCGGTCAGCCAGGCGGCAATGCGCCCGTCTTGCAGAGCCTCCAGCATGGCGGCAGAATCAAACAGCGCACTGCGCGCGATGCTCACCCACAACTGGTTGGGTTTGCACGCTGCCAGTACACGTTCGTTGATAAACCCCTTAAAACGCGAGGCATACAGCATTTGCACCGACACAGCGTCCGCCGTGCTCATCATGTCCAACAGGCTGACGGGTTGCACGCGCATTTGCTGCCAAAGAGGTGAGCTATGGTGCAGTGCAGGGTCATACCCAATCACGCGGGCACCCATGCCGTTTAGCAGGCCTGCCAGCGCACTGGCTGCAGGGCCTATGCCCAGCAGGCCAACGACAGAGCCGTTGATCTCGCGGCCCGTGGGTACCGCAGGCGCTTTATGAAGCGTGGTGTGAGGCACAGGCTGCGGTGCAGGTACTTGTAGGGTATCTGCAGAAACGGTTGTCACCAAGCTGGCTGTATGCACGGCTTTGACCTTTGACAGCATGGCGCTGAGCAGCCCTTGGCGGTACAGCAGTATCAGCGAACCCACCAAAAACTCGGCATTGGCACGCACATTGGCACTGCGTGCCTGCAGCACCTTGATGCCGCGCGCACGGCACGATTCGAGGTCAATATTGTCCGTACCAATCTGCAGACGCGCCACAACTTCAAGCTGGGGGGCAAAATCCAGAAAATCGGTACCAATGACGACTTGGTTGGGTACCACCACGGCGCGCACACGTTCCGTGCAATGGCGCAATGCCCGCTCGTCGGTAACCAATTGGGGACGGTACTGCAAACTGTGGCGCGCTTCTAGCCACGCCATAGCTTCAGGAATCAGTGATTCAAGCAGTAAGATGTCCACCACAAGTCCTTGTTACCTACATTGATCTGAGTGCCTTGGATTGATGATGCAAGCCTAAGCAAGCTCACATTTAATTTGTAACACTCTAGCGGCAATAGGTCTATTTGTCTATGCTGCGCCCTAAAGATACCCATTTTCCATGACTAATCTCACTTCGTTAATTCAAAAAGCCGTCTTTCCGGTGGCCGGTTTAGGCACCCGATTTTTACCCGCCACCAAGGCCCAGCCCAAAGAAATGTTGCCTATTGTGGACAAGCCCTTAATTCAGTACGCGGTCGAGGAGGCTTACGCAGCGGGTATTCGCCACATGATCTTTGTCACGGGGCGTAATAAACGTGCCATTGAAGACCACTTTGATACCGCTTATGAACTGGAAAGTGAGCTAGAAGCCGCCAACAAACACGAGCTACTGGACTTGGTGCGCACGCTGCAGCCCGACGACATGGTGTGCTCATATGTGCGCCAGCCGCGGTCGTTGGGCCTAGGCCACGCGGTGCTGTGTGCTGAGCATTTGGTAGCGGGCAGCGCGTTTGCCGTGCTGCTGGCTGATGATTTGATGGTGGGCCAGAGCGCAGGCCCCGGCGTATTGCACCAAATGGTAGCGCAATACCAGGCGCTGCCACCTGCCCAGCGCGGCTGCCTGGTAGCGGTGCAGCAGGTGCCGCCCGAGCAAACGCGCCGCTATGGCATGGTGGGCGGCCAGATGGCAGGTGAGCATTTGATGCAGCTAGACCGCTTTGTTGAAAAACCCGCCCCGCAAGACGCCCCATCGCCATGGGGTGTAGCTGGCCGCTACGTGCTGACCCCGCAAGTGTTTGATTCCATCCGCGCCCAGCCACGCGGCGTGGGCGGTGAAATTCAGCTCACCGACGGCATCGCCGCGCTGATAGGCCAGCAACCCGTGTATGCTTATCAGTACCAAGGCAAGCGGTTTGACTGCGGCAGCAAAGAAGGCTTTTTGCAGGCTACGGTAGAGCTGGCTTTGCAGCACCCTGAGGTGGGTGATGATTTTCGAAAATACCTGCAACAACTCAAAGCATGATGGACTACACCAAAGAAATTGAGCGCCTGCACAAAGCGCAGCAAAAAGCTGCCGACGCGGTGCCCAGCAAAGAGTTTGCTGCCGACACGTTTACCGACATGGAGCTGGGCAGTCAAGATATGGCACCATTGGCTAGCACGGCAAGCCAGCCTGGCGCCCCACAGTTTGTAGCCCCCAGCCTGAAAACCATGCTGGAGCCCGCCTTGTCACCTACGGTCATGGCCAAAATAGGCCAAGGTGTGTCTGTAGGCATGCTGCTGCCAGCTGCTATCTTGCTTTGGTTTGCCTGGAGCGGTGTTGGTGATGCTTGGGACGGCTATTATTTGCGCCCTTTTCAGGCTATGTTGGTGCTGGTGCCGTTGGGCATGGTGCTGGCTGTTTTGAGTTTGCGCCATGTATTGCTGCAGAAAATAAAATTTCCCCAAGACACAAACATGTCCGACATCCCACTGCGCATCACCAGCACACTGCGCTGGCTGCCTAAAACGGTAATGGCACTGGCGCTGGTCGGCTTTGGCAGCATGTTTCTCATGCCACGCGGGCTGCCCGTGGGGCAATGGCTGGGCTTGGCAGCACCTGTTGAGGCAGAGGCGACTGAGACTGCGGTAGCCACTGATGAGGCTGCTGCCGCAACCACCGAAGCTGTAGTAGATGCACCTACCGGTTCGGCAGCCGATGCAGCTACCGATGGTGCAGTGGACGCCGCCAAACCAAGTAATAGCAGTGCCGCCACTGGTGCGCCCCGAGCCATCGACTTAGCAAAATAGCCTAAGTCAAGGCTTGCAAGATGCCGTTTTAAATAATGTAATTTGGGGTGCACCAGGCACCCGCGCCGAACTACAAGCGCTTTAGCGGCGGCGCAAAATATGTATAAAGTCACTGCCGACGGTTTGCTGCTCTAGCAGTTCGTTGCCCGTTTGTTTGGCAAACGCCTGAAAGTCGCGTACCGAGCCAGCGTCAGTCGACAGCACTTTGAGCAATTGCCCGCTGTTGAGTTCACCCAAAGCTTTTTTGGCCTTGAGAATAGGCAAGGGGCAACTTAAGCCGCGGGTATCGAGTTCTTTATTAATATCCATCACAGTATTCTAAGGTTTTTTAGGCTGTGGCTGCAATGGGGTAAAGCTGGGGCGATGCTGCGCTTTGACGTCATTTTGAGGCTGTTTTTGACAGCTATTCAGCTCTTTTAGGCAGCTCTACAAACTGTGGCTCAATGCCTTTGCCGCGCAGCCAATCGGCCAGTGCGTAGCCTGTGCCCGCGGGCCAGCACTTGGCCTTGTCATAGTCGTACAGTCGATATTCGGCCAGCTCGGGCGACAATTTGACCTCGCCATGCGCCACCACATGGTAGGCAATGATGACCTGGTTCATGCGTTTAAAGTCGTAGACGCCTACCAAGTTCACCTGGCTGCAGTCAAGGTTGGTTTCTTCTTTGACCTCACGCGCGATGCCCTCAGTAGGTGTGTCGCTGGCCTCCATAAAGCCGGTAATCAGCGCAAACATTTTGCCCGGCCACGCCGCGTTGCGCGCCAGCAGCAACTGGCCTTTGTAGTCCACAATCGCCGCCAGCACGGGTGTGGGGTTGTTCCAGTGCGTCCAGCCACACGCTGGGCAGCGCAGGCGCTGAACGGGGCCTGCATCTTCGCTGGCAGTGATCATTTGCAGCAGCGTGGCGCACTGGGTACAAAATTTGGGTAGTGGATTCATACAAAGATAATACTATGAATTTAATAGCTGCTTGAGCAGGTTCTACGGCTCGGGCGGCCTATTTTGCATATAAAAGCGTGCAATATGGAGGCTACTGGGCATTGCAAAATGCCCGCGCCATTAAGCCGGAAAAATACCCGTCGATAAATACCGGTCACCCCGGTCGCACACAATAAATACAATCACCGCATCTTTCTCGCGTGCTGCGATGTGCTGCGCCACCCAGCAGGCCCCGGCGGCAGACACCCCGGCAAAAATGCCTTCTAGCCGTGCCATGTCGCGGCACATGTTTTCAGCATCGGTTTGGCTTACGTAGATCAATTCGTCCACGTTTTTTGGGTCGTAAATTTTGGGCAAGTACGCTTCGGGCCATTTGCGAATGCCCGGAATGCGCGAACCTTCTGACGGCTGCGCACCGATGATGCGCACGGCCGGATTCTTTTCTTTCAAATACTTCGACACCCCGGTAATCGTGCCCGTAGTGCCCATGGCGCTGACAAAATGCGTGACACGCCCGCCCGTTTGCTCCCAAATCTCCGGCCCTGTCGTCTCGTAGTGCACGTGCGGATTATCTTGGTTTGCAAACTGGTCCAGCACGCGGCCCTTGCCCTCGTTTTGCATCTTGTCGGCCAAGTCGCGCGCATATTCCATGCCGCCGCCTTTGGGCGTCAAAATCAGCTCGGCTCCAAACGCTTTCATGGTCTGCGCCCGCTCAATGCTCAGGTCCTCCGGCATGATCAGCACCATGCGGTAGCCTTTGATGGCGGCGGCCATGGCCAGTGCAATGCCCGTGTTGCCCGAGGTCGCTTCAATCAACGTGTCGCCGGGTTTAATCTCACCGCGCTCCTGCGCCCGTGCAATCATGGCCATGGCCGGGCGGTCTTTTACGCTGCCCGCCGGGTTGTTGCCCTCCAGCTTGCCCAAAACCACATTGTGCCGCTGCGCACAAACGTCTGCACCAATGCGCTGTAAGCGTGCCAAGGGTGTTTTGCCAATGGCGTCTTCAATCGTGGGGTAGGTAAAAGTGGCCGTGTTTTTTGAATTCATGCCCTGTAATGTGCCATAATTCAAGGCTTAGCACATCGCGTCGATGTCGCAAACTCACATAGCCGGAGTGGCGAAATTGGTAGACGCAGCAGACTCAAAATCTGCCGATTGAGAGATCGTGCCGGTTCGATTCCGGCTTCCGGCACCATGAACAAGCCCGCGAAGGAACACCTCCTTCCGGGCTTTTTATTTCCCTCTGGAAACACCTGATTTACAGTGCGTTAACGTCCATTGCAGTGGAGCAGCACAGGTAAGCACTGATGTTTAGTCGTCATAGTGGTATCTGCACCCTATCACTATTAATTCATCGTCAGTAGCCCGGTAGACCAGCCTGTTAGTTTCGTCAATGCGACGTGACCAATAGCCTGATAAGTTCCCCACTAACGGCTCTGGCTTACCGATACCTTCGAACGGGTCGCGGGCAGCTGCTTCAATCAAGATGTTGATGCGCTTTAAGGTCTTGCGGTCTTGGCCGTGCCAATAGGTGTACTGCTCCCAACCTTCGGGCACAAAGCTAATGTTGCGCATGATTTTGTGACAATACGCTTAAGAGGCTAGCAGCTTGCGGGGCTTGGCTTTGCCCGCCTTGTCTTGCGAAATAGCGCTGGCCAGCTTGGCTGCGTTTGCGGGTGACGATACAAGGTGCAATGTTTCCATCACGCTTTGGTAGTAGTCAAACGACATGACTACAGCGTCCGCACCATCACGGCGGTTAATAATGGTAATGTCTTGGTCGTCACTTACGCCGTCTAAGAGGGCTTTAAACGAGTTACGGGCTTCGGTGTAGCTGATTACGCGCATAGGATCACCTTGTGTACATGATCTTGATATTGTACAGGTAAGCGTGTAACTGGTATTGATGCTATGGCGCTCAAGATCCTTGTTTTAATCCACACTGCCGCCAAGCCTCATACACCGCAACTGCTACAGAGTTGGACAAATTCAAGCTGCGCTGGCCTTCCATCATGGGCAAACGCAACCGTTGCTCGGCAGCAAACGAATCGCGTACTGCTGGTGGTAAGCCTGCGGTTTCTGACCCAAATACCAGCCAATCGCCTGCTGCAAAAGCCTGCGCAAACACGCTGTGGCTGCCTTTGGTGGTCATGGCAAACATGCGCTGTGCTGCGGGTAGTTCTGTAGACAAAAATGCTTCCCACGAAGCATGGCGTTTGACGTCGGCATACTCGTGGTAGTCCAGCCCGGCGCGGCGCATGTAGCGGTCTTCCATGCTAAAGCCCAGCGGTTCGATCAGGTGCAAAGCGCAGCCCGTGTTAGCGCACAGGCGAATGATGTTGCCCGCATTGGGCGGGATTTCGGGGTGAACTAGAACGACGTTGAACATGGTTGTATTGTGGCCTACAGCAGTCCCCAAGTTGCGTAGCAGGTACCGCTACACTACGGATTAGTCAACACAATGTAGAGGCTTCGACAGGCTCAGCTTGAACGGAGTTACGCCATAACGACAAGAAATTCAACTCTGCCAGTCAAGTAACCAATTTCATGAGCCTGATCAGATCTGCCTCCATCGTCTCGCTGTTCACGCTGGCCTCGCGCATCACGGGCTTGGTACGTGAGCTGTTGATGGCGGCAATGTTTGGGGCCAGCGCCATGACCGATGCGTTTAACGTGGCGTTTCGCATTCCCAATTTGCTGCGCCGCCTGTTTGCCGAAGGCGCTTTCAGCCAAGCATTTGTGCCGGTATTGGCCGCCAGCAAAGAGCAAAACGGTGCTGTCGCCACGGGGCTGTTGGTTAATAAAGTAGCTACCGTGCTGGCTTGGGCGCTGGTGGCCACCAGTATCGTTGGCATTGCCGCTGCACCGTTGCTGGTGTATGCCATGGCCAGCGGTTTGCAGCAAAACCCGCAGGCGTTTGACGCGGCCAGCTTTATGACGCGGCTGATGTTTCCCTACATTGCTTGCATGTCGTTGGTGGCGCTGGCCTCGGGCGTGCTGAACACCTGGA
>JANNCO010000343.1:0-2340 GCA_031386655.1 Polaromonas sp. | reverse complement strand
TTTTGCATTGCACAGGCAGCCTTAATAAGCACCGCCACCTGTCACCTTGGAAATAGCCCTACGTCCAACCTCGTGCTGCCAGCGGCAAGTAAACACATCGCTTTACGTTGACATTGCGATACCTTAGGGCGCAGTTTCCAGCAACGCGCCCTTGAACAGTACGGGCCCCGTTGGCCCCACCGCACTGGCTACGCCGCCTTTAGGTTCCAAGCTGATGGCCAGTAACGGGATGGTAATCACTTGCTCAGCAGGCGCTGCGATGCGTATGATTTTGTCTGCACCCAAAACGCCTAGCGACTGCGGCTTGCCACTGGCAGGCAAGGCCCACAGTTGCAGCGATTTGTCGGTGTCTTCTTGGTAAGTGCCCACACGTTTTAGCGTCAGGCTATTTTTAGCGGGGTTAAAAGTTACCAGCATCGACGCTGTGGATTTGTCATCCGACAACACCGCCACATATTGCAGTTGCTGGTTATTTTTAATTTGCTCAGCCAACTTACTGTTGGCCTGCGCCAGTTGGTCTTCAAAACCACGGCCTGTTTGCAAACCCACAGCCACCGCAGCCACGGTGGCCACAGCGCCTGCCATGGCACCCACACGCCACCAGCCCAGTGCTTTGCGTGCTTTGTCCAGCGTGGTTTGCAACAAGCTGTCGTGGTTTTGCGTGTTGCGCGACTGGCGCTGCAAAGCAAACTCTTGGGCCAGTGCGTTTTCAATACGCTTCCACACATTGGGGCTGGGCGCAATCGGCGCGGCCAGCTCGGTCATGGCGCACATGCGCTCTTGCCACAGCAGCATGCTGGTGCGTACGGTAGCGCTTTGGCGCGCATAGCTTTCCATGCGGCGGCGCGCGCGCCCGCGCAGGGTACCTAGTGCATAGCTGGCCGCCAGGCGGTCTAGCAATTCGGGGTGTTGTCCAATGTTCATAAATTTGTCAGGCAAATTTGCCCATGCAGTTGCGCAGTTGCTCCAGGCTACGGCGTATCCAGGTTTTCACCGTACCCAAAGGTAATTTCAGTTGCGTGGCGAGTTCACCATGGCTTAGGTCGCGAAAATAAGCCAGTGTCAGCACCTCGCGCGGCTTAGCTTCTATCTTGCGCAGGCATTCGTGCAGTGCCCACGCTTGCTCGCTGGCAATGCTGGTGTCCAGCGCGCTGGCCTCGTCACTGCCGAAATGGCTGAGCAATTGTTCGTCCATCTCTGGCCCACCCAAAGCGCGCTCAGTTTTACGTTTGCGCAAAAAATCCAGCGCCCGGCTGCGTACCACCACACCCATCCACGCCATGGGCGGGCTTAAGCTAGCGCGGTAGTCAGCCGCTATGCGCCAAATATTAAGGTAGGCATCTTGCAGCACGTCTTCGGCATGCTCCTTGTTGCCTACCACCCGCATGGCCACGGCGTACAGTTTAGAGCTGGTGGCGTCGTACAACAGGCGCAGCGCTTGGGCATCGCGCAAGGCTACGCGGTCAATCAGCGCGATCAATTGCACATCAAATAGGGGATCGTTCATAAAGCGGGTAACTTCCGTGAAACACAACGGCCATAGTAACTGTACGTAGTTGCACCGTTTTTAGATTCAGCCCTAGGTTAACCGTTGTACCGCCCAATAGCTAGCCACCCCCAACAACGCCCAAGAACCACCGCGCACCGCCACGACGTCGTAATGCCGCCAGCGCACCAATACCACATGCACAGCACACCACAGCGCCACCCCTGCCAACTGCCCCGCTTCTACGCCCAGGTTAAAACCTGCCAAAGCCCACGGCAACAAGCTGTCGCTAACGTTAGCCTCGCGCATGATGTTAGAAAACCCCAGACCGTGGATCAAGCCAAAGCCCAAAGCCAAAGCATCGCTGCGCGCCCAGCGCTGCGGGTATAAATTGAGCAGGGCAGACACACCAATCGTCACCGCAATGGCAGGCTCGACCCACGATGGTGACGCAATCCAACCTAAGGTAGCCAGTACCAAAGTAATGGAGTGGCCGATAGTAAAACCTGTGACGGTGCGCAGCAACATCCACAGCCCTGGCCTGTTGTCGCTGGGCTGTGCTGAGCTGCGCTGTGCTGAGCTGCGCTGTGTTGAGCTGCCTTGTGTCGAGCTGCGCAAGGCCAATGTGCTTTGCATCGGCTGCTGGCGGTACAGCGCAATAGGTAGCAGTAAGGCCAGCAAAAAAGCCAAGTGGTCGTAACCCGTGGCCAAGTGGTGTACGCCTTCTGGAAAAAATTGCACTAATGCCGACCAGCCACTTTGCGCAGTAGCAGCCTGCACGTCAGCACCGGTAGACAAAGTAACACTGGGTTTGTTGTTGGGCGATGCTACGGCGGCGACGGGTTGACCGCGCA
>JANNCO010000318.1:0-9755 GCA_031386655.1 Polaromonas sp. | reverse complement strand
GGTTCTATGGGCTAAAACGGTGCTTTCTCTTTGAAATTGAAGTGCATACATAGTACTTCTTCGTTGATATTCTGGTACCTCGCTGTTATTCAGCAGTGCTTGCAGTTTGTTGTGCTTTTGCTATCCTGGCTGCTCGCGGTCGCGCAGCACCGCATGCGGTCGCTAGGTTGCTGTTCTGGTACTTCGCGGTTACGTAGCGCTGTTTCGTTCGCTGGCTATTTACTTTTCTAGTACCACGCTAGTGGAGCGCAGCAACGCATGGTAGGCCTATGACAAACAGTAAAGGGCCGCAGGTCCGTTTGGCATGGGCCTGCCGTGCGGTGCTGCGTGACCGCGAGGTACTAGAAAAGTAGCCTGCCGTGCGTTGCTGCGTGACCGCGAGGTACTAGAAAAGTAAATAGCCAGCGAACGAAACAGCGCTGCGTAACCGCGAAGTACCAGAACAGCAACCTACCGACCGCATGCGGTGCTACGTGACCGCGAGCAGCCAGGATAGTAAAAGCACAACAAACTGCAAGCACTGCTGAATAACAGCGAGGTACCAGAATATCAACGAAGAAGTACTATGTATGCACTTCAATTTCAAAGAGAAAGCACCGTTTTAGCCCATAGAACCTGCTCAATCAGCTATGAAATAAATAGCAATTGCCTACTTCAAGCAATCCACTTATCGCCCAGGCTGCACCCGAGGGCGTGGGCGCAAGCCGGGCGACACGTCCAATTCAAGCGATTTGTCGGCACGCTGCACAGTCATCTTGGCAGGTGTACCGGGCTTGAGTGCCGCTACGTTAGACAACAGCTCGCTCACGCTGCCCACGCGCTTGCCCGCAATGGTGGTGATCACGTCGCCCGGTTTGATGCCCGCTTGCGCCGCCGGGCCGCCTTGCAGCACGCCGGTGATGATCACGCCGCTGGCGTTGTCCATCTTCAGCTTGAAGGTCTCAGCCAGCTCAGGCGTCAGCTCTTGCGGCTCTACACCTATCCAGCCGCGTGTGACCACGCCGTCTTTTACTATGCCTTCCATCACCTGCTTGGCCGTGCTAACCGGGATGGCAAAGCCAATGCCCATGCTGCCGCCGCTGCGGCTGTAAATAGCGGTGTTAATACCTAGTAAATTACCGTTCACATCCACCAGCGCGCCGCCCGAATTGCCAGGGTTAATGGCCGCGTCGGTTTGGATAAAGTTTTCAAACGTGTTGATGCCCAGCTGGTTGCGCCCCAGCGCGCTTACGATGCCGCTGGTCACCGTTTGGCCCACACCAAACGGGTTGCCAATGGCCAGCACTTGGTCGCCTACCTGCAGTGCGTCTGAGCTGCCCAGCACGATCACCGGCAATTTATCGAGGTCAATTTTAAGGATAGCCAGGTCGCTGTCGGGGTCGGTGCCAATCACTTTGGCTTTGGCGCGGCGCGTGTCATTTAGCGTCACTTCAATCTCATCGCCACCTTCCACTACGTGGTTGTTGGTCAAAATGTAACCACTGGGGCTCACAATCACGCCGCTGCCCATGCCGCCTTGCGGCTCTTGCCCGCGGTCGCCAAAGAAAAATTTAAACCACGGGTCGTTGGCATTAGGGTTTTTGGCCGCAGCCTTGCTGACGCTGATACTCACCACTGCCGCAGAGGCTTTTTGGGCTGCAGCCCTGTAGCTACCTGCTGGAGCAGCTATAGAATTAGCAGCAGGTGCTTCAATGGTAGGCACCAAGCCACTGCCAGCTCTCATCCCACGGTTCAATAGCTCAGGCTTGAGCGTGGCCACAACAAACCATGCCGCCAAAAACAAGGTGACGCCTTGACTGAATAAAAGCCAGATTTTTTTCATGAAGTTGTGGGATGAAAGTATTAGTAGATAATTACAATTTAACTTATGACGCAACTTAAAGTAGTCATAGAGTAGTGTTGTACACAACTAGGAATATACACATGAACGCATGGACCTGTGCAAATCAACGAAAAGTACTTGGCGTAGCTTTTCTATCGTTATTTTTAGCGGCATGTGGTGGAGGCGGCAGCTCTACACCATTAAACACGCAGGTAAATGAAACCGTTGATACAAAGCCGACAACTACAATTTTGCCTGATCCTGCATCTTCGGCTGTGCCCACACCTCCACCCACACCATCTACCCTGGTGCCAGAATTAAGAATTACCGAGGTTACTGCAAAAAGCAGAAGTGACGGTTCAGAAGGTGGATGGTTTGAGGTGTACAACCCTAACGCAAGCGCAGTCAATCTGGCTGACTATTCGCTCACCAGCACTGCATACAACAACACAGGCAATACTGCCACGTCCTCAATAATTACTGCAAATTTCCAGTTACCTGCTGCCAGTCTGCCAGCAGGCGGTTTTATGGTATTGGCATCCAAAGCTTTGAATTTTTTGCCAGACGGCCCACAACTGAAATATCTTGGCAGTCCAAACCTCTACCCCAGCTGGACCGCCAATGGATTTATTGAATTAAAACGCGCGGCAGACGCCAGCGCAGTTGATTTTGTGCGCTTTGGCAACAGCACTGCTGTGCCTGCCAGCGCAGCGCAATGGACGGGCGCGCCAGTTGCTTCGTTGCCTAACGGCACTGCAACAGCCTATGGTAAATCCATAGTGCGCCTTGCTACGGATAACTATGCTGATACCAACGCGTCAAGCGATTGGGTGTTGGTGAATTTCAGTACGCCGGGCGGAAAGAATGATGTTGCGCCAGGCGTTATAGATTCAGATGCCGACGGTGTGCCAGACACTGCCAAAGTGCAAGGCGGAACCTATGCTGGACTTGACCTGTACGCGATGGGTGCTCGGCCCGGTGCTCGGGACGTGTTCCTGGAAATTCATGTGATGGACCAAAACCCCAAAGCGGCTGTGCCGGATTTGGGGTTTATCCCGCGTAGTGAAGCTTTGCAGAAAATGGTAGATTCATTTGCGCGACAAAAGATCAGGCTGCATATCGACGCAGGCCCGCGTTTTAGCGCTAACTTTGACCCCGCCAAATTTAATTTGGGTGGTGGCAACGTTGCGGGCAGCATTCCGTTCAGTCCATGTACTGATTTACCAATTTCAGCCAGCAATGTAGTACGCGCAGGATGCAGCAACTTTTTTGCGCATAAAAACAGCAATTTCGACGTGCGCAGACGCGTGATGTTCAGCTACAACCTGTTTGCCAATTCGCAGCTAACCACAGGGCTAGGCGGGTCGTCAGGCTATGCAGAAATTCTTGGCAATGATTCCATGATTACCATGGGAGGGTTTGGTTTTAGCGTTTCAGGAACAACGGCGTTGATTGCCGAACAAAACACCTTGCGCTACATCAACATGCAGGCCTCTACCTTGATGCACGAGTTTGGCCATAACCTGGGTTTGCGCCACGGCGGTTTTGAGAGCGCACCCAACTACAAGCCTAACTATGTGAGTGTGATGAACTACATGTACCAGCTGGTAGGTGTACCGGGTGTGCAGAACGATAGCAGTGTGGGTGAACGTTATCAATATTATGTTCAAAATTTAGCAGGTTCAAGACCCAATGCCTGCACGATGTTCAATTCTCGTTGCGCTGCTGATTTCATCATTGACTATTCCAACGGCAGCAGCACTGATCTGAATGAAAATGCTTTAGTAGGCTCGAACCTGTTTGGCCGCGGCACGCCTGTGGCAGGCTCATTTATTAATTGGAGCGGAACCGCCACCGCAGCGTCGCCCGCTTATGCTTTTAACGTGAACCGCGACTTCGCAGACACATCGAAAACTGTACCAATTTTAGGTATGCTCAAAGATTACAACGACTGGGCCAATATCCAGTTGCCCTTTGTCCGTTCGCAGTCTGGCTTTAATTCGGGCGCTGCTTTGGACAATACCGCCCGCAGTTCCAGTGTCAGTGACGTACTACGCCGTGACCCCATGAACGATGCTGCACAAAAAGAATTTGTGCGCGAAGACCCGCCCAGCCCGCAGCTGCTACGCGAACTGCAAGACAACGCCTTACCAGGTTTTAGGATTCGTAATTGAGCTGGTCTGTGACATTGAAGACTTGCCCGCTGCATGGCCAACTACGGGCCACCATCGCGGCAAGTACGCTGACAGTTGCTGCATCGTTGTCGTATGCGCAGCCACAGCAAACACCTCAACCGGTACCCAGCGGGGGCTACACCATTCGCAGCCCGCTGCCTTTTGGTGCCGAGGAAGCTGTCAATTTGCAGGTGCTGTCGGCCACTGCAAATGCCAAGCAGTTAACCTTGCAGTTGGCAGGCAGCGCAGAGCCTTTGGCCATCAGCCCGTGGCCTGCTGCCAACACGCGAACCGGCACACCCCGTGGCGGCCACCTGCTGGGCCTGGCCTTGCAGCGCATGCCGCGCAGCGGTGCACGGATGGTGGCTGTGCAAACACTGCAACCTTTCGGCCCTGCGCAACGACTTTCGGTGCAACACGGCGCACAGCTGCCCAGCTTGGTGGTGCAAACGCGCGGGCAGTCGGGGCAAGAAGTGGTGGCAGGTTGGCGTACGGTACTTGCAGGGGATCGTTGGGTACTGCAAAACGACGCTACTAAAACGGCACTGGACGCAACGCGCGCACAGCGCATTCGCAGCGCCGGGCGCAGCTGGTGTGTGTACCCTTCAGCCCGGCCAGCAGGGCCCGAGGGCCAGGAAAGCCCGCCCTTGATAGACTGGGTGCTGATCGCAGCAACACGTAAAAACCGCTGTTAGCGCACTGTCAGGGTAATTTTTAGTGCCCATAATGTGCCCATGAACCACGACGCCACCCCATCACTGCAAAGCGCACCGCGCGGTGCGCTAACGCAGGCTTTAGACGCATTGCTGCAGCCTGAGCGTTTTAAAGACTACGGCCCCAACGGGCTGCAGGTTGAAGGCAAAGCTGAGATTAAAAAGATGGTCTCTGGCGTCACGGCCTCGCTGGCCTTGATCGACGCTGCCATTGCCCACGGGGCGGATGCTATTTTTGTGCACCACGGTCTTTTCTGGCGTGGGCAAGACGGGCGGGTAGTGGGCTGGATGAAGCAGCGGCTGCAAAAACTGCTGGCGCATGACATTAACCTGTATGCCTACCACCTGCCGCTGGACGCGCACCCCACGCTGGGCAACAACGCGCAGCTGGGCAAGGTGCTGGGATTCACACCACTGGTCGGCGCGGGCAGCCGCTTTGGCGAACAAGACCTGGGCTGGCTGGGCACCACAGCCTATACCGACGTCAAAACGCTCTCAGAACACATAAAAAATACACTAAACAGGCCAGTAACCCAGGTAAATACTGCTCAAGCAGCTATAAATAAAATAGCGTGGTGCACGGGTGGTGCACAGGGTTATTTTGAAGCGGCCATCGCCGCTGGGGCCGATGTTTTCATTACCGGCGAAATCTCAGAACCCCAAGCGCACTATGCGCGCGAGCTGGGCGTGGGCTACATTGCCTGCGGCCACCACGCGTCTGAGCGCTACGGCGCGCCTGCAGTGGCGGGGCATGTCGCCGACCAATTAGGTCTGCAGCATATGTTTATAGACATTGACAATCCTGCTTAAGTATTTTTTATACGCGCCACGGTACAGCTGTCCACACATTACCTTATGTTAGCTTTGCAACAATTTGAGTAGATACCCTTACTACTAGCTTTGTCATGTTGGCTCTCTATAGTCCAGCTACATCGTATTTTCGGTGTGAGACCGCATTCGAATGCTATTTTTAGACTCGTTTAACGCGGTACATTTTGTAATGGATTTTGTATGACCACCCTTCACGATATTGTTGACACTGCAGTTGCCGCAGGCAACTTCAAAACTCTAGCCGCTGCAGTAACCGCTGCTGGCTTAATTGATACTCTTAAAAGTGCTGGCCCATTTACGGTTTTCGCGCCCACTGACGAGGCCTTTGCTAAAGTTCCAAAAGCAACGTTGGACAGCTTGCTGGCTGACAAAGCTGCGCTAACTAAAATACTCACTTACCACGTAGTTGCCGGTAAAGTCATGGCTGCTGATGTCAAAGCTGGCCACGTTAAAACCGTACAAGGCAGCGACTTGGCCATGGCGACCGAAGGCGGTGTGACTGTCAACGGCGCCAAGGTCATTGCAGCCGACGTAGCTGCCAGCAACGGCGTGATTCACGCCATTGATACTGTTTTAATGCCAAAGTAATCTGGACATAAGCGGCGCAAGCCGCACCGAAAACCTGCAAGCAATAGCCCAGTTGGGAAGTAGTTCGCAGGTTTTTTTTATTTTTTTGCTGGCAGCGCCAAAGCCCTTGTGCGGGTTTGAGCTTTCATATGCGTAAAGGCTATATATTGCGGCCCACTTGCAAAACTGACGGGTCCATTTTTCAGCATAAACTATCTTTTAAGTTATCTTAAAATTTTTTAAAGTGCTGTAATGCCCACGGCCATCTTTTAGCCATGCAAATAACCTCTGATTTAGTCAGCCTTGGACAAGCTTCTAGGCTTTTGCCTATCGCCATCACCCCCGGCGACATCGCAGGCATTGGGCCGGAGATCGTCATTAAAGCGTTCAGAGACGCGCCCGATGTGATGCAAGGCTGTTTTGTTGTGGGCGATGTGGCGTTGATGCGCCGCGCTGCACAGTGGCTGGGCAATGTTGCTGGGCAGGGCTTGGCGCTGCCGGTGGCACATTTAACCCATGCCGAAGACGCGCTTACGGCCCCGCCGCGCTGCGTACCTGTACTGCCTATCGCGCCCGGTGTACAGCTTGATGCAGAGCTTGATGTAGAGCTTGATGTAAAGGCCAACGCGCTACAAAAAAATGAGCTGCTTGAGCAGTTAAATAGCGGCTTGGCGACTGATTTGGCAGGTAAATATGCGTTCAATTGTGTGCAATGGGCCGCGCGCGCTGCGTTGCGTGGCGAGTTAGCTGCCCTGGTCACTGCACCTATCCACAAAAAAGCGTGGAGCTTGGCTGGCGTGCGCTACCCAGGCCATACCGAGTTGCTGCAGGCCGAGGCGGCGGCTTTTTTAGCCAAACCGGTCGCGCAAGTGCCTGTACGCATGATGCTGGCCAATAACGAGCTGCGTACCGTGCTGGTCAGCATCCACACCAGCCTGCGCCAAGCGATTGACGCGGTAACGTTTGACAGCGTGCTGCAAACCCTGCGCATCACCCACGCTAGCCTGCTCAAAATGCTAGGCCCTGGCCGTTGCGCGCCCCGCATTGCCGTGGCGGGGTTGAACCCACATGCAGGCGAGGGCGGCTTGTTTGGGGCAGAAGAGATCAGCACCATCAACCCTGCTATTGCCGCTGCCAGGGCTGAGGGCATCAACGCGGTGGGCGCGCTGCCGCCAGACACCGTGTTTATGCAGGCCAGGGGGTTTGCTCAATTTGACGCAGTAGTGGCCATGTACCACGACCAAGGCTTGATTCCTGTTAAGTACCTGGGCGTAGACCAAGGCGTGAACGTCACGCTTGGCCTGCCACTGGTGCGCACCAGCCCCGACCATGGCACAGCATTTGATATTGCGGGCCGCGGTACAGCAGACGCCCGCAGCTTGATAGAGGCTGTACGCCAAGCTAAGGTATTAGCAGGATTAAAGATTTCGGCAGTTTCAGTCTAAACGTTAAAAAGCCGCTCCTCCCTTGCGGAATGTGCGGCAGTAGCTACAGTTAATGTAGCGTTTAGATGCGCTGACTATTTCTTCAAATTGTCACGAATCTCGCGCAACAACAACACATCTTCCGGCGTGGGCGGGGTAGGGGCCGGTGCTGCATCCAGATTGACATGGCTTTTCATGCGATTAAATGCCTTGACCATTTGAAAAATGATGAAAGCCAGAATCAGGAAGTTAAGCGCTACGGTGATGAAATTACCATAGGCAAAAATAGGTGCACCAGCTTCAGATAGCGTTTTATAAGTCATGGCCACGGGTGAGCCGTCTTTACCGTTGGGCACTGCGCCCAGTAAAACAAATTTATTGGAAAAGTCCAATCCGCCAAACACCCAGCCTACTAACGGCATGATCAAGTCTTTGACCATCTAATCGACAATCTGGCCAAAAGCGGCACCAATAATCACACCCACTGCCAAATCAACGACGTTACCTTTGACCGCGAAATCGCGGAATTCTTGCATCATGCCCATAAGTTACTCCTGTTATGTTGCTGCAGACGCGGGCAGCTGTAGTAGAAAATAGTGTTACGCCTAGGGCGAAAGTATCCCCACAAAAAAACGGTTGTCAAGGCGCTACCAGCTAAAAACAGATTATTGTTTCAGTAAATCCTACGGTTGCAGCCAACTTAGCCCTGTCGCCGTAGATACCATCCGCTGGTCATTGAATTTGCCCCAATGCGTGGGCTACAATCTCGGGTTGTCCCTAGGTAACAAAATATTGAGGATTTCCATGAGTGAAACGGTAAGTGGCGTGGACCACAGCAAACGTAATTGGATCATGGCCACCTGCGCTGCAGGCGGCGCTGGCGTTGCAGCTACTGCGGTGCCATTTGTAAGCAGTTTTAGCCCGTCTGAGCGTGCCAAGGCCGCTGGCGCGGCTGTAGAAGTTGATATTTCTGCTCTTAAAGTGGGCGAAAAAATGACCGTGGAATGGCGCGGCAAACCTGTATGGATTATCAAGCGCTCGCCCGAACAGCTGGCGGGCCTGAAAACCGTCACATCCTTACTGGCCGACCCAGAGTCCAAGCGCAATCCTGGTGACCTGACCCCCATGGTGTCCACCCGTAATGAATACCGCTCGATTAAGCCAGAAATTTTTGTAGGCGTAGGTATTTGCTCACACTTGGGGTGCTCTCCGTCAGATAAATTTGCCACGGGCGCACAGCCGTCGTTGCCCGACAATTGGGGCGGCGGATTTTTGTGCCCCTGCCACGGCTCAACGTTTGACATGGCGGGCCGTGTTTACAAAAATAAACCTGCACCCGACAACCTGGAAGTGCCGCCCCATATGTACATGAGCGACACCCGGCTATTGATCGGCGAAGACAAGAAAGCTTAAACCTGCGGAACTGGCCTGCACATCAGACGCTACTGATTGCAGGCACTGTCCACTCCCGTAGTTTTATATTGAGGCATTAAAAATGGCTGACATGATTGAAATATCCCCCAACGCAAGCGCACCGGAAAAGCTGCTTAACTGGGTAGACAACCGCTTTCCCGCAAGCAAGCTCTTCAAAGAGCACATGAGCGAGTATTACGCGCCCAAAAACTTCAATATTTGGTACATTTTTGGCGCGCTGGCCATGTTGGTGCTGGTGATTCAAATCGTGACCGGCATTTTCCTGGTGATGCACTACAAGCCTGATGCGAGCTTGGCGTTTGCCTCAGTGGAATACATCATGCGCGACGTGCCGTGGGGCTGGCTGGTGCGTTACATGCACTCCACGGGCGCCTCGGCATTTTTTGTCGTGATTTATCTGCACATGTTCCGTGGCCTGATCTACGGCTCGTATCGCAAGCCGCGCGAATTGATCTGGGTGTTCGGCGTGATGATCTTCCTCACCCTGATGGGCGAGGCCTTCTTCGGCTATCTGCTGCCCTGGGGCCAGATGTCCTACTGGGGCGCGCAGGTGATCGTCAACCTGGCTTCCGCCATTCCGTTGATCGGTCCGGACCTGGCGATCTGGGTGCGTGGCGACTATGTGGTGGGTGATGCGACCTTGAACCGGTTTTTCGCGTTCCATGTGATCGCCTTGCCACTGGTGCTTCTCGGTCTGGTGGCCGCGCATATCCTGGCGCTGCACGAAGTCGGCTCCAACAACCCGGATGGCGTCGAGATCAAGGACAACAAGGATCCCAAGACCGGTATT
>JANNCO010000286.1:0-8556 GCA_031386655.1 Polaromonas sp. | reverse complement strand
CACGCGCGAAATTAGGTTATGGTTAGGCTAACTTTTGTACCGCGCGCCTTTCTCCAGATTTTCATCACGACCACGCTCCATCACCGCTGGGCTGATTTGGGTAGTGATCGTCTCGCATCAGCTTGGTCGCGGTGATACTTGCGATGCAGAGCGCGGAAACAGCTCGATGCACGTGTTTTCCACAGCGTTTTAGCCGTCCTAGGCCGCAGAACCTGCTCAACCAGCTATGCAATTAATAGCAATGCATGACACACCATCAGTTCGCTCTGGGCCTGCCTGCGGGTTCACTAGCCGTTCCGACTGAACTTGTCGAAGTCCTCGCGAACCCTTCGACAGGCTCAGAGCAGGCGGGCGGAGCGGGTCAAACGGGTAGTTCAAGCGTACATCCAACAGAAGCACGGGCTGCCCCAAACCAAGCAAAGAACAATGTGACGAGTCGGGTCCGTCTCGATGAAAAATACGTAGCAAGGCGCGCGTTGTTGAAGCTAGCGCACCAAAGACCTTAGTTCGCGCGTGTTTGCGGAGTATTTTTGCAGCGAGATGCCCGGCTCGAGTCCAGTTCCCCGGCGCGTACGCCAAGCTTAGAAACCACCTCACCGACGCGCACGCTTAAGCCAAGCGACCAAGCACACCGGCTCGAATCCAGCTAACCGGCGCGCACGCTTAGCCAAGCGACCAGCGCTCCGGTGCGCACGCTAACCCAAGTAACCCACTAAATCGGCACGCACACTAAAACACAGACCCTGCAAAGCCGCACACTCAAATCTCATGGCCGGCTAAAGGCAAAATCAAAGGAAATTATTTTTAGGAGCAGCTACAACACAAAGCTCGTGTGCTTTTTACAGCCCAGGCTTACAACCCCAGCAAAGCCTTGGCCCGCAGCAGCTCGCTGCCACTGAACTGCTGGTTGATATAGGCGTTGATGGCCTCGCTGCGCTGAGGGTCGGACAGCTCGGGCGCGCTGCGCAGCTGCTGTGTGTGGCTGCGTGCCGCATTCACCCGTTGCTCCCACGCTTGCCACTGGGCTTGGTGCGCGGCTGTACGCTGGGCAGCATCGGGCAGGGGGCTGGGGTTGGCAAACTGCGCTGTTGGTGCAATTGGCAAGCCGCTGTTAGCTTGCGCGATCATTTGTTGCAGCGCGTCCTCTTCATCGCCGTAAAACGCATTGGCCCACGCCGCGCCCAGCAGCTGGCGGCGCACCAAGATGCGTTCTGCCAAAGCGGGGGCCCAAGTTTCGTGGCGCTGCATGTCTACTTGGGTGGCCCAGCGGTGCTGCTGCAGGCGAAGGTAGCTGTCCCATACCGCCATAGTCTGCTGGGCAGCTGCTGCACCGTGAGCGGCCTGCACTTGCTGGCGAATGTGGGCGGCGACTGCAGCCAAGTCTTGCTCGCCTTGCAGCAGTAAAAAATAGTCAAACCGCCTGCGCAGCGCCATACTAGGCTGCGGCTGACCGTTGGGGCCGATGCCCCAGTCACCGTCTGGCTGGGTGTTGGCTAATGAATTGGGTGCGGGCTGCTGCGCTGCGCTGCTGGCCGCAAAGTTGGTTGGTGCATCAGCGCCATGCCCGCCCACCGCCAGCAGGCTGGGAGCGCGTGGCAATTGCAAACCCTGCGTCGGCCCCAGCGCCTGCGCTGGTGCGGCGGGCTGCAAAAACGCAAAGTACACCAGCCCGGCTGAAGCTACAAACGCTACAAAGATAATAGTTGCCTGAGCAGTTTTTACTTGGGTTACCGGCCTAATTTGCTTAAAAAATATCACAAACCAAGGGTTTTAAGGCGGTTGGCCTGCGCACGGTACATGGCCACTGGGTCAGGCGTAAACAGGCCACGCAAACCAAAGGCCTGGTTCACCTCGTCCAAGTGGTTCCAGGGGTAGTCATCGCGCAGTACCTTGCCCCAATGGCTTGAGCAGCGGCCCACCAAACCATCGTTTTGTTCAAACCCAAAAAACAAAGCGCCCGTGCCCAGCACCACATCGCTGATGTCCCAGGCATTGGTCAGCACGGACGTACCGCCGTAGGAGTAGTAGCGCACGCCATTGACCACCTCGGCACCTTGCCCGCACGCACTGGTGGGCGCGCCTTGCGGAAAGCGGCGGTTAAAGTCGGCGGCACCTGCCGTGCCCAGCGACTGCAGCGCGGCAAAGGCGTTTTGCGGATTGTCTGCCTGGTTGCCAGACAGAAAAGCGATCAACTGGGACAGCCCGTTCACCAACGTATTAGCCAAGCCCGTGGTGTGGGTGGCGTCTGCAATGCCAGCAATACCGTCGGCTGTTTTGCTGCCTGCATGGGGTGTGCCCACGCTGGTCACACTGGCCACCAAGTCGGGCGCCACAGACGCTACATAGCGAATGGTGTTGCCGCCGTGGCTGTGGCCAATCAGGTTGAATTTGGTGTAGCCGTATTGGGCCTTTAAAGCTTGCAATTGTTTGAGCAACTGCTCGCCGCGCACCTCGGTGCTGTTGGCCTGTGACACTTCGGGCGTAAACACCGTGGCACCCCCACTGCGCAGCGCACTGGGAATGCCGTAAAAATAGTTGATCGGGCCGATGGCATCAAAACCCAGCAGGCCGTGTACCAGCACCACAGGGTAGCGGGTTTTGGCGTAGGTGTCGGTGGCGTGGGCGGCGCTGTGGCTACCTAAAAATAATGCAAGGGCAAGCCCGCAGGCGGCTGAAAAGCGTTTCATGGTGGTCTCCTAGAGGCTTCGAACTTGGCAAATCGTGGCCACTGCTGGCTTTTCTGCTGGCCGTATTTTTAAGCACGATCGTTCTTTTATTTCTAGGAGAAAACCCTTGGCTAGGGTTTGTGGCTAATGGCTAGCCCTTAGTTTTTTCAAATTCTGCCAGGTACGCCACCAGCGCCTGCACCCCCTCGATGGGCATGGCGTTGTAGATGCTAGCGCGCATGCCGCCCGCGACGCGGTGGCCTCTAAGCTGCAGCAGGCCGCGCGCGTTGGCGCCTTGCAAGAAGGCAGCATTCAAGCTGTCGTCTTTTAAAAAGAAAGTGACATTCATGCGTGACCGGCAGTTTTTGGCTACTTTGGTCACGTAGAAGTCGCTGGCGTCTAGTGCGCCATAGAGCAGAGCGGCTTTGGCGATGTTTTGCTTTTCCATGGCAGGCACGCCGCCTTGGGCTTTTAGCCACTGAAACACCAAGCCCGCAATGTAGATGGCGTACGTGGGCGGGGTGTTGTACATCGACTCACTGGCGGCTTGCACAGCATAGTTAAACACGTCGGGCGTGTACGGCGTGGCTTGGCCTATCAGGTCTTCGCGCACGATCACGATGGTCAGGCCTGCCGGGCCAATGTTTTTTTGCGCACCGCCAAAAACTAGGCCAAATTTAGACACGTCTAGTGGCCGCGACAAAATGGTAGACGACACGTCGCCTACTAAAAATGGTGCGTCGGTTTGGCCGTTGCTAATATCGGGCACATCTTGAAATTCCACGCCACCAATAGTTTCGTTCATGCACACATGCACGTAGGCAGCTTGTGGGTTAAGCTGCCAGTCTGCACGCGGTGGAATGATGGTAAAGCCCGTATTCTCTGCGCTGGCAGCTATGTTAACCGTAGCAAATTTAGCTGCTTCTACAGCAGATTTTTGCGACCATTGCCCAGTGACCACAAAATCAATAGCGGTTTTGCCGCGCAGCATGTTCATGGGCACGATAGCGTTTTCGCCCAAGCCGCCGCCTTGCAAAAAGAGTATTTTGTAGTTGGCCGGTATGTTCAGCAGCTCGCGCAGATCGGCCACACATTGCTCGTAAATGCCGATGAACTGTGGACCCCGGTGGCTCATCTCCATCACCGACATACCGCTGCCATGCCAGTCCAGCATCTCGGCGGCGGCGGTGCTCAGCACGGGTTCGGGCAGCATGGCGGGGCCAGCACTGAAGTTAAAAACACGGTTCATGGGCAAATCCTCACAGCGCCTGTGGCGTTCAAGCTTAATAAAACTTAACAAAATCCAACGAAAAAAGCCCTGAATTCACAGGAACTCAGGGCTTCATATCGTGGCGGAGAAGGCGGGATTCGAACCCGCGGAAAGTTTTACCCTTCGCACGCTTTCCAGGCGTGTGACTTAAACCACTCATCCACCTCTCCTAGCAGCGTATATTGTAGCGCAGATGGTTACGCAAACACTGTGGGGCACTGGCCGCAGATAGGCTGCGGTGAAAATTATGCTATTTATTGCATAGCTGCTTGAGCAGGTTTTACTTGGGTTACAGCCTATTTTCTTTATAAATAATGGCTCTGGGGCAGGTGTATCAAGCGTTCGGCTGGGGGCAGGCCGTGTTTATTGCACGGCAAATTAGGTGCGGTAGTTTAAGTAAGGCCGTTTATGTGGCTACCAGACTGTGCCATGCATTTTTTGCATGAACTAGGGTTTGTATTCTAGGGTTATCCCTTAATCTAAGGGTAGTGCGCACATTGCGCTAGCCGTTAAAAGGACTGCCCCATGAACCGTATTATCCAAACCATTGCCAGCTTGTTTACCTCCCGCCGCACCACTCCGGTAGACGCCGCCCGCTTGCTACTAGAGCGGGCTACCCACGCTCGCGGCCAAAGCGTTTACGAAGCCGCCATGCTGCGTGCCAATGCACAGGCTGTACTTAGCGTACTGCGTTAATTTTGCTATTATTTGCGTAATTGGTCACTGGGTTAGCCCGCGCGTCGATGTAGATTTTCCCAGCGACTACCCTTAGCTTCGTCAAAAACTTAATCGACACTACCGGTAGCGCGCTACTTTGGCGGCAAGTAAGATAGCCCATGCTGACCGCCTGATTTCTGGTGTGCCCAGTATGAAGGCGGTTGGCATAGGCTATCTCATTAACCAGAGACCAAGCCAGAGAAATCCCCTTCACACCACTCAGAACAGCTTGACCTGCGTGGTACAAAAGGCACAATGCTGTAATGAAAATAGCAGTAGGGCAAAACTTATTGGCCATCTACGGCCTGCTCGGGTTGCCCACTGGGCTGTGCAGGCTCTAAAATGATAGCACTTGTAACAATTTATTAGCGGTCATGTCCAGCTCCCCCATCTTTGCGGATAGCGCAACCCAAGCCACAGACTTGGGCTTGGTGGTGAGCTTCGACGTTACCCAGCCGTCTGGCCCAGACGGTATGCGCCCCAAGGGTTTTGAAGAAACCCAGCCGCTGAACTGGGAACAAGACGTGTTGACCCCCGACTACAACGAAGTGATTGCAGCTATGGCTATGGGTGAGGCTTGGGGCGGCGAAGACTACACCAACCGCAAACGTGTGCTGGTGGTCGACGACGACACAGCCGCCCGCTTGTACTTGCGCGCACGCCTCTCGCTGATAGATGGTGTTGATGTCTACGAGGCCAGCAGTGGCGACGAGGCCGTGGCCATCACGCTGAGCACCCCGTTTGACGGGGTATTGCTAGATGTCAACATGATGGGCCTTGACGGCTACGAGGTATGCCGCTCCATCAAACGACACAGCCGCACCAAGGGCCAAAAGCCCCCCAAAATCTTCATCGTCACCAGCCGCACTGGCGTGGTCGATCGCATGCGCGCCAGCTTGGCCGGGGCGGATGCATTTTTGTCCAAACCGCCGCATCCAGGCCAATTGTCGGTACTGCTTGAATCGCTGTAATAGCCAGTAGCAAAGCTGCAAAAAAATATTTCTGCGATGCCTGCCCGTGGACAGAAAATTGCGGTGAATGGTCCCAGTCAGTCAACGGTCACACTTTTACACGTATCATTGCACGTGCAATGCAAAGAATACTGATCAGGGTAACTGGGTTTACCAATGTGGAGCGCCATGCGCTGAACACCATGTTTCGCCTGTCGCAAGACCCAGCAACAGGTCGCACCGTGAGCTATGAGCCTTGGGTAGAAGGCTACCCCGACGCACCTGGCATGGCGCTGGTAGATGGTGCCAGTGGAGGTGCCGCGCACGAACTGTCTGAGCTGCACCACGAACCAGAGGTAGGCCTGATATGGGTGGGTATGGTGACACCCGCCAAGGCGTGGCGCACCTTTCAAAGGCCGCTGCGTTGGCCCGATGTGCTGACCGCGATGGACATGTACTTTGACCGCAGCGCTATCGGCCTGGATTTTGATTTGGGCAGCGACGATTTGCCCGCCCAGATAGAAGCCGCCAGCCAGCCAGCTGGCTTGTTTGGTATCGACCACGGCCAACCTGCCCCACGCGCTTTGGTGGCCGATCCCGACACCCAGGCGCGCTTTTTGTTGCGCAGCATGCTAGCGGCAAATAACATTACGCAGGTTGACGAGGCAGGCAGTGTGCAAGAAGCGCTTGATTTGATGGCCCAGCACCGCTACCGCTTTGTCAGCGTCGATCTGGCTCTGCAGGGCCAAGACCCGTGGGCCATCGTAGCGGCAGCGCCAAGCAGCGCAGTGCGCTTGGTCACCGCCTGCAAGCTGAGCATGGCCATGCAATTACTGGCCAGAATGAACAACTGCGTGGCACTGCAAAAGCCGCTGCCAGCGGACAAAATAGCGCAGATGATGCGCTGAAACCAGGTGCCCGCAATAAGTGCTTTGGTGCTGTGTTGCCGTGTTGCTTACGCTTCGTTTCGCACGCCGTCATGCACAGCTGTGCAGAGCGCCAAGCTGGATGTTAAATACCAAACATTTCTGCCAGCGCTAGCTTATACGCTGGCTGGCCTACGGAATTGGTATTGTGGTGTGAGCCACCTTCTACCAGCACAAAACGCTTGGGTTGCGCCGCAGCGTCAAACAATTTGCGCCCTAGGTCGGGCTTAATCAAACTGTCGTCACTGCCATGCACCACCAGCAAAGGCGATCCTATAGTGGCCACTTTTTTAAACGAATCAAAGCGCTGCGTGATCAGCGTGCTGATAGGCAGCCAGCCCCAGCGCATGGTAGCTGCCACATCGGGAATAGACGTAAATGTGCCCTCCACAATCGTGCCTTTTTCGTCCGTCACTTTGCTGGCCAGCTCGATAGCGATAGCACCGCCCAACGAGTGGCCAAAAATATAGCGCGGCTGGGTGGGGTAGGTTTGCGCTACCCACTGCCAGGCGGCGTGCGCGTCTTCATAGGCCATTTTCTCAGACGGTACTTCGCCGGATGTTTTGCCAAAACCTCGGTAGTCTACCGCCACTACCGTAAAGCCCAGCTCCTGCATGCGCTGTATGCGGTAGGTGCTGCCCGCTACGTTCCAGCGGGCACCGTGCAGGTACAGCATGACGGGTGCGTCGGCGCGGGGTGATGGGTTAATGAGTGTGTGCAGTTTGACGCTTTGGCCGGTGACTTTAGAGTCGAAGTTGACCCACGCTTCTTGCAGGCTGCTGGCGGCGCTGGCGCTATCGCCCCAGCTGCGATCGCTGGGGTTAAAAATCCACTGGCCTTGCTTGGTGTCCAGCGCGGCGCAGCCCGCCAAAGTACTGGCGGCAAAGGCCATGCTCGCCAGCAGTTTCCAAGAAAATCGTATCGCCATCATGCGGGTGTAGGTGTAGGACAAAATATTCAGATAAAGTTATTGTGCCGTGGTTCCCTTAAACTTGACTTAACTATGACTACACACCTTTTTACCCGACATATCGCTACGGCTTTGGCAGCAGCCACCCTGGCGCTGCTAGCCGCCTGCAATTCCACACCGCCCGCCGACGCACCGCCCACCGTGGCCAGTGTGGATGTGGCGCGCTATCTGGGCACGTGGGCGCAACAAGGCATGGTGCCTAACAAGTTTCAAAAAATGTGCGCCAGCAACACGCGTGCAACCTATGCCAAAGACGGTGATGGCCTGTCTGTGCTGAACCAATGTGTGGACGCCAGCGGCAAACCAGTGGAGGCCAAAGGCGTTGCCAAAATTGTGGATGGCAGCAACAACGCGAAGCTGAAAGTCAGCTTTTTTCGCCCGTTCTACGGCGACTACTGGGTGTTGGCACTAGACCCTGACTACCAATGGGTGCTGGTAGGCGACCCCAAGCGCGAGAACGGCTGGGTACTGTCGCGCGCACCCAAGCTGGACGACGCTACCTACAACGCCATTCTTGATAAAGCTGCGGTTTTAGGCTACGACAAAACACGCTTTGTGCGCAGTGTGAATACACCTTGATGCGGTCAACACTTCGACGGCTCGTCAGGATGTGAGGTTGCCACAACGCATACCGACCCAACGAATTTCGCTGCAGCAAGGTCAATGCTGCCGCTTAAAAAAGACTCAAAGTTTTAGCTCAAAAAATGCAGTGGCCAGGGTGGGACCATCGTAGTAAGGCGCAATTCGCCTGAAACCGAAATGTTGGTACAGCCCATGCGAGGCTGCAGTCTGCGGCACTGTGTCCAGCACCAATCGCTCGTAGCCCAAGCGGCGGGTAGTGTCGATGACAGTGCGCAGCAATTTGCCGCCCAGCTGCTGGCCACGAAAAGCGGGTTGCACGTACAGGCGCTTGACTTCTGCTGCACCGTCATCCAGGTGCCTAAAGCCTATGCAGCCCACTAAATTTTCGCCGTTTTGAACAACCCACAGCGAGCCGCTGGGCAGACAGTACTTGCTGTCAATGTGTGCCATTTCCTCGTCAAAATTTTGAAAGCCC
>JANNCO010000226.1:0-1700 GCA_031386655.1 Polaromonas sp. | reverse complement strand
TTCAAACAGCACCCCATGGTGTATGTCACTATGGCCATGGCGGGCGCGCTGGTTTGGTTTTTGTACCGCACGCGCACCGGCTTGGTGCTGCGCAGCGTGGGCGAAAGCCCCGACGCCGCCCATGCGCTGGGCTACCCCGTGCGCCGCATTCGCCTGGCCGCCGTGGTGGCTGGCGGCGCACTGTGCGGGCTGGCCGGGGCGTATCTGTCGGTTATCTACACGCCATTGTGGGTAGAGGGCATGGTGGCAGGCAAGGGCTGGATAGCGCTGGCCCTGACGACGTTTGCTACGTGGCGCCCGGCACGGGTATTGCTAGGTGCTTATCTGTTTGGTGGCGTGACGATGCTGCAGTTTCACTTGCAGGGGCAGGGTGTGGATGTGCCCAGCCAGTTTTTGACCATGTTGCCTTATGTGGCCACCATCGTGGTGCTGGCGTTGATCTCGCGCAACCCCGCGTGGATCCGCGTCAACATGCCAGCGTCTTTGGGTAAACCCTTCTACCCCGGCGCGTGATGTTTGCACTCCAAACAGACGAGGTTTTGTAGTACATTGTTTGTATGTATTTGCTATCTGTATTGAACAGGAATTAACCGATGACCGCACGAGAAGTTGAGGCGCAATGGTTGGCTAGCTGCTTGGCAGCGGTACGTAGCCCGTCCGCCGAGGCACAAGGGGCGCAGGAGGCCAATGTGTTTCGTGTGGCAGCTATGGTATTGGCCTCTGCGTGGCCAAGGCAGGCGGCCCGTTTGAAGGCACTGAGCGATGCTTATTTTGAACAGCACCCGGCAGACAAATTGCCAGTGGTGCAAGTGGTGCGCAACGGTTGGGTGCTAAGTTTGCCGCGTCTGCGCGACATGCTTAGCAGGCAACTTGCCAACGCATAGCGCACAGCTCGCATCCTTTATGCCCGGTCAACCCGTGTTCTATACCCACACGGCTTTGGCGCAAGGCTTGCGAGAGCTGTTTGTTCAGCTAGAGCAGCGCTTGGCGTTGCAGCAGCCACTGGCCGTATATTTGGCAGGTGGCATGGCTGTGCACCTGTATACTGCCAGCCGCGTTACCACTGACGTAGATGCAGAGTTTGGGTCGCGCGTTTTATTGCCCAATGATTTGATGGTAGAGATTACGCTGGAGGACGGCAGCCCACAGGTCATTTATCTGGACACCAACTACAACTCATCTTTTGCCTTGATGCATGAAGATTATGTGAACGATGCCATAGCACTTGACCTGGGCTTGCAGTACATCCGGCTATTTGTACTGTCACCTGTAGACCTGGCAGTGAGCAAAATTGCCCGTCTGGCTGACAACGACCGTGAAGACATCCAGGCGCTGTTGCGTCTGGGGCTGACCACAGCGCCTGCCATAGAGCAGCGTGCCACGAGTGCCTTGGTTGGCTATGTAGGCAACCCTGCCATGCTGTTGCTCAACTTGCGCGATACTTTGGTTTTGGCCCGCGCCATAGAAACAGTTAAACCAAGCGTGCCATTGCCCTTAGGGAAACCCTTCCAAAACGAGGCGTAAAGCCCGGGCCGATTGGCTGATAATTGGATTTTTCCGTAACCTTGATTTTTGCCCTTAACTGAAAGAAAGACAACATGACTGACTTGAACAAGCGCTCCGCACTAAAGCTGGTAGCCCTGACCGCGGTGGCTGTTGCCGCGCTGGGAGCCTGCAGCAAAAAAGAAGAAGCCAAGCCC
>JANNCO010000215.1:0-3961 GCA_031386655.1 Polaromonas sp. | reverse complement strand
GCTATCGCCACCATGCCATCGCTTCATGTCGTCACGTTTTTAGTTGACTCCTAGCCCATTTTGCTGGCCATTGGTTCATTCACCCCGTAGGAGCACGCTATGCAACTGCCTGAGATATCCATTCGCCGCCCCGTGTTCGCCACGGTGCTGTCTATGCTGATCTTGTTGATTGGCTATGTCGCGTTTACCAAACTGGCGGTGCGTGAGTACCCCAAGATTGACGAGCCCAACGTGACGGTAGAAACCCGCTACCGTGGCGCCTCTAGCGAGGTGGTGGAGGCGCAGGTTACCAAGGTGCTGGAAGACTCGCTGGCAGGCATAGAGGGCGTAGACGTCATCACCTCGGTCAGCCGCCAGGAGCAAAGCCAGATTACCGTGCGATTTGTGCTGAGCCGTGATGCCGACAGTGCCGCAGCCGATGTGCGCGACAAAGTCAGCCGCGTACGCCAGCGCTTGCCGGTAGATATTGAAGAACCCGTCGTAGCCAAGATCGAGGCCGACGCGCAGCCCGTGATTTGGCTGGCTTTCAGCTCTGACACGCTCAACGCCTTGCAACTGTCTGACTTGGCCAACCGTTTGGCCAAACCCATGCTGCAAACCGCGCCTGGCGCAGCCGATGTGCGCGTGTTTGGCGAGCGCAAGTTTTCCATGCGCATCTGGATTGATGCCGACAAGCTGGCCGCTTTCAAGCTGACCACGCAAGATGTAGAAGACGCCCTGCGCCGCTCGAACGTTGAAATACCTGCTGGTCGTATTGAAAGTAAACAGCGTGAATTTAACGTCACTACCGCTACCGATTTGCAGCGCCCTGCAGAATTTGCACAGGTCATTATTCGCACTGTTAACGGGCAGCCCGTACGCATTGGCGACGTAGCGCAGGTGCGCCAAGGCGCAGCGTCTGAGCGCACGGCAACCAGGCTCAACGGCAAAGACGCTATTACGCTGGGCGTGATTCGCAACGCCACGGCCAACCCGCTGGAGCTGTCTGCTGGCGTGCGTGAGATGCTGCCCAGAATTAAGGCCAACTTGCCGCAGGGTGTAGACATTGAGGTAGCCAACGACAACTCGGTGTTTATTGACCGCTCGATCAAAGCCGTGTTTGCCACTATTTTGGAAGCTGTGGTGCTGGTGGCGCTGGTGATATTTGTCTTTCTGCGCACTATGCGCGCGTCCATCATTCCACTGGTCACCATTCCTGTGTCGTTGATTGGCACGTTTGCGTTGATGACGCTGTTTGGTTTTACGATTAACACGCTGACCTTGCTGGCATTGGTACTGGCCATTGGCTTGGTGGTAGACGACGCTATCGTGGTGCTGGAGAATATTTTTCGCCACATCGAAGAAGGCAAAGCGCCGCTGGAAGCTGCCATTGTGGGTTCTAAAGAAATTGGCTTTGCCGTAGTGGCTATGACGCTGACCTTGGCTGCGGTGTATGCGCCGCTGGCTTTTACGCCTGGGCGCACGGGGCGCTTGTTTACAGAGTTTGCCTTGGCACTGGCAGGCTCTGTTGTAGTGTCAGGCTTTGTGGCGCTGACGCTGTCGCCCATGATGTGCTCCAAGCTGCTTAAACATAACCCCAAACCATTGTTTTTTGACCGCTGGATCGAGGCTGGCCTGCAAGCTATCACACGCGGCTACACCAAGTTGCTAGGCTGGACTTTAAAGGCACGCTGGTTGGTAGTGCTCGTCATGCTGGGCTCGGGTGTGGGCAGCTTTGTGCTGTATAAAAACATGAAGCAAGAACTGGCTCCACTGGAAGACCGCGGTGTGATTATCAACAACATCAACGGCCCCGACGGCGCTACGCTGGATTACACCCTGAAATACGCCCAAGCCATTGAACGCATTGGCGGGCAGTATAAAGAATTCGACCGTATTTTTACTGTCACCGGTAACCCCACGGTGGCGCAAGGCAACGTGTTTTTCCGTGCTGTACCGTGGGAAGAGCGCACCAAGAAAACTACCGACATGGCCCGTGAGATGACCGGGCGCATCGCCGGGCTACCGGGCGTTACCGCCTTTCCCAATACGCCACCCTCGCTGGGCCAAGGCTTTAATTCACGGCCCGTAAGCTTTGTGATCGTTACATCCGATTCGTATCAAAATTTGAGCCAAGCCGTGCGCGCCATGCAAGACGAGATGGCCAAGAACCCAGGCTTTATACAACCCGATACCGACCTGCGCCTTAACAAGCCCGAGATCAAAATGGAAATTGACCGCGAAAAGGCGGCAGACTTGGGCGTGAGCATTGAGGCAGCGGCACGCGCTGTAGAAACCATGCTGGGTGGCCGTAACGTCACGCGCTACAAACGCGAAGGCGAGCAGTACGATGTGATTGTGCAAACCAGCGCTACCGAGCGCGACACGCCCGATGATATTGAACGCATTTTTGTACGCGGTAAAAACGAGCAGATGATTCCGCTGTCAGCCATCGTCAAGCTGCGCGAAGTGGTAGTGCCGCGCGACCTGAACCACTTTGGCCAGCGCCGCTCTGCCACCATCAACGCATCGCTGGCGCCCGACTATTCGCTGGGCCAAGCGCTGGATTTTATGGACACTACTGCCAAAAAAGTACTCAAGCCCGGCTATGCCACAGACTTAGCGGGCCAAAGCCGCGAGTTTCGCAATTCGTCGTCTTCACTGGGCTTGGTGCTGCTGATGGCGCTGTTATTTATCTACTTGGTGCTGGCAGCGCAGTTCGAGAGTTTTATTGATCCCTTTGTCATTATGCTCAGCGTACCGTTGTCGATGGTAGGCGCACTGGCCGCGCTGCAGCTAAGCGGCGGCACGCTTAACGTGTTCAGCCAAATTGGCTTGATCACGCTGGTGGGGCTGATCACCAAGCATGGTATTTTGATTGTTGAATTTGCCAACCAACTGCGCGAGCAGGGCGTAGACATGTGGACCGCCATTGAAAAATCTGCCGCCCAGCGCCTGCGCCCCATCTTGATGACCACCGGTGCCATGGTGCTGGGTGCCTTGCCGCTGGCCCTGGCCACTGGTGCTGGCGCCGAGAGCCGCCAGCAAATTGGCTGGGTGATTGTGGGCGGTATGTCGCTGGGCACGCTGCTCACCATCTTTGTGGTGCCCACGATGTACACGCTACTGGCACGCAAGCATGCACCGGGGGCGAACAAGGCAGTCATACACACCGCGTCTGCACCGTTACCTGCAGCGTTGCCTACTGCTGGGCATGCCCAGGTGTTAGCTAAGTGAATATGAATAGCTATTAATTAAATAGCTGCTTGAGCAGTATCTACGGTCTACAAGGCAGATATTGTTAATAAATTTAAGGCTGGAAAAGGGCTAAAACACGCTCAAGCCCGCCCGAGTTGATTGCCACCATCGCTTGCGCGCGCACGGTGGGTTTGGCGTGGTAGGCCACTGACAAACCGGCGGCACCCATCATGGGCAAGTCGTTCGCGCCGTCGCCCACGGCAATGGTTTGGCTGGCGTCTATACCCATGATGGCGCAGGTTTCCAGCAGCATCTTGCGTTTTTCTGCGCCGTCGCAAATATCACCCCATACTTGGTTCACCATACAGCCTGTCAGCTTGCCGTCTGCAACCTCTAGTACGTTGGACCGTGCCCAATCCATCTGCAAACGGTCTTTGATGCGGTCGGTAAAAAACGTGAAGCCTCCTGAGACTAGTAGCAGCTTTATGCCCGCTGATTTGAAGGCTTGTGTTAGTTGCTGTGCACCGGGGTTCAGCTGCAAGCGCTGCGTGTACACCTGTTCCATCGCGCTGACGGGCACGCCTTTAAGCAGTGCCACTCTGCGGCGCAAACTATCTTTGTAGTCGGTAATCTCGCCACGCATGGCGGCCTCGGTAATAGCGGCTACCTCGGCCTTGCGGCCCGCTGCATCGGCAATCTCGTCTACACATTCGATATTGATCAAGGTGGAATCCATGTCGAACGCGGCCAGTTTGAAATCACTCAATTTAAGTGGTGGTGTAAA
>JANNCO010000293.1:0-2167 GCA_031386655.1 Polaromonas sp. | reverse complement strand
GGCATTTTGATTCAGTTGCCGGATGATTTTTACCGTGAAGACATGGCCAAAAATGGGGTCAACGCCGATGGCCGCATCGGCATTGAGCTGCCAGCGCCCGGTGAATACGGCGTGGGCATGATCTTTTTGCCTAAAGAGCATGCGTCTCGCTTGGCTTGCGAACAGGAACTTGAGCGTGCTGTCAAAGCCGAAGGCCAGGTAGTGATTGGCTGGCGCGATGTGCCAGTGAACCGCGACATGCCGATGAGCCCGTTCGTGCGCGAAAAAGAGCCGATTATTCGCCAGATTTTTATCGCCCGCGGCCCCGATGTGACCGTGCCTGACGCGCTAGAGCGCAAGCTGTATGTGATTCGAAAAACTGCCAGTGCCGCCATTCAAAACTTGGGGCTAAAGCACAGCAAAGAATACTACGTGCCCAGCATGAGCTGCCGCACGATTGTGTACAAAGGCCTGCTGCTGGCTACGCAAGTAGGCGAATACTTTTTAGACCTGCAAAACGCTAAATGCGTCTCTGCGCTCGCACTCGTGCACCAGCGCTTCTCTACCAACACCTTCCCCGAGTGGCCGCTGGCCCACCCATACCGCTATGTCGCCCACAACGGCGAGATCAACACCGTGCGCGGCAACTTTAACTGGATGCGCGCGCGCGAAGGCGTGATGAAGTCGCCTGTGCTGGGCGACGATTTGAAAAAGCTTTACCCGATTAGCTTTGAAGGCCAGTCCGACACCGCTACGTTTGACAACGCGCTCGAGTTGCTCACCGCTGCTGGCTACCCCATCAGCCATGCCATGATGATGCTGATGCCTGAGCCTTGGGAACAGCACACCCTGATGGACGAGCGTCGCCGCGCCTTCTACGAATACCATGCCTCGATGATCGAGCCGTGGGACGGCCCAGCCGCTATTGCCTTTACCGATGGCCGCCAGATTGGTGCCACGCTAGACCGTAACGGCCTGCGCCCCGCGCGCTACATTTTGACCGACGATGACTTGGTAGTGTGCGCATCAGAAGCGGGCGTGTTGCACCATATTCCCGAGAGCAAGATTGTCAAGAAATGGCGCTTGCAGCCCGGCAAAATGTTCCTGATCGACCTGGAGCAAGGCCGATTGATCGATGACGAAGAACTCAAAAGCCAGCTGGCCAACAGCAAGCCGTACCGCCAGTGGATTGACGAAGTGCGCATTCGATTGGACGATATTGCGGTTGCACCAGCAACCTCCGTGCGGGCTGAATCTGTCGAAGTCCACGCGGGCTCTACTACAAGCTCAGGGCGATCGGGTATTGTGATGGCCCAGTCGCAAATTTCACTGCTCGACCGCCAGCAAGCCTTCGGCTACACCCAAGAAGATTTAAAGTTCTTGATGGCCCCCATGGCCGCCAACGCCGAAGAAGCCACCGGCTCCATGGGTAACGACAGCCCGCTGGCCGTGTTGTCTGATAAAAACAAGCCACTGTACAACTACTTCAAGCAATTGTTTGCGCAGGTGACTAACCCGCCCATTGACCCGATCCGCGAGCAGATCGTCATGTCGCTGGTCAGCTTTATTGGCCCCAAGCCTAACTTGCTAGACATCAACGCGGTGAACCCGCCACTGCGCCTGGAAGTCAGCCAGCCTGTGCTGGACTTCTATGACATGGCCAAGCTGCGCGACATTGCAGCGCACACACGCGGTAAGTTCAAAAGCTACACGCTCGACATTACCTACCCCGCTGCCTGGGGCCGTGAAGGTGTGGAAGCCAAATTAGCATCTTTGTGCGCCGAGGCGGTAGACGCTATCAAAAGCGGCCACAACGTACTGATCGTGTCTGACCGCGCGATGGACAGCGCCCGTGTGCCCGTGCCTGCGCTGCTGGCATCGTCGTCCTTTCACCAGCACTTGGTCAGAGCCGGTGAGCGCTGTAACGCAGGCTTGATCGTGGAAACAGGCAGCGTGCGCGAAGTGCACCACTTTGCGCTGCTGGCAGGCTACGGCGCAGAGGCTGTGCATCCCTACTTGGCGCTAGAAACCGTCATCGAGCTAACCTGCCATACCAAAGACATTGACGCTGATAAAGCCGTCTATAACTTTGTCAAAGCCGTAGGCAAGGGCCTGAACAAAGTGATGTCCAAAATGGGCATCAGCACCTACATGAGCTACTGCGGTTCGCAGATCTTTGAAGCCGTGG
>JANNCO010000288.1:0-2119 GCA_031386655.1 Polaromonas sp. | reverse complement strand
AGCACGCAGGTGCTCAACGAGTTTTATGTGAACGTGACGCGCAAGATCAAGCCTCCTATGCCTGCAGGTGATGCACGAGCAGAGGTGCGTCGCTACGAGCTATGGCAGTCTTGGCAAATTGACCATGCCACCGTGGAATCTGCTTGGGCCGTAGAGAGCCGCTATGGCTTGCATTACTGGGACAGCCTGATAATTGCAGCCGCGCAGCACTTGGGCTGCCGCTATGTGCTGAGTGAAGACATGGCGCACATGCAGAGCTACGGCGCAGTGCAGGTAGTTAACCCGTTTGTGTCCTCGATAGAAATCTTGAACGAAGTCTGATGAACCTTATCTTGCAAACCCACATCCTCTCCCACATCCGCCGCGACGTGCAGTCCATGCATGCCTACGCTATCCAAGACTCGGCGGGTATGGTGAAGCTGGACGCGATGGAGAACCCCTATGTGCTGCCGCCTGCGCTGCAAGCCCAGCTAGGCGAGCGGCTGGGCAAGCTGGCGATTAACCGCTACCCCGGCGCGCGGGTGGAAGACCTGAAAACTGCGCTGCGCAGCTACGCGCAAGTGCCAGCTGGCTACGGGCTTATGTTGGGCAATGGCTCGGACGAGTTGATCTCGCTACTGGCGATGGCTTGCAGCACACCCGCGCAGGCGGGTATTGGTCAGCACGCGCAGGCGGGTTCTGGTCAGCCCGCGCAGGCGGGTTCTGGTCAGCCCGCGCAGGCGGGTTCTGGTCAGCACGCACAAGTGGGCTCTGCTCAGCTATCCAGCGCCAAAATTCTCGCGCCCTTGCCCGGATTTGTCATGTATGCCATGAGCGCGCAGTTGCAGGGCTTGCAGTTTATCGGTGTGCCTTTGACTGATGATTTTGAGCTGGATGAGCCAGCCATGCTGACGGCCATAGCACACGAAAAACCTGCCATCACCTACATTGCCTACCCCAACAACCCCACGGCCAATTTGTGGGATGAAGGCGTTATCAAAAAAATTATTTCAACCTGTGCACAGTACGGCGGCATCGTGGTGATGGACGAAGCCTACCAGCCGTTCAGTAGCAAAAGCTGGATGCAACACATCCACGCCGCGCCCGAGGCTAATGCCAACGTGCTGCTGATGCGCACGCTGAGCAAGTTTGGACTGGCCGGTGTGCGCCTGGGTTACATGACAGGGCCTGCCGCACTGGTGAATGAGATCGACAAGCTGCGTCCGCCGTACAACATCAGCGTGCTCAATGCGGAATGCGCGCTGTTCGCCATTCAAAATAAAGAGGTATTTGCACTGCAAGCCTTGGAGATATGTGCTCAGCGTGCTATGCTTTTAAAAGCAGTTAACCAGATACCCGGTGCCCAAGCTGCCAAAAGCGATGCCAACATGTTTCTCGTGCGCGTGGCTGACGCGGCTAAAACATTCGATGGCTTAAAGCAACGAGGTATTTTGGTAAAAAACGTAAGCGCAATGCACCCGTTGCTAACCAACACCTTGCGCATTTCAGTGGGTACACCTGCAGAAAACCAATTGTTGCTGAAGGCTTTGCAAGAATGCCTTAGCATTTAGAGTTGTACACATCAAATCCATTGAACTCCCAGCTCTGCATGGCAAAACCTAAAAAATCGCATCCTCAACCTAGCCAATCGAGCGCCGCGAGCGATGCGCCAACAACCCTTGGTGCGTCAACAGCTTCCAACGCATTGGCCATTGCTGCGCACAACCTGGGTCCTCATCAGCAGCTGTTCAATCAACTGCTAGAGCAGATAGAAAATCAAAGCAAAGAACTAGGCAACCTGAAAACGCTGGCTGACAAGCATGCCAGCGAGCGTGCAGCCAAGCTGGCGCCACTGCGTAAGCAGGTGTACGAGTTACAAGAAAAACTGGTGCTGTACCTAGACCAGCGCTTGCAGAGCCCGAAAGGGCTGTCCCAACGCGTATGCGCTGATGTGCAAGAGCTGGTCTGCATACTGCTAGACGAATTGCTAGCAGCGGGTGACCCCAGCCCCGCACTGCAAGCCGTGGCAGACCGCTATGAAGAAGACGAAGACGGGCTAGAAGATGGACTGGACTTAGAAACATCGTCTGAGCTCAACCGCGCCATGGCGAAGGCCATGGGCGTGCCGGTGGATAACGAC
>JANNCO010000133.1:0-12113 GCA_031386655.1 Polaromonas sp. | reverse complement strand
CAGCTGTACACAATGGGGCAATAGTTTTAACGGCAGTGCATTACCGCTGGCAGGGCTGGCGCAGCCAGTAAGCTGTCAGCGTCGGGCGCTGGGCCTGTCAGTTCATGCAAATGCTGCGCATACAGGTCTTGCAGGTGCTGGGGGGTCACTTTGGCACTGGGCAAATCAAACACCACTTCACCATGACGCATGCCGATAATGCGGGGAAAAGCTTTTAAAGCCATCTCCACATGGTGCAGCGTGGCTACCAAGGTAGCCCCCTGTTCCGTAGCGATGTGGGTCAATGTTTCAATGGCCTGCTCGCTGCGCAATGGGTCTAGCGCAGACAGTGGTTCGTCTACCAAAAGCAGTTTTGCATTAGAGGCCAAAATGCGCGCCAAACCCACACGCTGGCGCTCGCCACCAGACAGGCGGTCAACACGCTCGAATAGTTTGTCGCTGAGGTCAAAGCGCGCTAGTGCAGCCTCGGCCAAAGCAATTCCGGTTGGGTAAAACAGGCTGCGCAGACTTGCCCACAAGCTCTGCTGGGGCAAGCGCCCGGCCAGCACTGCGGTCACCACACGCTGGCGCGGTGGCAAAGGGGGCACTTGTGGTGCCAAAAACAGCTTGCCACGCAATGTCTGCAAAGCCGATGAAGTCTGCTCCCAGGGATTGACCGCTTCTAGCAGCAAGCTGCCCGCACTGGGTTGCAGTGCGCAGGCCAGTAAATGCAATATGGTGGTTTTTCCCGCGCCAGAAGGGCCAATGATGGCAATATGCTCGCCTGATTCCACGTTAAACGACACACCGCGCACGGCATCGGGCGCATGGGCCGTAGCCGCAGGGTGACGAGCGCAGATAGACAGAAGGCTGATCTTCATACAAAAATCAGCCTTTTCTGGTCGCAGATACTGCTCAAGCAGCTATTTTTTTTGTAGTATGACAAGTGATTTACTTCAGCAGACCAGCACTGCGGGCAGCCGCTTCAATGCCTTTGTAATTCTCAGGCTTGGTGGCAATGTAGCGGGTTGCGCGGTTCAGGTCCAAAATTTCTTTGCCTTCAGCGGTTTTAGGATCGATGTCCAAAATAGCTTTGGTCACGCGCTCGCGCTGCGCTACGGGCATGTCGGCATGCACCGACCAGTTGTAGTTAAAGTAGCCCGGCGTGGTGTAGAACACAACTGCATCCTTGTCCGTTACTTTGCCTTCTTTGACAAACTTGTTCCACACCGTGATGTCCAGCGCTGCAGCATCTACTTTGCCGCTGGTCACAGAGGCAATCGTGGCATCGTGCGCGCCAGAATAAGCCACGCGTTTGAAGTCTTTGTCCGGATCAATTTTGGCGTCCAGCAAAAAGCTGCGCGGCATCAAATGGCCTGAGGTAGAAGACTGCGAGCCAAAGCTTACCTGTTTGCCTTTAAGGTCAGCCAAGGTTTTGATGCCAGAGTCGGGTTTGGTGATAAAAACTGATTGGAATTTGGTATCTTCTTCTCGTTGGGCAATAGGCACAATTTTCCCACCCGAGCGCACATTGGCCTGCACATGCGTAAAGCCGCCAAACCACACCATGTCAACCTGTTTGTTGACCAAGGCCTCAACGGCCGCAGGGTAGTCGCTAACCGGAATGAATTCAACTTTTTGACCTAGTTTGCCCTCAAGATATTTAACAATAGGGCCGAACTTTCGGGTTTGCTCAGTAGCAGCTTCTTCAGGAATGGTAGTAACGCGAAACACACTGCCTGCTTGGGCAAAAGCTGCGCCCGCTAAGGTGGCCGCAACAACAGCCAACACAGATTTCAAAATTTGACGGCGCATCGAGTCTTCTCCATAAAAAAGTCCCTTACTACGGGACACAAACAATATTCTCTCAGGATTGGCGCAACCTTGCTGGCAAGCGGCTATACCCAAAGGGTTGGCTGCAAGCGCACAGCTGCGCCGTGTAAGATACATAGCGTTTAACTGACAGACTGGCAGCAAAAGCTATTTTTTTAGTCTTGTATGCAAGCTCCTTCTTACAACCTCAACCAGATTCACCCCATGCCCGTTTTGCGCTTTTATGAAACGTATTCCGCTAATCCTGTAGCTGTACAAAACGAGTTGGAAGACGGATTGTTGACAGCCTTAGCCCATACTTCGCCAAAATACCTGTATGACGCACTCGGTTCGCGTCTGTTTGACGCTATCACCGAGCTGCCAGAGTACTACCCTACCCGCACCGAGGCGGCCATATTTGCTGCGCACAGTGCAACGCTAGCTAACACCTTGCCCGCAGGCGCTTGCATGGTGGACTTGGGTGCGGGCAGTTGCGCCAAAGCGGCTGGTTTGTTTGCTGCGTTGGCGCCCAGCCAGTACGTTGCGGTGGACATTTCGGCTAAGTATTTACGCAGCGTGCTGACAGGGTTGAGCGAGCAACACCCCAGTATTGGCATGGCTGGGGTGGGCATGGATTTCTCCAGCACTTTAAATCTACCTGCTGACTTGTTGGCCGAGGCAACGCAGCGCCCTGTAATAGGTTTCTACCCAGGCTCCAGCATTGGCAACTTTGCACCCGAGGAGGCCCTTGCTTTTTTGCAGCGCGTGCAGGGACTGTGCGCACAAGGCAAGGCCGGTGGTGGTTTGTTGATCGGTGTAGATTTGGTCAAAGCCATTGATGTGCTGGAACCCGCCTACGACGACCCATTGGGCGTCACAGGTGCGTTTAACCTGAATATGCTGCGCCATATCAACACATTGCTGGGCACCAATTTTGATGTGCGTGACTGGAAGCACATCGCATTTTTCAACACCGAATTGTCGCGGATTGAAATGCATTTGGAGGCGCGCAAGCCCGTGAGCGTGCGCTGGAATTCAAGTGGCCTACCGCGCGAACGTGCCTTTGCAGCAGGCGAGCGCATTCACACCGAAAATTCGTACAAATGGACAGTTGATAAGTTTTCTCAGTTGCTTAAAGCTGCAGGCTTTGCCACCACCCAATCTTGGACCGACGAGCGCGGGTATTTTGCGGTGTTGTGGGCCGGTTGCTAAACCAAGCAGGGTTCCTACTGCGAAGTTTGCGAGCTCAAAAACCTGTCCGCTACAAAGCCCGGATAGAACAAACCGTGTCGTACCACCCCTGCATACCTACCAGCGGTGCACTTTGTATAGGCAAAATTGCGTTGATGTTGTAGCCTGCACCCACCCCGCCATTGCGCGGATCCCACCAAATATCTTCATCCAGGTCTTGGTCAGCAATGTCTTGTCTTTGGTCAAGACCTGCAGAGGGCGAATTGCGATTGGCTTTGCCTGCATGCGCCGCGCGCCCATGCCATAGATTGCCTAGCGAATTACTAACCGCTAGCACGCGCGGGTGAATGCCCTCAGTCACATAAGCTGTGATGACAGCGTTGCCGATAAAATCACCGCCATTTTTCATGTCGTGGCCAAAAGGGCGAAAAGTGGACAACTCCACCAAATCACCAGTTTTAATACCGTATTGCCTGGCAGTTTCAGTGTTGATCCACATCGGGTTATGGTGAACAATTTCGCTCAGGTATTTTTGGCTGGCCGTGCGCCCCTGTGTGTGTACATTCCATTTGAAAGTGACCAGGTGCAGCTGGTTGGGCTTCATCTTCACAAAGCTTTCCACCGGGAAGAACTCCGGCATGCCGTTGTCTTTAAATCCTACCTGCTTGCCGGCAGCTTCGATGTCCTCGTGGTAGATCGAGAACTTACGCGAAGGTGTTAAAAAGCCGCGGCGCGCTTTGCCCTCCACCATCAAACCCACCTTGCTCTCAACACCACTAGCAGCCTTTCGGTAGATGATTTGCGTGGCTGCGTCTACGCGGCTGTCTTTGAGCTGCTCAGCCTCAACATCCCAGTTGTACAGGTCGTAGTATTTTGGCTTGCTCATGTCTTGCCACACACCATTTTTTACCATGTAAGCCCATCCGTCTTCACCCAGGCGTTTGGTCAGGCCGGCGCAACGTTTTTGCAGCCATTCTTCGTGGTCTTTGAACTGGAAGTATTTGGCTGTCTCAGGGCTGATGCGTTTACCAATCTCAATCATCGAATCAACAAAGCTTACGCATTCACCCGGTGGTGGCACCATGGGCTGACGCAGGCTGACATAGTCGCGCAGCTCCATGTTGTTGCGGGTGTCAAAACCCCAACGCTCCATGTAACTGGCGTCAGGCAAAATCATGTCAGCGTAGTGTGCCTGTTCGCTGTACACCACGTCAGAGCAGGCGTGAAAGGGTATGAGCTTTTCGTCTTTCAGCACCTCCACCACCAAGCTGCGGCCTTCTGGCCAAGTCAGTGGCGCGGCCACGGTATAGCTTAAATACACCTGAATTTTGCCGCGCCCTTCTTTGATGTATTTGTAGACGATCTGCCCTACTTTCATGCGCTGCCATTTGTTGGCCAACGGCCACTCGGGCGGGTTTTCAATCAGGCTGTTGACCTTAGGCGCAGGTGGTACTGGCAATGGCTGTGGAAACACTGTAGGCGGCACGCGTGTAGGCTCTACCGTGTAGCAGTAGCCGCCCTCTTTGCCAATGCTGCCCACAATGGCGTTCAGCATAATCACCGCGCGGTCGTTGTTAAAACCGTTGTAGTGGGCGGCAGACCCCCGGTTGGTAAACGCTACCGCACGGGGCGCCGCTTTGGCAAACTCTAGTGCTATTCTTTTAATATCTGCTTGAGCAATACCTGTAACGTTTTCAGCCCATTCTGGTGTGTAGCGACTTAGCCAAATTTTAAGCTCTTCAGATTTGATATTGCTCCAGGTATCCAGCCACGCAGCGTCGTGCAGATTCGCCTGCATGATGACGCTGCCCATGGCCAGCGCCATCGCACCATCAGTGCCAGGGTTCAGTGGAATCCACTCGTCTGAGCGACCTGCGGTATTACTCAGCCGCACATCGAAGGTAACGAGTTTGGCACCGTTGTCAAAGCGGCCACGGATAATCCGTTTTGCCGCGTGGATAGCGCCTTGGTGCGCCTCGTAGAAGTTAGAGCCAAAGTTAAGTATGTATTTGCTGCGCTCAAAATCTGCACTTTCCCAGTCGGTCTCGCCCAGGCTGACGTAATTGGCCGCGCGCTTATTGCTGGAACACAACGAGCGGTGATTAAACAGGCTGGGCGAGCCAATGGCGTTAAGAAACCGCGTCATTTCTTCACCAATGCGTGAGCGGCCAATTTGGATGGCTACTTCTTCGGGCTTGCCTTCGTCCATGGCTTTGCGAATGCGTGTGGAGATCTCGGTGTACGCCTCGTCCCAAGTAATGCGCTGCCACTTGCCTTCACCGCGCTTGCCTACGCGCTTGAGCGGAAACTGCAAGCGGTCAGCGTAGTCGTTGATCGTCGGGCCGCTTTGGCCTTTGGCGCACAGGCTTTTGCCGTTATTGGGGTCTAGCGGGTTACCAGAAACTTTGACGAGTTTGCCGTCGATCACGTAGCCTTGAATGCCGCAGACGGTGGAGCAGTTAAGGCACACGCCCTTTTTAATCACGGCTTTGCTGTAATCATTTTTCAAACGGCCTTTGCCGCTGGCGCGGCGCTGCTGTTTGCGCACACCGTACAGCTTGCGGTCTTTGGGTTTAAACAGCTGGGCATTGGCGTTTTCTGGGGCCAACAATATCGTCTCGCCCAAAGCCAAGGTAGACAAAGCAGCAAAGCCGCGCTTGATCGCCTCACGTCGTTTGATGGTGGCCATGCTGCGATCCTTAAACTTTGGTGCCAGTGATGTTGGCAGGCTTGGCCCACAGCACACGCTTGCGTTTGGGAAACTGGCTTTCTAGTGATGTCCAAGTTTCGATTTCATACGAGTATGGGTCGTGCACTTTGCCTTTGGGGATTTTGGCTTCCATGGCCACGTTATGGCCTTTGTAGTCTACCGAAGGACCAGTTTTTTCTTCGGGTTTGAGCACGCGTGTTTGGCCTTTGTTTTTGACCATAAACTGGCTGTAGGGGGACGCAGGGTCGTTGGCATCACCGAAGTGAAAAACCTCTGCCGGGCAGGTTTCTACGCAGGCAGGCTCCATGTTGGCGTCTAGCCGGTGCGAGCAAAAGTCGCATTTGTCAGCCACGTCGTTATCGTCGCAACCTATTGCACCGTAGGGGCAAGCCGCTTCACATGCACCCAAGTGGTCACACTTGTCAGCTATGACGCGCACTATGCCGTCGGCACCGCGCTCAATAGCCTGGTTGTCGCACGCTTTAAGGCAAGGCGTGTCTTCGCACTGCATGCACAGCGTAGGCAGAAAGTTGCGTGTGACTTTGGGAAACTTGCCTTGGTCGTAGTAATACACCTTGGTGCGAAACCGCCCCAGCGGTACTTTGTTTTCTACCTTGCAAGCCACAGAGCAGGCATGGCAGCCGATGCAACGCTCTACGTCGAGGGCCATTTTCCAGCGTGGGGTTTTGCCAGTAGCGGGATTAATAAGCGCAGTTGCCATGTGTAGAACTCCTCGTATCGATGCTCATTTTGTAGCGCCGAGTATGGCTTTCTCACATCACAGCCCGAGCAGGCCACAAAGTAGCCCACTAGATTGCTGCGGAATTAATATGCCGCCGGCAGAAATTACAAACTGCAGGTACGAAACCCCGCGTAAATATCGGTGCGCTGCGGCATAAAATAATTGCGGTATTTGGGGTTGCGCATGACAGGATGCGTGGCTGCGCAGGCACCGCGCAGTACAGGACGGGTATGAAACCACGGCTCGGAATAGTCGCGGTAAGGGTGGGCAACGAAACCCGGAAAAGGCGCAAAAGTGCTGGCAGTCCATTCCCACACATCGCCCCAGGCGAAGCTGGCTTGCGTCATGGCTGCGCACTCCCACTCGGCCTCAGTGGGCAAGCGCCGCCCAACGTGGGCGCAGTAGGCCATGGCCTCTGCGTAGCTAAGGTGTACCGCGCTTTGCTGCAAGTCAAGCGGTTGCCATTGGTCGAATACTTGGTGTTCATACGCGCTGGCAGCACCTGCTGCAGGCGGCGCAGCCCGGCGCACATAGCGCGGCAGCGGGCACCCCGTGCTGTGCACATACGCCAGATACTGGCCCCAGTTGACTGGCTGCGCATCCATGGTGTAGGCCGCAAGCTGCACCGTATGTGCACCTAACTCGTTGTCGAATACAAAACCGCTGACAGCAGAACTGCCTAATGTCCAATCAGTATTATTTATGCTTATTTGGGCTGTAGAGCAGGTACTACCTTCTCGAGCAGCTATGGTTTTAATAGTATCTGACAAATGCTGCAATGGCACACCCAGTGCCTGCGCCATGTACACGGCAGCCTCCAGGTGCATGGCCTCGTGGAACAGTACCAGCCGGTAAAAGTAAAGCGCCTGGTCGTTGGTACCCGCTGTAGCTAGCAGGGCCAGGGTTTGCTCCAAGGTGGCAGCAAGGTAGCTTTTGCACGCATCGGGCGACAGCAACGGCAAATGCCAGCGGCTGGGGTGTGCCACGGTAGACGAATCGTACCAAGCATCGCTGTGGGCCTGCTGCGATGGCGAACGCGGCAGCGCGTGGTTGTAATGAATGCCTGCACTGCGCTGCGGGTTGCGGCCAATCCAAAACTCTTGGTACCAGCCCAGGTGGCCCAGTTCCCATAGTGGTGGGTTAAATTCATCTTTGAATGGCACTTGCAGCACGCCAGCGGCTACGTAAGCGTCAAACACTTGCAGGGTAATTTTGCGAATATCGCGCAGCCCTGCGGCCAACTGCGCAGCAGGTGCACAGCGCCAATGGTCTGTAGCGACAAGTGGTGCGGCGGGCGCTGGCATGGCTTGGTTTGACGCAAAACTGCGATCAACGCCATCACTGCGGTTACGGGCCGCGTTGCGGGGCATAATTTGTGGTGTCATGAACTCCAAACACATCGTTATAGTCAGCCCGGCATTATCAGATGCCAATAACGGCAACTGGCAAACCGCCAAACGCTGGGCCGGGCTACTTGGCAAACATTATCGTACCCGCATTGTTAACGCATGGCCGGGCGATACCGCGCAATCTGCGTCAGACAGTATCTTGCTGGCCTTGCACGCACGCCGCAGCGCCGCATCTGTCACCCAATGGCATGCCCAGCGTGGACAAACCGGCCTTGTAGTGGTGCTGACGGGCACAGATTTATACCGCGACATCCATACGGATGCGCAAGCACAACACGCTTTGGATGCAGCCAGCGCCTTGATAGTTCTGCAGCCTTTGGGTTTAAATGAGCTGCAGCTGCATCACCGCGCCAAGGCACATGTGGTGCTGCAATCCACCAAAACCCGCAAAACTCTGCCCAAAGCCGCACACCGCCTGCGCGCCGTGATGGTAGGTCATTTGCGGGACGAAAAATCACCCCAAACCCTGTTTGCTGCAGCGCGGCTGCTGCAGGCACGCGAGGATATTTTCATAGACCATATCGGAGCGGGGCTAGACCCGCAACTGGCCCAAGACGCACTGGACACTGCCGCAATGTGCGCAAACTACACATGGGCTGGCGCACTGAAACACACGCAAACGCGTGCCAAAATCCAGCGTGCGCACGTGCTGGTGCACACCAGCAAAATGGAAGGTGGCGCACATGTGCTGATGGAGGCCGTGTGCAGTGGCACACCCGTTATCGCATCCGACATACCGGGCAATGTGGGCATGCTGGGCGATGGTTACCACGGCTACTTTCCAGTGGGTGACGCGCGGGCATTGGCCTTACTGCTAGAACGTTGTAAGGACGAGGCCGGTTTTGTCGACCACTTGCAACGACAATGTGCACTGCGCGCGCCCCTTTTTGCCCCAGAAGCTGAACTTGCAGCTTTGCTGGGTGTCATACAAGCACTTAGGCTATCCGCACTTTAAGAAAAAATTAAACAACAGCATGCAAACATCAGAGCAACCCGTTTTAAGAGATATTGTTTTAGTCGGCGGCGGTCACAGCCATGTAGGGGTGCTCAAAAGCTTTGGCATGCAGCCCATCCCCGGTGTGCGCATCACGCTGATCTGCACTGATATGCACACCCCCTACTCGGGCATGCTGCCAGGCTACGTAGCAGGGCACTACGACTATGACGAGGTGCATATCGACCTGTCGCGCCTGTGCGTGTTTGCAGGCGCACGGCTGTTCAAAGACGAGGTCATTGGCATTGACCGTGTGAATAAAAAAATTCTCTGCCGCAACCGCCCGCCCGTACCGTATGACCAGCTGTCCATCAACATCGGTTCGACCCCGCAACTGGGCGGCGTGCCCGGGGCCAGTGACCACGCAGTAGCCGTCAAGCCCATCCAGCAATTTAATGACCGTTGGCTGCAGCTGCTGGAACGTGTCAAAAAGCACGCTGGCAAAACCACCATTGCGGTGGTGGGCGCGGGTGCAGGCGGTGTAGAGCTGCTGTTGGCCATGCAATACCGTTTGCGCAACGAGCTGACAGCGTTGGGCCGCAACCCACAAGATTTAGCTTTTCATTTATTTACCAACATCGCCACCATTTTGCCCACCCACAACGCGGGCGTGCGCAAGCGGTTTGAAGCCGTGCTGCACGAACGCGGTGTGGTGGTGCACCACAACGCCGCGGTCAACCAAGTGCACGCTGGCAGACTGCAAACCGCCAACGGCCAGACACTGGAGGCTGACGAAATTATTTGGGTTACTCGCGCAGGCGGAGCCCCTTGGCTACAGCAAACAGGGCTAGACCTGGATGCCGAAGGTTTTATCAAGGTACAAGACACGCTGCAAACCGTGACCGACCCCGACATTTTTGCCGCAGGCGACATTGCCAGTATGGTCAACTACAAGCTGGAAAAAGCGGGCGTGTTTGCAGTACGCCAAGGCAAACCGTTAACGGCCAATTTACGCCGCGCAGTTGAAGGCGTAGCGTTAGCAGCTTACCGCCCGCAAACCACCTGGCTGGCACTGATCAGCACTGGCGACCAATACGCCGTAGCCTCGCGCGGTGCGCTGGGCTTTGCAGGCGCCAAGGTTTGGCAATGGAAAGACTGGATTGACCGGCGCTTCATGCGCAAATTTCAAGACTTTCCCAAGATGGATGCCCACGCAGCACCACCAGCAGCCCAAGGTGCGCGCAGCGTGAAATTGACCAATGAAGAATCTTTGCAAGCCATCAGCGCCATAGCCATGCGCTGCGGTGGCTGTGGTGCCAAAGTAGGGGCCAGCGTGCTAAGCCGTGCCCTGGGCAATTTGCACCCAGTGCAGCGCGACGATGTAGTGATCGGCCTGAAAGACCCTGACGACGCCGCTGTAGTGCGCGTGCCGCCCGGCAAGGCGATGGTGCATTCGGTGGATTTCTTTCGTGCTTTTATTGACGACCCGTATATCTTTGGCAAAGTAGCGGCCAACCATGCACTGGGCGACATCTGGGCCATGGGCGCGCAGGCGCAGTCGGCCACTGCCGTATGTACCGTGCCGCCGGGCCTGGAAGCCAAGGTAGAAGACGTGCTGACGCAGATGATGACCGGTGCGCTGGAAATTTTGAACGACGCAAACTGCGCCTTGGTGGGTGGCCACACTGGCGAGGGCAAAGAACTGGCATTGGGTTTTGCCATCAACGGTTTGATCGACGACGATCCCACCAAAATTTTGCGCAAAAACGGCATGCAACCTGGCGATGTATTGATCCTCACCAAACCGATTGGTACGGGCACTTTGTTTGCAGCCCACGCGCAGTTGGCTGCCAAAGGCCGCTGGATTGACGGCGCACTGCAGTCCATGGTGGTGTCTAACCGCCTTGGCGCGCAGTGTTTAACTGAATACGGCGCTACGGCATGCACCGACCTGACAGGCTTTGGCCTGTTAGGCCATTTGGTCGAGATGACGCGCCCCTCGGGGGTAGACGCGCAGCTTAGCCTGTCTGCCTTGCCGATGCTGGAGGGCGCAGAAGAATGTGTAGCCTTGGGTATCGTCAGCTCGTTGCAGGGCGCCAACGTGCGTCTGCGCAGGGCATTGCGCAACCAAGAGGAGTTTGTCAAACATCCGCGCTATCCGCTGATCTTTGACCCACAAACTGCCGGCGGTTTACTGGCCAGCGTGCCGGCAGACAAAGTGCAAGACTGCATAGCGGCATTGCACAAACTGGGCTATGTGCACACAGTAGCCATCGGCAAAATTCTTGCGCAGGGTGACGCTCTGGAGCCTATCGTTTTAGTGGCTTAGCATCAAATTCATTTTGCCAAAGTACTATTAATTTCATAGCTGGTTGAGCAGGTTCTACGGCCTAGATGGCTTATTTGAGTATAATTTTTCGGCTATAAACAATCCAGCTACTTCCTCACCACCACCAACCCCTTCAAGTATTCCCCCTCAGGGAAATTAATGGTCATCGGGTGGTCGGGCGCACCACCCAAGCGGTCGGTAATGTAGCCGTCCACGCCAGCGTCAATGCCCGCACCTGCAATAATTTTGTGAAACAGCGCGGCGTCAATACCGCCTGAGCAGCTGTAGGTAAACAGCGCACCCCCGGGTTTTAAAATTTTAAAAGCCAAACGGTTAATGTCTTTGTACGCCCGCGCGGCGCGGTCAGCGTGTGCGGCGGTGGGCGCAAACTTAGGCGGGTCTAACACGATAGCGTCAAAGGTTTGGCCCGCCTCCACAAATTGGCGCAAGCTGGCGTTGACATCAGCGTCCATGAAGGTGGTGTGCAGAGCGCCAAAGCCGTTGAGCGCAACATTGGCCTTGGCACGCTCAATAGCGGGGCCTGACGAGTCGATGCTGGTGATGTGCGCATGCTGCAAGCCACCGCTGGCACGCAGGCCCGCCAAAGCCGCCACGGTAAACCCGCCCGTGTAGCAATAACAGTTGAGCACGCTGAAAGTCTGCGCAGCTTCAGGGCGCAAATCGCCAGCCTGCGTGCTACCAGAGCACCTGCGCTGCACGTACTGCGCAAACTTGTGGCGGCTATCGCGCTGGTCTAGGTAGAAACCAGTTTTGTGACCTTGCGCAATGTTGACTGACAGCTGGTAACCGTGTTCGGTAATGACAATATTTTCGGCGCTGGCTAAACTTGCATGGGTGCCTTCGTGGGTGGCACCGCGCAGCCAGCCTGTTACGCTGTCCAGCCCCTCCAGCGCGCGGCTGCTGGCGTCTGAGCGTTCGTACAGCTTAGTTAATCCAGTAGCTTGCAATAATGCATCCGCAATCTGCTGCTTGAACCGCTCTGCCCC
>JANNCO010000129.1:0-9204 GCA_031386655.1 Polaromonas sp. | reverse complement strand
CAGGGGCACCAACGGACGCAGATCTGGCGGCAGCACAGGCAGCACTTCCATCACCATCCACTGAGGCTTCATGCCAGATTTTTTGAATGCTTCAAGCACTTTCAAGCGCTTGGCGTTTTTCTTGATCTTGACTTCAGAACCCGTCAGGTCGTTGCGCAGTTTTTCAATCTCGCTGTCCAGATCAATGCCGGCCAAGAGTTCTTGGATACCTTCAGCGCCCATTTTGGCGGTGAATTCATCGCCGTACTCTTTTTCTTTGGCATCAAAGTCGTCTTCAGTCATGATGCTGAATTTCTTCAACGGCGTCATGCCTGGGTCGGTGACCACATAGGCTTCAAAATACAACACGCGCTCAATATCTCGCAAAGTCATGTCGAGCACTAGGCCCAAACGCGATGGCAGTGACTTTAGGAACCAGATGTGCGCGCACGGTGCAGCCAGGTCGATGTGACCCATGCGCTCGCGGCGCACTTTAGTTTGTGTCACTTCAACGCCGCACTTCTCGCAGATGACTCCACGATGCTTTAAGCGTTTGTACTTGCCGCACAAGCATTCGTAGTCTTTTATAGGGCCAAAAATCTTGGCACAAAACAAGCCATCACGCTCAGGTTTGAAAGTACGGTAGTTGATCGTCTCAGGTTTTTTGACTTCGCCAAAAGACCACGAACGAATTTTTTCTGGAGACGCAATTCCGATGCGGATCGCATCAAAATGCTCATCCGGTGTAAATTGCTTGAATAAGTCGAGTAAAGATTTCATAGCGATTCTTTCCTTCTGTAAATCGGTTGAGGACTGACTAGCTTGCTAAGCAAAGCTGGCCAGTCCCGCAAGGTTTTAGGAGCGCTCTAGCTCAATATCGATGCCCAAGGAACGAATTTCCTTGACCAAGACATTAAATGACTCAGGCATACCCGCTGTAATGGTGTGCTCGCCTTTGACAATGCTTTCGTACACCTTGGTGCGGCCTTGCACGTCATCGGATTTCACCGTTAGCATTTCTTGCAATGTATAGGCAGCGCCATAAGCTTCTAGGGCCCATACCTCCATCTCGCCAAAACGTTGACCACCAAACTGCGCCTTGCCACCCAACGGTTGTTGTGTGACCAAGCTGTAAGGGCCTGTCGAGCGCGCGTGCATTTTGTCGTCGACCAAGTGGTGCAGCTTCAGCACATGCATGTAGCCCACGGTGACCGGTCGTTCAAACTGATCGCCTGTGCGGCCATCGAACAAATGCGCCTGGGTACGGGTCGCGGTGAGGCCTTTGACTTGCGCTACAGCATCGGGGTAACCCAACTTCAGCATAGTGCGAATTTCTTCTTCAGAAGCACCGTCAAACACAGGCGTGGCAAACGGCATACCGCTTGTCAAGTTCTGGGCCATCTCGGTGACTTCGTTGTCAGCCAGCTTGCTCAGATCTTCTTTGCGGCCCGAGGCGTTATACACCCCTTCAAGGAATTTGCGCAACTCAGTAGTTTTGGCTTCAGCTTGCAGCATATCCCCAATACGCTGACCGATACCCTTACCAGCCCAACCCAAATGGACCTCAAGAACCTGGCCTACGTTCATGCGAGATGGCACGCCCAGCGGGTTCAACACAATATCGCACGGCGTGCCGTCGGCCATGTAGGGCATGTCTTCAACCGGAACTATTTTGGACACCACGCCTTTGTTGCCGTGACGGCCCGCCATTTTGTCACCCGGTTGCAAGCGGCGCTTCACAGCCAAGTACACCTTGACCATTTTGAGCACGCCTGCTGGCAATTCGTCGCCTTGCGTCAACTTCTTGCGCTTCTCTTCAAATGCGAGGTCAAAGCTATGGCGGGTTTGCTCTAGCGAATTTTTAATCGACTCAAGCTGGTTAGCAACTTCGTCATCTGCAGGGCGTACATCGAACCAGTGGTACTTTTCAACTGATGCCAAATAGGCTTTGTCGATCTTGGTGCCCTTGGCCAGTTTGGCCGGGCCCCCGTTGGCTACTTTGCCTTCCAGCAATTTAGCGATACGGTCAAATGCGTCAGCCTCTACGATACGCAACTGGTCATTCAGATCTAAACGGAAGCGCTTGAGTTCATCGTCAATAATTTGCTGTGCACGCTTATCACGCACGATGCCTTCACGGGTAAAAACCTGCACGTCGATCACAGTGCCTTGAGAGCCCTGATCAACACGCAAAGAGGTGTCTTTAACATCGCTGGCTTTTTCACCGAAGATCGCACGCAGTAGTTTCTCTTCAGGTGTGAGTGTGGTTTCACCTTTAGGCGTCACCTTACCAACCAGCGTATCGCCGGGCTGTACTTCAGCGCCCACATAGATAATGCCCGACTCATCCAAACGGTTCAGCTGCTGCTCAGACAGGTTAGGAATGTCACGGGTAATTTCTTCGGCGCCCAGCTTGGTATCACGCGCCATGACTACGAGTTCTTCGATGTGGATTGAGGTGTAGCGGTCTTCTGATACTACGCGCTCACTGATCAAAATCGAGTCTTCAAAGTTGTAGCCGTTCCATGGCATAAACGCGACCAACATGTTTTGGCCCAAGGCTAACTCGCCCAAGTCAGTTGACGCGCCGTCAGCTATCACATCACCCTTGGCGATCTTGTCACCGCGTTGGACAATAGGGCGTTGATGTATGTTGGTGTTTTGATTGGAACGCTGGTATTTGATGAGGTTGTAGATATCTACGCCCACTTCGCCTGCCTGCGCTTCTTTATCGTTTACGCGTACCACAATACGGGTGGCATCTACATAATCCACGATACCACCACGCGTTGCAGTCACTACAGTACCTGAGTCTATTGCGGAAACGCGTTCAATGCCAGTACCTACCAGCGCTTTTTCGGGGCGCAAAATTGGCACCGCTTGACGCTGCATGTTGGCACCCATCAAGGCACGGTTGGCATCATCATGTTCCAAAAAGGGTACTAAAGACGCGGCCACTGATACGATTTGTGATGGGGACACATCCATGTATTGAATAGCTTCAGCGCCTACCAATATGGATTCGCCTTTGTCACGCGCAGAAATCAATTCGCCTGTCAAACGTCCATCTTTGTCCAAAATAGTGTTGGCTTGCGCAATAACGTATTTGCCTTCTTCAATAGCCGACAAATAATCTATTTCGCTGGTGACTTTGCTTTCTTTAACTCGGCGATAGGGCGTTTCAATAAATCCATATTCATTTAAGCGCGCATATAGTGCCAATGAGTTAATCAGGCCAATGTTCGGGCCTTCAGGCGTCTCAATCGGGCATACACGACCATAATGGGTTACGTGTACGTCACGCACTTCAAAGCCTGCGCGCTCACGGGTCAAACCACCGGGGCCAAGTGCCGAGACACGACGCTTGTGCGTAATCTCAGACAATGGGTTGGTCTGGTCCATAAACTGCGATAACTGCGATGCCCCAAAGAATTCTTTGAGCGCAGCAGAAATTGGCTTGCTGTTAATCAAGTCGTGCGGCATCAGCGGCTCTTGCTCTGCTTGACCTAAGCGCTCTTTCACAGCTTTTTCGATTCGCGCCAAGCCGGTACGGTATTGATTTTCAGCTAACTCACCTACGCAGCGCACGCGGCGGTTACCCAAGTGGTCAATATCATCCACTTCACCACGGCCATTGCGCAAGTCGACCAAAATTTTGACCACAGACAGTATGTCTTCATTAGACAACACCATGTCACCAGTAGATTCGTTGCGGCCAACTTTAGCGTTGAACTTCATACGGCCCACACGCGATAAGTCGTACGTATCTGGGTTGTAGAACAGGCGGTGGAATAACGCCTGCACAGCGTCTTCCGTAGGTGGCTCACCAGGGCGCATCATGCGGTAGATAGCCACACGAGCGGCGAAGTCATCTACGGTCTCATCAACGCGCAGCGTTTGCGACATGTATGCGCCTTGATCGAGTTCATTGGTATAGATGCATTGCAAATCTTTGACGCCAGACTGGCGAAGTTTTTTCAGCAATGCTTCAGTCAACTCTTCGTTAGCCTTGGCAATAATCTCGCCTGTTTCAGTATCGATGATGTTGCGCGCAATGACGCGGCCCACCAAAAAGTCTTCAGGTACGCTGATGTGGGTCGTGCCTGACTGCTCCAGCTCACGGGTATGGCGTGCAGTAACGCGCTTGTCTTTGGCAATGACAACTTTGCCTGCTTTGTCAGTCACGTCAAAACGCGCTACTTCGCCGCGTAAGCGTTCAGACACAAATTCCATCTGCGCGCCACTGTCCATCAAACGGAAGTTATCGAACACGAAAAAATTCGCCAATATTGATTCGGGGTTCATACCGATCGCCTTGAGCAATATCGTCACAGGCATTTTGCGGCGACGGTCTACGCGAAAGTAGAGCACGTCTTTGGGATCAAATTCAAAATCAAGCCATGAGCCGCGATAAGGGATGATGCGTGCCGAGAACAGCAGCTTGCCTGAGCTGTGGGTTTTGCCCTTATCGTGTTCAAAGAACACGCCAGGCGAACGGTGCAATTGAGATACGATGACACGCTCAGTGCCGTTGATAATGAAAGACCCTTTCTCAGTCATCAATGGTACTTCGCCCATATAGACTTCTTGTTCTTTGACTTCTTTCACCACTTTAGATTGTGGTGTTGACGATTCACGATCGTAAATAATAAGCTGAACGCGTGCACGTACAGCAGACCCAAATGTCAAACCACGGGTTTGACATTCACGCACATCAAAGGCTGGCTTTGCAAGGTTGTATTCCAAAAACTTCATCTCAACAAAACCATTGTGCGAGACGATAGGAAATGCAGCTGTAAATGCAGCTTGCAGGCCTTCATCAACACGTTTTGGGGATGGAATACCTGATTGCAAAAACACGGTGTATGCGTCTTTTTGCATTTGCAGCAAATAGGGAATTTCGAGAACTTCGTCGCGTGTGCCGAAACTTTTTCGGATGCGTTTACGTTCGGTGTAAGTGTAGCTTGTAGCGTTGGCCATGAGATCTCCGAGTGTGGTGAGGTCTAAAGGCGACTGGCATGCGCATAAACATCCATCACAGATGCCATGAGCCTTGGCGGTTGGCCACTACCAACCGTTGGCGGACGGCTTTGCATTGCACAAAGCCCGAACCAAGAATGTCTCTGCAGTCACGTCAGAGAACACAGAAAAATATCGCTTTACGGTACTTTTCTGTGCCCTCTTGCAGATGCAGCTTAGAGCATCTACAAGGGTTGGTGTAAAAACACCAAAAGCTGAAAGGCTCTTCGAGCCCCAGCGTGCACAACCCAATTACTTGAGTTCGGCCTTAGCGCCGGCTTCTTCGAGCTTCTTCTTAGCTGCTTCAGCGTCAGCCTTAGGCATGCCTTCTTTAACAGCCTTAGGAGCGCCGTCCACTAGGTCTTTAGCCTCTTTCAAGCCCAAACCGGTAATTTCACGCACCGCTTTAATCACGGACACTTTGTTAGCGCCAGTTTCTAAAAGCATCACGCTGAACTCGGTCTTCTCTTCAGCAGCAGCTGCGCCGCCACCAGCTGCACCGCCAGCTGCCGGAGCAGACATAGCGGCAGCGCTTACGCCAAATTTCTCTTCGATGGCTTTTACCAGTTCGTTGAGTTCCATGACCGACATGCTATCTAGCGTGGCCAAAAATGCGTCTTTATCGAATGCCATTTTTATTTCCTAAAAGTTTTCAGTTGATCAAAGGTCACCGCTTTGGGCAGCAACAGTTTTCTTTTCAGCCAAAGCGAACAGCACACGTGCCGTACGCGCGATTGGCGATTGCAACAAGCCGCAAATTTGCGCCAGTAGCACTTCGCGAGAAGGGATACTAGCCAACTGCTTCACGCCATCGACGTCTAAAGCTTTACCGCCATATGCACCACCGCGAATCACCAACTTGTCGTTAGTTTTCGCGAAGTCTGCTACCACTTTCGCGGCAGACACTGCATCGGAGGAAAAGCCGTAGATCAGCGGACCGGTCATCTGGTCGGACACGATCTCGAAGCTGCTTCCGGCCATAGCACGGCGTGCCAGAGTGTTTTTCAACACGCTGAGCGTTACGCCTTTGCTACGCGCGTCTACACGCAACTTGGTCATGTCAGCGACCGTGATACCACGGTACTCCGCCATCACTAGCGTTTGAGCTTTTGCTGCGAGGCCAGTCACTTCTTCAATGACGGCTTGTTTCTCACTGCGATTGAGACTCAAAGTCTTTCTCCTTAATTTGCAAATTTTCGAGGCGGTTTGTTAACCGCCCTACTTTCTGCGCCCATCTTCAGCGATCAACTGTTCTAGGACTTAACCTTGTCCAGTGGGACCGCCATCTGCGTTGGTTGATTTATTAAGCTTCCGGACCTGAGCCCTTCCACACCAACGGTCTTGGATGACCTGATAGCTATTGAATGCACACCTCGGTGCACACCTGAAATTACCAGCCCACCACTTAAGAGATGTTTTTCAACATCTCTCAATTTTGCCTATGCCAGCAACGTCTGTGTGTCGACGCGCACGCCTACACCCATCGTCGATGACACAGCCACTTTCTTCAAATACACGCCTTTGCTTGACGATGGTTTGGCTTTGTTTAAAGCTTCTACCAGCGCAGCCAAATTACCCTGTAACTTAGCTGCATCAAACGAGCGACGACCAATCGTCGAATGCACAATACCGGCCTTATCAACACGGAACTGCACTTGACCTGCTTTAGCATTTTTGACAGCAGTAGCTACGTCGGGGGTGACAGTGCCAACCTTCGGGTTAGGCATCAAACCGCGCGGGCCAAGAATTTGACCCAGTGTACCCACCACGCGCATAGCGTCTGGCGCAGCAATCACGATGTCAAAAGGCATGTTGCCAGCTTTTACCATAGCAGCCAGATCGTCCATGCCCACTATATCTGCTCCAGCAGCTTTAGCCTCTTCAGCCTTAGCACCTTGGGCAAATACAGCGACGCGCTTTGTTTTACCAGTGCCGTTAGGCAGCACTACGGCGCCACGAACCACTTGGTCAGATTTTTTAGCATCAATGCCTAGTTGCACTGCCACGTCGATAGATTCATCAAATTTAGCAGTTGCACAGTCTTGCACAATTTTTAGAGCATCCGCGATAGCATACAACTTGTTGCTGTCAACTTTGCCCACAAAAGTTTTTTGTTTCTTTGTTAAGGTTGCCATGATTACAGGCCCTCCACCGTAACGCCCATGGAACGGGCTGAGCCGGCCAAGGTACGAATTGCGGCATCAACGCTGGCTGCGTTCATGTCCTTCATTTTGGTTTTTGCAATTTCTTCCAGTTGCGCTCGGGTAATCTTGCCGACCTTCGCGCTGTGCGGTGTGGAAGATCCCTTGTCAAGCTTGATGGCTTTCTTGATCAACACAGTCGCTGGAGGCGTCTTGATGATGAAGGTAAAACTCTTGTCTGCGAATGCTGTGATCACCACAGGCAATGGCAGACCTGGTTCAACACCCTGGGTCTGCGCGTTAAACGCTTTACAGAACTCCATAATGTTCAAACCGCGTTGGCCCAATGCTGGGCCTATGGGCGGTGATGGATTGGCTTTACCGGCTGGCACTTGCAGCTTGATGAAGCCGACGATTTTTTTCGCCATACTTTTACTCCTTACGGGTACAAACGTTGTGGGTTACACAACTCCCCGGGGTTGACAACTCTTTGGGCTTGTTTCGCATAGAGTCGAAAAACGCGAATGTTTACAACTACTTATCAGGTTTTTTCGACCTGTCCAAATTCCAACTCCACAGGCGTCGCTCGGCCGAATATAGTCACGGACACACGCACCTTATTCTTTTCGTAGTTAACTTCCTCGACGGTGCCATTAAAATCTGTAAATGGGCCTTCTTTGACACGAACATATTCGCCCGGCATGAATTCAACTTTGTGACGCGGTTTTTCAGTGCCTTCCTGCATCTGATTGACGATTTTTTGAACATCCGCCTCAGATATAGGTGCAGGACGGTTCTTAGCCCCGCCAACAAAACCCGTCACCTTGTTGGTGTGCTTCACCAAATGCCAGCTCTCGTCATCCATTACCATCTCAACTAGCACGTAGCCGGGGAAAAATTTGCGCTCGGTCGTTTTCCGCTGGCCATTTTTCATTTCGACCACTTCTTCGGTGGGAACCAAGATGCGACCGAACTTGCCCTGCATACCAGACCGATTGACGCTTTCTAAAATGTTGCGCTCTACTGCTTTTTCCATGCCGGAATAAGCATGAACCACGTACCAGCGCAAATCAGGATTTGCAGGAGCCGCCCGCATAACAGACTCGGTAGATTCCACCACAGCGTATAACTCAGACATTATTTTCTCCAGCCTAAAAATAGATCAAAAATAGCCCATTCAAGCAGTTTATCCGTAGTCCATAAAAAGAGCGCCATGATGACTACAAAGCCAAACACATAAGCCGTCATCTGCATCGCCTCTTTGCGGCTTGGCCATACTACTTTTTTAGCCTCACGCCAAGCGTCACGGCCGAAAGCTACGAATTGCTTACCCACCTCTGACGTCATGACCATAGCCACAGCAGCGCCTAGCCCCACTAGCAATGCAGCCCATTGAACCAATGCGCCTTGTTTGCTCAGCATGTAAAAGCCCACCACTGCACCGATCGCTAATAATGCGGCAATAGCCAGCTTCGCCTTATCGGCGCTTGTACTTACTGTTTCGACTTGCTGTGTTGCCATTTTTTACCAGTTGAACTCTTGATGAGTTCGCATTTTTACTATCGCCTGAGACACGTAAGCCCGCCAAGCAAATTGACGGGCTTATCTACCAATCCACTGAGTTAGTTAAACTAAATTTACTATTCAGTGGCAGGGGCGGAGGGCATCGAACCCCCAACCTTCGGTTTTGGAGACCGACACTCTGCCAATTGAGCTACGCCCCTAGATTCTTTAAAAATTAATATTTCCTTACGCCACAATCTTAGCCACAACGCCCGCACCCACGGTCTTGCCACCTTCACGGATCGCAAAACGCAGGCCTTCTTCCATGGCAATCGGGTTGATCAGCTTGACGGTGATGCTCACGTTGTCGCCAGGCATGACCATCTCTTTGCCTTCTGGCAACTCGATCGCACCAGTCACATCCGTGGTGCGAAAGTAGAACTGCGGGCGGTAGTTGTTAAAAAACGGGGTGTGGCGACCACCTTCGTCTTTGGACAGCACATAGATCTCGCCGGTGAAGTGGGTGTGCGGCTTGATGCTGCCGGGCTTGCACAGCACTTGG
>JANNCO010000095.1:0-12168 GCA_031386655.1 Polaromonas sp. | reverse complement strand
CAAAGCGCCCATGCCGCTGTGGCCCGGGTCGCACCTGGTAGAGAACTACACCGCTGCATGGAACGGCACGGGCGGTGGCAATGGATCCAAAGCGCCGGTGGGCCAAATGATGGTGGTCAGCGCCATCACCGCATTGGTCATTGCGCTGGGCAAGATCGCTATATCGCTGCTGTCGGCTTTTGCCATCGTGTACTTTCGCTTTCCGTTTCGCATGTTTTTCTTTTGGGCCATTTTTGTTACCTTGATGCTGCCTGTCGAGGTGCGCATATTGCCTACGTACAAGGTGGTGGCTGATTTGGGGTTGCTTAACAGTTACGCAGGCCTTACCGTGCCTTTGATAGCATCAGCCACCGCCACCTTCTTATTCCGCCAGTTCTTTTTAACCGTGCCTGAGGAGCTGACCGAAGCCGCGCGCATGGACGGCGCAGGGCCGATGCGGTTTTTTATCGACATCTTGGTGCCACTGTCTAAAACATCCATGGCCGCGCTGTTTGTGATTCAGTTTATCTACGGCTGGAACCAGTACCTGTGGCCACTGCTCATCACCACCAACGAGAACATGTACCCCGTAGTCATCGGCATCAAACGCATGATCTCTGGCGGAGATGCACAAACCGAATGGAACGTGGTGATGGCCACTGCCCTGCTGGCCATGATTCCACCGGCGCTGGTGGTGATGCTGATGCAGAAGTGGTTTGTTAAGGGGCTGGTGGATACAGAGAAGTGAGATTATTTAAGGGTTTAATGCGGACTTCCGATTTAAAAAATTTCAGGCAACTACACATGGCAGCCATCCAACTTAACAACATCATCAAACGCTACGGCAAAGGCCCCAAAGCCAACCAAGTGATTCACGGGGTGAGCGCTGAATTTAAAGATGGTGAGTTCATCGTGATAGTTGGCCCATCGGGCTGCGGCAAATCTACGCTGCTGCGCATGATTGCGGGCCTAGAAGAAATTACCGAAGGCACTGTCAGCATTGGCGGCAAAGTGGTCAACGATCTGGAGCCGTCTGAGCGTGACATTGCTATGGTGTTTCAAAACTATGCCTTGTACCCGCACATGAGCGTGTTTGACAACATGGCCTATGGGCTGAAGATTGCCAAGGTGCCCGAGCATGAAATAAAAACCCGTGTGGACAAAGCCGCCGCCATGCTGGAGCTGGACCAGCTGCTGCAGCGCAAGCCGCGTGAGCTGTCGGGTGGGCAGCGCCAGCGCGTGGCCATGGGCCGCGCCATTGTGCGCAAACCGCAGGTGTTTTTGTTCGACGAACCGCTCTCCAACCTGGACGCCAAGCTGCGCGCATCGACCCGGCTGCAAATTCAAAAGCTGCACCGCGAGCTGGGCATTACCAGTTTGTTCGTTACGCACGACCAGATAGAAGCCATGACGCTGGCGCAGCGTATGCTGGTGTTAAACGGTGGCAACGTAGAACAATTTGGCACACCCGATGAGGTGTACCACCGCCCTGCCAGTGTGTTTGTGGCCAGCTTTATCGGATCGCCCCCGATGAACCTGCTGAAAAATGTGCCCGGTGCGCAGGCGGGCCGCACACTGGGGATACGCCCTGAACATTTAGAGATAGGCCATGGTAACGAGAACGGGGCCTGGGAAGTTACGGTCGAATCTATCGAAATGCTGGGCGCGGAACGCTTGCTGTACTGCAAGATAGGCGACGAGCCATTGATTGTGCGCGCTGATGAGTCAGCTGTGTCGCCTGCCATTGGCCAAACCCTGCATGTGCAGCCCCGCGCCGACCGCGTACACCACTTTGACACAGCTACAGGCAAGCGGGTAACCTGAGCTAAACCTGTACCTTACAAGCCCATCGCAGTTTCTGCGATGATGGCGCACATGACGCATATGTCGCAACGCATTGTATTTTTGTCACTGGCCGTAGGCGCTATGCTTGGTAGCCTGGGTGGCTGCGGCTACACCAATGGCAAACTTACACTGGATTTTTCTGCAGCGCAAATTCAAAGCGCCATAGCACCGAAATTTCCGCAAGAAAACTGCCCTACACCGGTGACTTGCATCAAACTGCAAAACCCCAAAGTGTCGCTGGCCGAGGATTCTGACCGCATTACTATGGCGTTTGACACGGCCATTACCTTGCTGCAGCAACCTGTCACTGGCACCGCGGTGATTACCGCCAAGCCGCGCTACCAAAGCACCACAGGCGAGATATTTTTAGACGACACCAAGATTGCTGACCTGCAGCTGCGCGGTGTGTCTGCCAACGTAACGCAGGTGGCCACGCAATACGGATCAGTCCTGGCGCAGCTGGCCCTGCAGCGCACACCTATCTACAGCTTTAAAAGCGGCCAGGCAGAAAAACTGGCCAAGATGGGCATTGCCGATGTGCGCGTGGTAGACGGCAAGCTGCGCGTCACCCTAGACCCAGCATTAGCGCAAGCGCCACAACCAGCAGCACCTTGAAATTATTAAGCTATTTTTTTAATAGCTGTTTAAGCTGATTTAAAGGCAGATTTACAGGTTTTACACATTGCCGGTGTAACACGCCGCTTAAAATGCGGCGATGCAAAAGAATATCTTAGCCATCACTGCTGCGCTGGCCAGTGCGAGTGCAGCAGCACAGATGAGTGTGCCGTCATGCGCCAACCTAGCGGACAGCGCTGCACGCTTGGCTTGCTACGACAACTGGGCGCAACGGCAAGATATAGTGCCCGCCAAGACCCAGGCTGGTACGCCACTTCCCGGCGCTACCCTCCCCGCTACAGCACCGCCCTTTGCTGCACCACCCTTTTCAGCCAGCACCCCTACCAGCTCCAATTCCAATTCCAGCACTACCTCAGCGCGGCCACTGCCTGCAGACACTCCTGCGTTAAACCCCGAGGCACCCGCAGCCGCGCTGACGCCTGCGCAGCGCGCGGCTACCCAGCCCAGCGAGATCACGCGGTTTTGGGACTTGGAACACGCCAGCGCGCGTGAAGCGCTGGAGATTCGAGGCTACCGGCCCATGAGTTTGGCCGTGACCACCGCCAACAACGTAAACACACAACCCAACTCGCCCAGCAACGGACAGCCTGCCAGTGCCACAGAGTTCAGCAGTTCGGAGCTGAAAATCAACCTTAGCGTGCGCACCAAAATCGCCTCAGGCCTACTGCGGGGTGGGGACGATGCGCTGCGCGACTCGATCTGGTTTGGCTACAGCCAGCAAAGCTATTGGCAGCTGTTTAACAGCGCCATCTCGCGCCCGTTTCGCGTCACTGACCACGAGCCCGAGCTGATCTACGTTTACCCGCACGCCACAGCGCTGCCAGGCGGCTGGACTTACCGCATGACAGGCGCAGGCATCGTGCACCAGTCCAACGGCCAAAGCAAACCTTTGTCGCGCAGCTGGAACCGTGCCTATGTGGTGGCCGCTGCCGACAAAATTGCCAGCAATGGCGATCGGTATACCCTGCAAGCCCGGGTGTGGGACCGCATCAGCGAACGTGCTGACAAAGATGACAACCCCGATATCAGCAACTTTATTGGCCGCGCCGAGCTGGCGGGCCGGTGGAGCTTTGACACGGGCGCGGGCATTGAAAAAACAGCCCACACGCTGGGGCTGACCGTGCGCCACGCCATGAAAAGCCCAGGGCGGGGGTCGGTAAAGCTTGAATATTTGCGCAGCCTGGGCAGCGCTAACAGTGGTTTGCGCTTTCATACCCAGCTGTTCAGCGGCTATGGCGACAGCCTGATTGACTACAACGTCAAACGCAACGTGCTAAGCGTAGGGTTGAGCTTGGTAGACTGGTAAGCTGGCTGGATTGGTAAGCTGTGCTCAAGCCAGGCCGCTAGCTGCAAATTAGCTGATCTATTTGCGCCACCATCCCGCCAGCACCCACTGCACCGTACCGCTGGCTACCACCATAGCCAGGTAGGTTGCCATCTTGGCGTCGCGGCCAAAAAACCACAGGCCTGCCGTGATAACCACTGCGCACACTATAAAATTAATAGCTGCTTGAGCAGTAAATGCATGGGTTATTGGCCTATTTTGCTTAAATAATCGGCTTGCCAACACCACTAGCAGTGCCACAGCCGCTGCGGGTGCCAAGAAGTTCAGCAAGTGGTTAATTGCGTCTAAAAAGTCCATATCAGCGTTATCTCAAGGAATGTTGTTATTTAAGTACTTGATTTTTCTGCACATTTTATAATGTGACTATGTCTGTTTGGGCCCTTGGCATTAACCACAACACCGCGCCGCTGGACGTGCGCGGCAGATTTGCGTTTGCGCTGGACCAGTTATCGCCCACTTTGGCGGGTTTGCGTACAGCGCTGCACAGTCGCGCAGGCTCGGGTTCAGACCAGGCAGAGCTGGCTTTGGTGTCCACCTGCAACCGCACCGAAATTTATGGCGCCAGCAACACGGCGCAGTCGGGCGACGCACTGCACTGGCTGGCAGCTAGCGGCGGGCTGACCGCGCAGGCGCTGCAAGGCCATACCTACAACTTAATGGAGGGCGATGCAGCCCGCCACGCCTTTCGCGTCGCCAGCGGGCTCGACTCTATGGTGCTGGGCGAGCCGCAGATATTGGGCCAGTTGAAAGACGCCGTGCGCGCAGCGGAGGACGCCGGTGCGATGGGCACCACACTGCACCAGCTATTTCAACGCAGCTTTGCTGTGGCTAAAGACGTGCGCAGCCACACTGAGATTGGCGCGCACAGCATCAGCATGGCGGCGGCGGCGGTGCGGCTGTGCGGGCAGTTGTTTGAAGACCTCAGTGATATCAAAGTGCTGTTTGTGGGCGCAGGCGAGATGATTGAACTGGCCGTCACGCACTTTGCTGCCAAGAACCCCAAAGCCATCGTTATTGCCAACCGCACTATCGAGCGCGGCGAGCTGCTGGCCGCCAAATTTGCCAACGCGCACACCATGCACCTGGCTGAACTGCCCAGCCGCCTGCACGAGTTTGACGCCGTCATCAGCTGCACTGCCAGCACGTTGCCCATCATCGGCTTGGGCGCAGTAGAACGCGCTGTAAAAGCGCGCAAACACCGCCCTATCTTTATGGTGGACCTGGCTGTGCCGCGCGACATTGAGCCCGAGGTCAAAGCGCTGGAAGACGTGTACCTGTACACCGTAGACGACCTGGCCAGCGCAGTGCAAACCGCGCAGGCCAGCCGCCAAGCCGCGGTAGCCCAAGCCGAGGCCATCGTAGACGCAGGCGTGGTCGACTTCATGCACTGGATGGGCCAACGCAGCGCTGGCGGCAGCGTGCCACTGATCCAGCAGCTGAACGCACAAACCGACCAGTGGCGCGCGCTGGAAATCGCCCGCGCCAAAAAACTGCTGGCCAAAGGCGAAAATATTGACGATGTGCTGGAAGCACTGTCACGCGGCCTCACGCAAAAAATGCTGCACGGCACCTACAGCCAGCTGAACGCTGCCGACGATGTGCAGCGCGAACAAGCCAAAGCCGCTGCCAGCCGCCTTTTTTTATCCCAATCTCAAAGCAAAAACGGCCTCTAGCGCCAATCTGTTGCACTGACTGCCAGAGTCCTAGAGCAGGCCAATCAGCTCATCAAACAGCAGTTTGACGTATAATTATAAAAAACTGTACGGCAAAGATATGCATGAACACTAAACTAACTCTACGCTTAGACGATAGTCTGATTGCCAATGCAAAAGTGTATGCCGCCCAAGAGGGGCGCTCCGTGTCTGAACTAGTCGCTGCGTACTTCAGCGCCTTGGGCAGACAGTCGCCTCACGTTGCCACAGCAGCTACAGCTCGGCCGTCTAAAACCGACCAACTGGTAGGCGCTTTGGCAGGGCTGCCACTGGACGAACAAGACTATAAAAAACACTTAGAGGCTAAGTACCGATGACGCGCAGTAAGGTGGCGGGGCAGGCGTCTGAAATGCGGCCTGCGGTGCTGCTAGACACCAATGTGATTTTGGATGCTTTGCTAAAAAGAGAATTGTTTGTAGACGACGCTCGGCAAATTTTGCAGCGGGTAGAACAAGGTGAATTAACGGCGTTTGTCTGCGCCACTACCATCACTACGATTGACTATCTAGCAGCTAAAGCGCTGGGAGCCAAGGCATCGCGCAAGTTGCTATCTGTGTTGTTAGACTTGTGCGATGTTGCACCTGTAACGCGGGCTGTGATTACCGACGCCATCGCCAGCCCGATGGTAGATTTTGAAGATGCGGTGCTGTGCCATGCGGCTATTAACTGCGGCTTGAACGCGGTGATCACACGAAATGGTAAAGATTTTCGCCGCAGCGGCTTGAATATTTATTCGCCTAAAGAGTGGCTGTCTGCTCAAAGTGCATCAAAGTAAGATCAACTGATAATGCCTTCTATATCCTTTTTATTTGAAACCAAAAACGGCCTCTAGCGCCCGTATTAATTGCTCAAGCAGCTACGCAATATGTAGCAAATAACGCTTTTTTAATACTTTGCTTTTGACTAGAATTTTATGAAACCCTTTCTCCGCACCCAATCCGAAAAATACGCCGAGCGCCTGGAAAATTTAGAAAGCTTGCTGGCCAGCCCTGACATCATGGCGGACATGAAGGCCTTTCGCGATTTGTCTAAAGAGCATGCTGAAGTGACGCCCGTAGCGGGCCGACTGAAACGCTACGAGCAGCTGGAAAAAGACATCGCAGGCGCGCGCGACATGCTAGCCGACCCTGATATGGCCGACATGGCGGCAGAAGAAATTGCCAGCGGCGAAACTGAGTTAGCACAAATCGAGGACGAACTACAACGCCTGATGCTGCCCAAAGACCCTGACGACGCGCGCAACTGCTTTATCGAAGTGCGCGCGGGCACGGGCGGCGACGAGTCGGCGCTGTTTGCGGCAGATTTGTTTCGCATGTACACCCGCTTTGCCGAGAAAAAAGGCTGGCGCACGGAAATCGTGAGCGAGTCGCCTAGCGAGCTGGGTGGTTATAAAGAAGTCGTCTTCAAACTAGAAGGCGACCATGTTTACGGCCAAATGCGCTTTGAGAGCGGCGGCCACCGCGTGCAGCGCGTGCCCACCACCGAGACGCAGGGGCGCATTCACACCAGCGCCTGCACAGTAGCAGTGCTGGCCGAGCCTGATGAAGCCGTGCTGATCAAAATCAACCCCGCCGATTTGCGCATAGACACCTACCGCGCCAGCGGCGCAGGCGGCCAGCACATTAACAAAACCGACTCTGCCGTGCGCATTACCCACCTGCCCACCGGCATCGTGGCCGAATGCCAAGACGGGCGCAGCCAGCACAGCAACAAAGCCTCGGCGCTCAAGGAGCTGACTGCCCGCATTCACGAGAAAGACCGCTCAGAACGCGCGGCCAAAGACGCTGCACTGCGCAAAGGCCTGATCGGCAGTGGCGACCGCAGCGACCGCATTCGCACCTACAACTTTCCCCAAGGCCGCATGACCGACCACCGCATTAACCTGACACTGTACAAACTGCTGTTCATCATGGAAGGCGATATGCAAGAAACCGTCACCGCACTGCTGCACGCGCGCGAGGCTGAGCAAGTGGCCGAGCTGGAAGTAGGTGGTGCCTAATGGCCCGATCTATCGCCAAAGGCCCCAAACCCCGCGCAGGCTACGCCACCGTCAATAAAAACGCCCCCAAGCCCTACGCCAAAGCGCCCCGACCTGCGCCCGTGCAGCAGGCCACTACAGCCAAATCCAACGAGCCGCTGGGCACTGTGCAGGTGGCGTTGCTGCGGGCACAAAAGCACGGCATGGCCAAAGTAGACGCACGCATTTTGCTGCTGCACACTTTGAGTAAACCCACCACCGACCTGGCCTGGCTGGTTGCCAACGACAACAATCCGGTCAGCACTTTGCAAGCCGACGCCTACAGCGCCCTGTGCGCCCGCCGCCGCGCAGGCGAGCCGGTGGCTTATATCGTGGGACACAAAGAGTTTTACGGGCTGAAACTGGCGGTAGACCAGCGCGTGCTAGACCCGCGCGACGATACCGAGACGCTGGTGGACTGGGCGCTGGAGTTATTGCCACCCATCGACAAACTTAAAGTGCTAGACCTGGGCACAGGCAGCGGTGCCATTGCACTGGCTATCCAGTCCCAACGCCCCCACACCCAAGTGTGTGCCACGGATGCTAGCGCCGACGCGCTAGCCGTGGCACAGGCCAATGCCACAAAGCTCAAGTTACCAGTGCAGTTTCACCAAGGCAGTTGGCTCAGTGCGGTCGCCGGGCAAAAATTTGACATGATCGTCTCCAACCCGCCCTACATCGCCGCTGCCGACCCACACCTAGCCGCCCTTACGCACGAACCGTTGCAAGCACTGGCCTCGGGCGCAGACGGGTTGAACGACATTCGCAGCATCATTGAGCAAGCGCCGGCGCACTTGCACGCAAGTGGCTGGCTGCTGCTGGAGCATGGCCATGACCAAGCCGCCCAAGTGGCTGTGCTGTTACACGCAGCAGGGTTTAATAACATCAGCTCACGCCAGGACATTGGTGGTGTAACGCGTTGTACTGGCGGGCAACTATAGGATGCTTCGTGCGGGCTTGTATTTTCTATCACGCTATAATTTTTAGATGATTTCCCGTAGATATTTCCGCTGGAACCTGCGCATGGTCTGGATGCTGCTGGCACTGTTAATGCAGACACTCACTTTGGTAAGCCCTTACGGAGTTGTGCAGCGCGCTGACGATGTTATCAATGCTGTAGGCCATGTTAAGCAAATTGACCATCACCACCACGATGATTTTTCATTGCATGCTGATGAAACGCATGCAGTGCAAACCCACCACCATGCGCCATCGGGCCTGCAAACCCCAGGCCTAGTTCGGCATGCGCCAGCACAGCCAGATATTGCAGCATCCATACCTCCTCAAGCTGGCAATACACCCTTGTATGTGCAGCCTTGGATTGACGGGTGGCTACGGCCGCCAAAAAGTCTGGCTTAAAAACCGTTAGCACCTTGGCCATAACGCGCCAGGTCTTACGCCAGTATTTCTACCGCTTGCGCATCGACTGCTGCAGCTATCACGCCGATTGATCTTGCTGGCCTGCGCACTGCCTGCTGGGTAAGTGGCTAAGCGCACAGCCCATATCAAACCGGTAAATTTTTTAATGCCTTAAATCAATCTACTTATGAAAATCAAACTAAGTTGGCTTTATGCCTTAATTTTTCTGAGCCTGTTGTCGACGCTTGCCGCCGCACACGGCATATCATTGGATGACCGCCAACGCATGCTCGATGGTGGGTACATGCTGTACATAGGGTTGGGTGCCAGCCATATGCTGACGGGGTACGATCATTTGCTGTTTCTGTTTGGGGTAGTTTTTTTCCTCAGCACGTTCAAGGACATTACCAAGTTCGTCACTGTCTTTACCCTGGGACATTGCATTACGCTGATCTTTGCAACCTACTACAAAATCACCTGGAACTACTATCTGATCGATGCGATTATTGCTGTCAGCGTAATATACAAAGGGTTTGATAACAACGGCGGTTTCCAGAAGTATTTCGATATGAAGTCACCCAGCTTGTTATGGGCTGTGTTTGGTTTTGGTCTGCTACATGGGTTCGGCTTGTCAACGCGCCTGCAGCAATTGCCGTTAGGAGACGACAGCACCAGTATGCTGCTGCGTATCTTGAGCTTTAATTTGGGTGTTGAAGTGGGTCAAATTGCAGCTTTGACCGTGATGGTGGCACTACTGGCACTGTGGCGCAACAAGCCGTCATTCAAGCGTTTTAGCTATGTCGCCAATGTAGGTTTGGTTTATGCAGGTGTGTATTTACTCTTTATGCAATTGCACGGTTATCAGCACGATGCAGACCCCAACAGCTTTCGTTTTGCGCAACAGGAACATATTCATGCGCACGAAGACATGGACATCAACAACTCACAAGACAAAAGCCGCGACACATTGAAATAGCTTCCCATAATTAACTGGTTCTGTTTAACTTTTTATTCAATTTTTTATTTTCCTTAAAGGACTCTCATCATGAAAAAATTTATCACATTTGCCTCCACCGCTGCAGCTTTATTCTGCGCTACAGCACCTGTTACTGCCCTGGCTGGTGCAGACAGCAGCTGCCACTTTCATGGCAACAAGCCTGCAGCAGAATCAGTAGTTTTAGACTGCGCGGACAAACGCAAAACTGCTTTACTTTCCAATGGCAAGCTGGCTTCCAACTGGCAACCCATCAAACACGACAAAGCTGAACTGATCGACGGAAAAAACGGCAAGGAATGGAAAGTTACCTACAAAAATACGCAGGCTAAGGATACAGACCAGCAGACCCTGTTTATGTTTTTTACCCCATCGGGTAATTTTGTTGCGGCGAACTTTACAGGCAAATAACTGGTCATGGCGCATTCCCATAGGCAGCTGCCATGAGTGGCTCTGTAGTGCGCGGCGGTTTGCTGGCTTTGCTGGCATCCGCCTTGTTTGGCATCAGCACGCCATTAGTTCAGTCATTTGGCGTTGGTCTGGGGCCATTAAGCACAGCCGCGCTGCTGTACGCCGGGGCAGCACTGGTAGGTGCACTGCTACGGCAGCCTGCACACAAAGAGGCCGCGCTGCACCGCACAGACCTGCCGCGGTTACTGGCCATGGCCTTTTTTGGGGCCATGCTGGGCCCGGTTCTGCTGGCTTGGGGTTTGCAGCGCACTAGCGGTACCAGCGCATCGCTGATGCTGTCGCTGGAGGCCGTTTTTACCACTGTGTTGGCCTGGTACCTGTACTACGAGACCATGGACAAACGTGTGTGGGCTGCCATGGCGCTTTTGCTGTTGGGTGGCGTAGCCTTGATTGTTGACCAAGGTCAGCTGGGTAGCTTGGAGCTGGTAGGTTTATTGGCCGTCTTGCTGGCTACTGCTGCTTGGGGCGTTGACAACAGTTTATCCCGCGGATTGGCTGACAAAGACCCGGGAGCTGTGGTGCTCGGCAAGGCCGCATTGGGCACGATCAGCACGACAACGCTTGCATGGCTAGCCTCTGAGCCGTTGCCCAGCCTGGCTGCTGCCCTAGCGCTGCTGGCCATTGGTGCTACAGGCTACGGGCTGAGTTTGCGGTTTTACTTGCTGGCGCAGCGTACGTTTGGCGCTGCGCGAACAGGGTCGGTATTCTCATTTGCACCATTTATCGGGGGTGCCGTAGCCATTGCTCTGGGCGAGCGCAACGTAGGCCTGTTTACGGCGCTGGGCGCACTGCTGATGGTGGCTGGCGTGGTGCTGCACCTGGCAGAATCGCACGGCCATACACACCAGCACGAGGCGCTGGACCATACCCACGCACATACCCATGACGACGGACATCACCTGCACGACCATGCCACCCCTGCTGATTTATCCGTTTCACACAGCCACCAGCACCGCCACGAACCGGTGCAGCACACCCATGCGCATACGCCAGATGCCCACCATCAGCACAGGCATTAAGGTAAACCGGGCAGTAAGCGCCCGGTTTGCGCAGAAAAGTGAAATAATAGGGGTACAAGTTCAGAAAGACATCTACCTATGAGTGATACACAAACCCGCATTGACGGTCTCGTCAAATCAAACGACGTAGTTTTGTTTATGAAAGGCAATGCCAGCTTTCCGCAGTGCGGCTTCTCGGGCAAAGCGATTCAAATTTTAAAAGCCTGCGGCGTCGATACCAAAGGCATTCAAACCGTGAACGTGCTGGAAGACCAGGAAGTGCGCCAAGGCATCAAAGAGTACAGCAACTGGCCTACGATTCCCCAGCTGTATGTCAAAGGCGAGTTTGTTGGTGGCTCGGACATCATGATGGAGATGTATGAGAACGGCGAATTGCACAAGGTACTGAGCGCATAAACAGATTTGTTTTTCAGCACTTTTGAAAAGCTCGGTTTAACGGGCTTTTTTATTGCCAAAATATGCAGTGTAGGTCGTAGATACTGCTCAAGTAGCTATTGAATTTGTAGCGCCTCTGAACTGTCCATAATCTTTGCGGTTGTACAGCACTGTTTCGTTCGTTGGCCCTGCTCTTTGCTTTCACCTCGCGGTCATGCAGCGTTATTTCGTTCTTTAGTCCTTTGCTGTCCTAGTACCTCGCGGTCACGCAGCACCGCACGGTATGCCCATGCCAAACGGACCTACGGCCCTTTATTGTTTGTCATAGGCACACCGAACGTTGCTGCGCTCCATTGGCGTTGTGACTGGCAGATGTTAGCAATCTCAAGAGCTGATCTCAAGTACTAATCTGAATC
>JANNCO010000068.1:0-7422 GCA_031386655.1 Polaromonas sp. | reverse complement strand
ACTGTTACCACTATGCCAAAAATGACTTACCCGCTAACAAAGCGCCTTGACGTTGTAGAGCAGCATTTTGACCAGACGATCACAGACCCGTATCGTTGGCTTGAAAATGATGTGCGTACTGATAAAGAAGTGGCGGCCTGGGTTGAGTCGCAGAACCAGCTCACCAATGCCTACTTGGCTGCGCTGCCCGCACGGGATATTTTCAAGAATCGGTTAAGGCAACTATTGAACTACGAGCGGTTCACCATTCCCGTCAAAAAGGGCCATCGCTATTTTTACTTTCGCAATTGCGGTGTTCAAAACCAGCGGGTACTTTATGTGCGTGACACGGCGGATGGCCAAGGGCGGGTGCTGATGGACCCGAACACTTGGGCCAAGGATGGGGCTGACGCGCTGGCCGAATGGGCAGCATCCAACGACGGTAAGCATGTGGCCTATGCGGTGCAAGACGGCGGCGGGGACGGGCGTACGATTAAAGTGCTGGACGTGGACACGGCCGCCGTGCTGCCTGACGAAATCAAATGGGCAAAGTTCACCACCATCGTGTGGGCTGCGGATGTGGGCAAGCATCAGTCGGGCTTTTTTTACACGCGCTTTCCTGAGCCAAAACTAAGCGAAGAGGCCCATGCGAGCATGCAAAACCATGCTGTTTACTTCCATGCACTAGGTACGCCCCAAGCGCAAGACAGACTGATTTTTGCCACCCCAGAAGACCCCGTTTTGATGCACTCTTTAACCATGACCGCAGACGGGCGCTACGTCGCCATTAACTCTATGCGCGGTACAGCGGGTAGCAAGCTGACCATCGTGGACACCCAAAGTGCCGACTGGAAACCCATAGTTTTGGTCGACAACTTCGACGATCAATGGGGCATTGTTGGCAACGTGGGAACAAAACTTTTCCTGATGACCAACAAAGACGCGCCACGCTACAAGGTGCTCACCATGGACATGGCCACAACCCAACCCACCAAGCCCACCATAACAGCCTTGCTGCCCGAGCAAGACGCGCTGATGAATGGCGCGTCGCTGGTTGGCGGCCGATTGATGGTGATGTATTTGGTAGACATGAAAACCGAGGTCAGGCGCTATACGCTTGAAGGCAAGGCAGATGGCGTTGTCAAGCTGACGGGCATCGGCACCGCCATTGGCTTTGACGGTACTGTGGACGATAGCGAAACCTTCTACGGTTTCACCAGTTTTAATGCTCCCGGCGTCATCTACCGGTACGACGTGGCCAGCAATACTGCACTCGTGTGGAGCCAGGCAGAAGTGGCAATCGACCTCCAACAGATTGCAGTGGAGCAGCAGTTTTACAAGTCAAAAGACGCCACGCGCATCCCCATGCTTCTGGTGCGGCGCAAGGACGTAACCGGCCCGGCACCGACCATGCTCTATGCCTACGGCGGCTACGGCCTGATCGATGTGCCAGGTTTTGCGCCCGCCATACTGGCTTGGGTTGAACAAGGCGGCGTTTTTGCAGTGGCCTACGTTCGTGGCGGTGGCGAATATGGCAGGGCCTGGCACGAGGCCGGTCGCCGTAACAACAAGCAAAACGTATTTGATGATTTCATTGCTGCTGGCGAATATTTAAAGGCGCAGGGCATCACGACGGAAGGCGGGTTGGCGATTCAGGGCGCATCAAACGGTGGCCTGCTGATGGGCGCGGTGGTCAATCAGCGGCCTGATTTATTTGCCGCCGCGCTGGTGCAGGTAGGCGTACTGGACATGCTGCGATTTGACAAGTTCACGGGCGGTAAATTGTGGGTAGACGAATATGGCGACCCAGCAAACGAAGTGGATTTTCGCAACCTGTTGAAGTATTCGCCGTACCACAACATTCAGTCTGGAAAATCTTATCTAGCGGTGCTCGCCACCACGGCCGACACTGATGACCGCGTGGTGCCAGGCCACAGCTTCAAATACATCGCTGCACTTCAGGCGGCAGACATTGGCATCAAACCGCACTTAGCCCGTATAGAAACCCGCGCAGGGCATGGTGCAGGCAAGCCGACCGACAAGGTCATTGATGAGACAGCAGACATGTGGGCCTTCGCCGCGCAATGGGCGGGGCTGGATGTAACGATGGTGCCTGCCACGGTGATTAATGGAAAAACATTAGGCCACCCATGAATCGATCATCGTCGCTTGCATTTTTAGTTGCCTCTGCCACTGCATTCGCGGTTTGGGCGCTGTCGCCGTGGTTCACCGGATACAAGGAGCCATGGGATGCCCCCGGCGTTTATTACTACGTTGCGCTGCTCTTGGCGGGTGTCGTGTCAGGCCTTACAGCAGCAAAGCCTCTTTGGGCGCATTACGTGGGTAGCATCTTTGGGCAATTTCTCTACGGGTTGCTATTCTTGCCATTGGGGCCATTAGCGGTTGTCGGCTTTCTTTTTCTTGTCATGTGGTCGTTATTATTTTTAGTTGGGGCATATCTAGGCTCTCGCATACGTAGCGGTGCTGTTGGTAGATAAATAGCACCATGGTTTCGCCTTTGTAGTCCGTAGAACCTGCTCAAGCAGCTATTGAATTTGTAGCGATCGTTAGGCTTTTGCTCATAGGCCTCGCGGTTACGCAGCACCGTATCGTTCGTTGGCCTTTTACTGACCGCAGCAGTGCGCGTACTAGAACAACGAACTGGGTACAAAGCCACACAGCACAAAAACACTCTCCAAACCACTTCAAACAGCCTTGTTTAACAAAGAAATAGCCCAGAAACCCAAGTAAATACTGCTCAAGCAGCTACGAAATTAATAGTAGTTAATCATCAAGCTAAGACGTAAAAAAGGCCGCTAACGCGACCCTTGTTGATCTTCAAACGATCAATGGTTTACTGCAAAGTACGTTTAGTAGATTCAAAGTGGTGATTTTGCAATTTGGTTTTGTGACGATTGACTTGGCGGTCCAGCTTGTCTACCAGCTCATCGACTGCGGCATACAGGTCAGCGTGGCTGCTTTCTGCAAACAAGTCGTTACCTTTCACATGAATGTTGCATTCCGCTCGTTGGCGGCGCTCCTTTTCTTTTTGCTTTTCAATGGTGAGAAGTACTTTGATGTCGACTACTTGGTCAAAGTGGCGGGATATTCGATCGAGTTTGTTGGTCACATAAGACCGCAGGGCGGGGGTAACTTCAAGATGGTGACCACTGATCGTCAAGTTCATAGGGAGCCTCCTAATTGCTCTCGTTGCACAAACGTTGGAAGCTAGTTTGACGCACAGCCCCAACACCTAAAAACAACTTAAAACCATTTAATCTTCGCTTAAGGTCACTATGCCCTACAAGCCTTGGGCCCGCAACCTTGCAATGCAGCAAAATGCAGGTAGAACACCATGTTTTGCGGCTAAGTGCTTGATTTCTATCACTATAAATTTTGCAAACTATTTTGTATCTAACACTGCGGCAGCCGGTACAGGTGCTGAAATGGGTGCCCCGTACAAAAATAATTTGCCCACCAGCCACAGGCTTACCAAGGTAATCACGACGCCCAACAAGGCGTTCACACCATAGTTCTGCACCATGCCCTGCGCATCGCGGCTGATCACCAGGCCACCGACAAAAGCAGCCACGCCCATCGCTGCCGACTGCACCGACGAATTGAGCGCCATAAACGTGCCGCGTAGTTTGGGGTTGCCCGCCGACACCACAATCGACATGCCCGGAATCATGCGGCCGCTCATGCAGATGAAAAACAAAGTGCTGACCGCCAAAATGCCCCACAAGCCCAGCGGTGCGCTTTGCGTGATCAGCAGCATGGGCACGGTGGTGGCTATGGCCGTGGCGGTAAACATTTTTTGCTTGCCTATTTTGTCTGTCATGCGCCCCACCCAGCGTGCCGTCAGCAGTGTGGCAGCGCCGCCGCACAGGTAAATGTAGGGAACCTGCTGCGTGGTCAGCCCGCCGTTGACCGTGCTGTAAATGGTGATGTAGGGAATCACCGCAAAGCCCGCTGCCATCAGCAAGCCCGAGAAAGCAAACGCTTTAAGGTGGTTGCGGTCGGACACCACTTGCACAATATTGGCCAGCGCAGAGCTGCGCTCGCTACGTAAATGGTCTGTCAATACAGGCATGGTGGCCCACGCAATCACTGCCAGCACCGCACACGCGCCTGCAATAGCTAAAAACGGCATGTGCCAGCCCCAGTGCGCGGCCAAAAACAAACTCAGTGGCACACCTGCCACCGTCGCGGCGGAAAACGACGACATCACAATCGCGTTGGCCCGGCCTCGCCGCTCGTACGGAATCACATCGGCCACAATGGTTTGCGACAGCGCCGACAGCACGCCACCAAAGGCACCAGCGGCCACGCGTGCCAGCATGAGGCTTTCGTAGGTGGGTGCCAGGCCGCAGGCCATGGTGGCCAAGCCAAACAGCACGTACAACACCAGCAGTAGCTTCTTACGGCCAAAACGGTCGATGTACAGCGATGCCAGCAGGCCCGAGGCACCAGCGGCAAAGGTGTAGGCCGACACCAACAGGCCAAACTGCGCGTCGGTGATGTTAAACAGTTGGGTAAACTGGGGGCCTAGTGGCATCATCACCATAAAATCCACGATGTGGGTAAATTGGATGCCAGCAAGCGACAGCAAAAGCCATAACTCGCGCTTGGGTGTGAGCGCTGTTGTCATATAAACCGAATAACCGGATAAGTTAACTGGTCACTTTAACCTAATGACGCTGTCTACGCTGATCAACGCCGGATTGTCCCGCCCCAGCCACGCGCGCACGGCGCTAGTGCTGATGGGGGGTGGCGCACGCACAGCCTACCAAGCAGGCGCGTTGCAAGCACTGGCCGAGATGGTGCGCCTGCAAACGCCCGCCCAGCCTGCGGGCGCTGCTATCGACCTACCATTGGTTGCTGAACCCGTTGCTCAACCGATTGCTGAACCCATTGCTCAACCGGGCGCAGAGCATACTGGGCCAGCGTTTCCGTTTCAAATTTTGGTGGGCACCTCAGCCGGCGCGTTGAACGCCAGCTTTTTAGCGGCGCGCGCTACGCAGGGCTTGGCCGCTATGGACATGCTGGCGCAGTTTTGGCTGAACTTGCGCTCAGAGCGGGTGTATTCACTGCACGTATCGCCTTGGGTGCGCATGAGCAAAATTGCCGCTGCGTGGGCTTTGTCCAAGCAAGTGCGCGGGCACGGTGCGTTGCTGAACAACACGCCGTTGGTAGACACTTTGCACAAGGCGATACCGTTGCAGGGCATTGAGGCGGCGCTGGAACAAAAGGTGCTGTACGCGCTGGCTGTGACGGCGTCTAGCTACAGCAGCGGCGTGCACTGGACGTTTTGCCACACCGCGCGCGACCACCGCGAACCGCCGTGGGTGCGTCCGGGCCGCCGCGCCGAGTTTGGCCCCATCAACATAGAGCATTTAATGGCCTCCAGCGCCATACCGCTGATATTTCCGGCTACGCCGCTGTGGGTAGACGGTGGCCGCGAATATTTTGGTGATGGCTCCATGCGGCAAACCTCGCCGCTCTCACCTGCGATGCATTTGGGTGCGCACAAAGTTTTGTGTATTGGCGTAGGGCAGCCGCAGCGCAGCACCTTTGGCGGCAGTGCGGCTAAATTAGCCAAAGCCCACCCAGTAGGCGCGCAAGAGCCCGGCTTGGGCGGCATACTGGGCCACGCCATGGCCAGCGTGTTCCACGACACGCTGCACGGCGACGTAGAGCAAGCCCAGCGCATGAACGCCACGCTAGACCAGCTACCGCGCGAGGTAGCCGCTGTCATGCCGTACCGCAGCGTACGTGTGATGAGCCTGCAACCCAGCGAATCGCTGGACGACATAGCGCTGCGCCATGTAGGCGAGCTGCCTGCGTCGGCCCGCAACGCGCTGGAGGGGCTGGGCGCGCTGGGGCCTGTGCAGGTGGGTGAAGCTATGGCTGCAGGCGTGCCCACCAGCAGCGCAGGCACACACACCAGCAGCGCAGGCGCGCCCACCAGCAGCGCAGGCGCTGCGGCCCTGGCCAGCTATTTGCTATTTGAGCCAGGTTTTGTGGGTGCGTTGATCGAGTTGGGGCGGCGCGATGCGTATGCCCAAAAGACACAGTTGCTGGAGTTTCTGGCCAGTTAGCTGGCCTGTCACAGTGCTCTGTTACCGTTACTGCAAGATACAAGGGATAATCAGGCATCTTCACTTTTGGAGTCCGTTTTGGAAACCTACCCTAGTCGGTAGCTTCCTGCGTCCCCCGTTTTGCAGCGCTTGGCCACCATCACCACGATTCATGGCCGCACTGCACCGCACTGGCCGCATGGAAGCAACCCATTTGCTTTTGCCCCCGCCGGTGCGCGCTGCTAGAAAAACAAGTTTTTCAATCGTGAGCAGCACACCCCCTTACACGTCTGACAACCACATTGTTTGGAGTGAGCCATGCTCAACATCTTCACATTGGCCAATGGCCGCCTGTTCCAGGAAGAGATCGAATCTCTGGAAGAACTTACCAAGTTCCAACCCATCTGGGTCGACCTTGAATCCCCCACGCCTGAAGAAAAAGCGTGGATCAAGCAGCACTACGGCCTGAGTATTCCCGACGACGCGATGGACGAAGACATCGAAGAATCCGCCCGCTTCTACGCCGCTGACAACGGCGACCTGCACATCCGGTCAGACTTTTTGATCGAAGACAGCGCCGAGTCGCGCACCGAGCGTGTAGCGTTTATCTTGAACCTGAACAACGATGAGCTCAAAAGCAAAGGCGTGCTGTTTTCCATCCACGACGAAGATGTCCCCGTGTTTCGCCTGCTGCGCATGCGCGCCCGCCGTTTGCCAGGATTGATCGAAGATTCACGCGATGTTCTGCTCAAGCTGTTTGACGCCGATGCCGAATATTCTGCCGACGCGCTAGAGGGCGTCCACGACGCGCTAGAACACATCAGCGGCAAAGTACTGAGCGGCGAGGTGACCGACGAAGTAGCCGGTGAAGTACTGGCCACCATCGCCAAAGAAGAAGACTTGAACGGCCGCATTCGCCGCAACATGATGGACACGCGCCGCGCGGTCAGTTTTATGCTGCGCAGCAAAATGCTGTCGGCGGAGCAAAACGACGAGGCCCGCCAGATTTTGCGCGACATAGATTCGCTAGACAGCCACACGGTATTTTTGTTCGACAAAATTAACTTTTTGATGGATGCGACGGTGGGTTTTATCAACATCAACCAAAACAAGATCATCAAAATCTTCTCGGTAGCCAGCGTGGCGCTGCTGCCACCTACGTTGATTGCCAGTATTTACGGCATGAACTTCTCGTACATGCCGGAGCTGACCAAAACCTGGGGCTACCCAGCGGCCTTGCTGGTGATGGCCGGGTCTGCTGTGTTGCCTATGCTGTATTTTCGCAAGCGGGGGTGGTTGAAGTAGAGCTTTTGCTGTTAGCAGCTGTCCATTCAGTCATGCAATTTACTATAAATTTCATAGC